>NZ_JADKYQ010000060.1:0-311 GCF_015354395.1 Micromonospora sp. ANENR4
CAGTTGGTGGGGTCGTTGTTGCTGATGAGGGACTTGTCGTCGAGCTTGACGCGTCCTTCGTTGTTGAGGACGCCGCCGGCGACCCGGTGGAGCTTGCTGGAGTCGGTGGCGGTGTTCTTGGTGACGTGGGTCTTGGTCAGGGTGATCTTCGCCTTGTTGTTGAAGATGCCGCCGCCGTTGAGGGCGGTGTTGCCCTTGATGTCGGTGTCGCGGATGGTGAGGGTGGCGTTGTCGTCCTTGTCGTGGTCGCGGGTGAGGAAGCCGTCCTCGATCTTGATGAGCCACTCACCGTTGAAGATGCCGCCGCCGAA
>NZ_JADKYQ010000061.1:0-276 GCF_015354395.1 Micromonospora sp. ANENR4
GGGCGCTGCTGGAACAGGCCCTGCGAGTCGTGGTCGTTACGGTCACCCAGGTGGCCCAGGTTCTCCAGCTTCGACTCCTGCAACGCGGTGGCGATGGACACGACCGCGGCACGCTCGTCCATACCGGCCTTCTTCGTCGCCGCGATGATCGCCTTCACGTTCTTGGTCTGCTCGTCGTTCAGCTCGATCCGCGACTGCTCACCCTGCACACCGTGCGGGATCAGCTTGTCACCCTGCACCGTGGCCGCAACCGGCTTGGTGTGGGTGGTGGTGTCG
>NZ_JADKYQ010000062.1:0-276 GCF_015354395.1 Micromonospora sp. ANENR4
GGACACCACCCCCGCGGCGAAGCCGGTGAGTGTGAGCGTGCAGGGTGACAAGCTGATCCCGCACGGTGTGCAGGGTGAGCAGTCGCGCATCGACCTGAACGACGAGCAGACCAAGAACGTGAAGGCGATCATCGCGGCGACGAAGAAGGCCGGCATGGACGAGCGCGCTGCGGTGGTGTCGATCGCGACGGCGTTGCAGGAGTCGAAGCTGGAGAACCTGGGCCACCTGGGTGACCGTAACGACCACGACTCGCAGGGCCTGTTCCAGCAGCGTCC
>NZ_JADKYQ010000063.1:0-273 GCF_015354395.1 Micromonospora sp. ANENR4
CTGCCGGTGGGCCGACGTCAACGGCGACCGGTCCCGCACGGAGGTGCCCGAGCTGGGCCCGGCGGGGGCGGCCGGGCATCTGGTGGCGTGTCACCTGCCGGTCGCGGCGCGGGAGCGGATCTACCGCGACGAGGTCGCACAGGTGGGGGTGGCCCGATGAACGTGGTGGCGAACGGACAGGCGCCGGTGGTGGGCGCCTCGGGGGCGGTAAGCGGCCCGGGCGACGCAGCCCGGCTCGCGGCCGAGCCGCTGCTGTCGGTGCGCGGTCTGACG
>NZ_JADKYQ010000064.1:0-237 GCF_015354395.1 Micromonospora sp. ANENR4
GTCGAGCGTGGCGGCAGCGCCTACCTGGACAACGTGAAGCTGGTCGACAACAACGCCGAAGGTGACGGCGGCGCCATCGCCAACTACGGCCGCACCTGGCTCAAGGAGAGCAAGGTCGTCGACAACCACGCCCAGGGCGACGGCGGCGGCATCTACAACGAGGGCATCCTCAAGGTCGAGGAAACCCACGTCGACGACAACACCGCAGGCGGCAACGGCGGCGGCATCGCCAACGGC
>NZ_JADKYQ010000065.1:0-209 GCF_015354395.1 Micromonospora sp. ANENR4
CTTAGCTGTTCCAGTGCTTGGCGACGAGGTCGGCGGCCTGCTGCTCCCACTGGGCGTAGTGGTCCGGGTAAGCACTGACCTGGACGGTCTGGGCGGCCTTGGTCAGCGGCATGTCCTGCCAGCCGTCGACCTGCTTCAGGCCCTTCAGGAACGCCGTCGTCGAGTACTCAGGGTCGGTGATCTGCTCCACCGTGCCCCAACCACTGGAG
>NZ_JADKYQ010000066.1:0-201 GCF_015354395.1 Micromonospora sp. ANENR4
GGTCAGGCCGCGCACGGACAGCAGCGGCTCGGTCTCGGTGCTCATCGGGCCACCCCCACCTGTGCGACCTCGTCGCGGTAGATCCGCTCCCGGTCCCCCGCCGACAGATGGCAGGCCACCAGATGCCCGGCCGTGCCCGCCGGGCCCAGCTCGGGCACCTCCGTGCGGGACCGGTCGCCGTTGACGTCGGCCCACCGGCAC
>NZ_JADKYQ010000007.1:0-372003 GCF_015354395.1 Micromonospora sp. ANENR4
CAGAACTTCATGGCATCCGCGAGACCGCATTGACCTTCTTCTTCTCTCCTCTGGCTCCTGGTAGAAGTGCGACATGCCCTCACGGCGTATCACGTCACTGGTGGATGAGCGCGGATCGCGACGTGCTGGCTCGCCGCCGTTGCGCGGGGTTTGCCTCGCCGGGGCGGGCGGTGCCTCGGGTTTCATGATCGGTCGACTGCTGCTCGCGGTGCTCAGTGCGGGCACGCAGCTGGTCACGGCAACTCGTCGTCCAGCACTGGAGGTGTGATGAGCGAACCTGCCGAGGTCGACCGCCTGCTCAGCGCCGCCGACGAGATCACCGCGCGGGCCGGTCTCGGCCCGGACACCCGGGCGGCCGTTGAGCAGGCGGTTGCCGCTGCCCGTGGTCTGGGCGATCCGGGGCGTCTGCTGCACGCTCTGGGCCGCGCCACTCTGAACCTCTCTCAGGAACGGCTCGCCGATGGCGGTGACGTCACTGAGCTGCGGGGACAGGCCGAGGAGGTCATCGCGCTCGCCGGCGATCTGCTCTCCGATCCGGACTGGCATGCCGATGCCGTGGTCCGCACCGTGCAGGCGGGCCAGATCCTGGCCGGCATCGGGCTCGTCGATCGCGGGCGCGATGTCGTCGAACGGGTGTGGCGGTTGGTCGCGCCCCGGCCCGCCGACGGCCTCGACGCCTGCCGCGCTCGGACCGCAGCACTGACTGGGCTGGTCACCCTGAGACTCGGGACGGACCCCTCCGTCCTGGGACCGTTGGCCGCAGAGATGGTCGACCTGCAGCGTGGGCTCGCCCGCGACACGGGCGAGGCGGCCGCCGTGATCGACCTGGCGGATGCCCTTGGAATCTTCGCGCGGGTCGCCAGCAGTCTGGGGCGGCCGGACCTGATGCGGGTGGCGCTGACCGAACAGTACTCAGTGGAACAGATGTTCCAGGGTTCCGGAGCGCAGAAGCGACTAGAGCGGATCGAGGCGTCGCTGGCGCAGCTGCGACAAGCCGCGCCGGCAAACCTCGTGGTGCCCGACTCGGGCGCATGGCGGATCCGCCGCTCCTACCTGGACCTGCTGGCCCAGCCCGCACCATCCGGCGTTACCGCCGGCGGGTTCGCGGCTCGGCTGGCGGCGGAGTCGCGGGTGACCGGCCGTGCACCCGGCAACCGCCCGCCCGCTGACCCGTCGGTGATCGCCGATTGTGCCTCCCGGCTCGATCAAGGGATCTCTCTGGCCGACGCAGATCAGATCATTGAGGCCGACCGCGTCCTCGCCGAGCTCGCCGACGAGTTGAGCCTGTACGACGGGGCGACGTCGGACCCGGCCCGGCGGGACGTCCGGCGCCTCTGGTCCGCGGCCCTCTACCAGCGGGCGATGCTCCGGCACCGGATCGGCCACTGCGACGACGCCTGGGACCTTGCCTGGCTGTCCGTGGTCGTTGCCGTCCGGCGGCACGAGGGCCTGCTACGCGGGACTGCCACCGAGCGGGAGGCGCTGGCCGACGCGGTCACTCACATGGTCGACGCCGCCGTGGTCGCGGAAGCCACCGGACGTGACGAAGACCAGATCATGCTGCTGTCCGAGGTCATCGACCGCTGCGCGGACGCGGACGCGGCCTACCCAAGGTTGCGTCGAATCCTCGGCACGGCCCTGCACAATCTCGCCGCCGCGATGCTCGAACGCCAGCAGACAGCGACCGCGGCGCCCTTGGCCGAACATGCCTACGCTATCCGTCATGAGCTGGCCGTGCTGGACCAGCGCGCAGCCTGGGAGTATGCGAACACACTGCTGCTCACCGCCGCCCTCGCCGTCGACCGTCAGGACTGGCGAATCGCCGTCGAACGTCTCAGCGCAGTTGGGCGACTGCTGGTTGCCTTGCGGACGTACCCGGAAGCGATGGCCGGGTATGCAGGACAGCTCGCCATCGAGGTCACCACCCGGGCGCCCGAGCTGGTGGACCGGGCTCGTGCCGCCGGCACCTGGCCGTATCAGACTTGGACCCCTCAGGCGTAGCGCCGCCCGTTCGGCGTGAGACCTCGCCCACGCGCGGGATGCCAAGCCAGGGGTGTCCGGTCGGCGGCTGCCAGCCGGTTACCGGATCTGGCAGGTCCCGGCCGGGCCGATGGTCAGCTGCTCCGCCCCCAGTTTGACGCGAGCCTCGGTAGGGAAGTTTCGCGGACACCTCGATGAAGGAGGGGGCATGGAGACGTCCGCTAGCGTCGGGCGCAGTTATCAACAGCCGACAAGGCCATGCGTGGCGGCGCCTGCTGCAGCGCCAACGCCGAGGGGGCGAGCCTGATGGCTCGCGTCGGTCGCTACGGGATCCCGAGGTTCGTGTGGTCCCTGATCTGGCTCGTCGTCTGCATCTTGATCGTAATCCTGTTGGCCCTGGTCATTCACCACTTCGGAGGCGCCTCTCTGTCGCTCAAGCTCGGCCACTTCTACCTGAACATCGGCGTCACCTGACCTGCTGCCTCGTCGACACTCCGGCGGCGGTCCGCCGCAGTACCGGCCCGGACCGCTCGGAGGGTGCCCGCGCGACGTGGGCACCCTCCGAGGGCAGGCGGTGCCGGATCCCCGGCTCGCCCTCAGCTCGTGGGGCCCGACGTCGCCCCGCCGAGGGTCACCTTGAGGATCTTCTCGTTGCTGTTGTTCGGGGTGCTGTCCTTGTCCCCGCCGGTGCTCGTGGTCAGCCACAGGTTGCCGTCGAGGGTCGGTTCGACGGTACGCAGCCGGAAGTACGTCCCGACGAAGTACTGCTGGACGTTGGTGAGCGTGTTGCCGCTGATCTCCGCACGGTACATCCGGTTGCCACGCAGGCAGGCGATGTAGAGCACGTCCCGGACGATCGCGATGCCGCTGCACGAGGCCTCGGCCACCGGGTACGTCCGGATCGGGGCCCTGAAGTTCGGGTTGGCGCAGTCGCCGGAGGTGCCCTCGCAGGCGGGCCAGCCGTAGTTGCCGCCCTTGACGATGATGTTGGTCTCGTCCATGACGTTGTTGCCGAACTCCTGCTCGAAGAGCCGGCCCTGGGAGTCGAAGGCGAGTCCCTGCGGGTTGCGGTGGCCGTAGCTCCACACGTGGTTGCCGAAGGGGTTGTCCGCGGGCACGGTGCCGTCGGGGTTGAGCCGCAGCACCTTGCCGCCCAGGTTGCCGGTGTCCTGGGCCACGTCCGGATCCTGTCCGTCGCCGGTGGCGGCGTAGAGCTTGCCGTCGGGGCCGAAACGCAGCCGGCCGCCGTTGTGGTACTTGTTGCGCGGGATTCCCGTGACGAGCACCTGCCTGGTGTCGGTTTGCAGCGTGCCGTCGTAGCGGATGCGCACGATCCGGTTGTCGGTCGTGGTGGTGTGGTAGATGTACAGCCAACGGTCGGTGGTGAAGGTGGCCGAGACGGCCAGCCCGAGCACGCCGCCCTCGCCGCTGGTGCCGGCCACGTTCGGCACGGTGCCGATGCTGCGCTTGTCGGTGCCGTCCGGGTTCATGGCGACGATGTCGAACAGGTCGCGCCGGCCGTAGAGGACCGTGCCGTCGGGCAGTTGCACCAGGCCCCACGGCAGGTCCCTCTCGGTGGTGATCGCCGTGGCGCCGCAGATCGGGCTCGTGCAGCCCGAGCCGGTGTGCGCGGTGACCGCGGCGCTCGCCCCCGAGGCGTTGCCCTGGGCGTCCCGGGCGGTCACGGTGTACCGGTAGTCGGTGTCGGGCGTCAGCCCGGTGTCGGTGAACGTGGTCGCCGGCGGGTTGCCGGCGGTGCCGGTGGTGGAGCCGACCGCCGTACCGTTGCGCAGGATGGTGTAGCCGGTGACCGCGACGTTGTCGGTGGAGGCCGACCAGGTGAGGGTCACGTCCGTGCCGTTCACCGTCGCGGCCAGGTTGGTCGGCGTGCTGGGCGGAGACGTGTCCTGCTGGCAGAACGGCGGGGTGACCGAGAGCGTGGAGCTGGCCTGCGAGACGTTGCCGGCGGCGTCGCGGGCGTTGACGTACCAGCCCCAGGTGACACCCTGCACGACGCTGAGCGTTGCGGTCCGCGTCCGGCCCGGGACCGAGGTGACGAGCTGGCCGTCGTGGTAGATGTCGTAGAAGGCGACGCCGACGTTGTCCCAGGAGGCGTACCAGGCGAGCGTGACGGACTGGCAGGTCAGCCGGGTGCTGCGCAGGCCGGTCGGCCGGGTGGGCGGGCTGGTGTCCGCGGCGAGCCGGGCCGTCGGCCGGCTCCCGGTCGCCGGCGCGGCCGTCGCGGCGTTGGCGGGTACGCCGGTCAGGATGGTGCCGGCGCAGATCAGCAGGGCGAGCGGTACGCGGTGTCGGAACTGGCGAGGATTGATCCGCACGGATGCTTTCCTTCCCGGGTCTTCTTGGTCAGTACGGGTAGCCGGGGACGTTGAGCCGCACGCTGTACAGGCCCGAATCGTTCGTCCGGCCGGAGGTGATGTAGAGGGTCTGCCGGTCGGGTCCGCCGAACGCCACGTTGGTGGTGCCGGTGCCGCCGGAGCGGATCGTGCCGAGCTGCGCGCCGGCGGGCGAGTAGACGTGGATCAGCCCGTCCGAGCCGGAGGCCCAGTACACGTTGCCGGCGCAGTCGACGGTGACCCCGTCGGGACCGCCGAGGTAGTTCACGAAGACGCTGCGGGCGCCCGTGCTGCCGTCGGGCTGGACGACGTACTTGTAGATCTTGTTCTCGGAGTAGGCGCCCACGTAGAGCGTGCCGCCGTCCGGGGAGAGCGCGATGCCGTTGGGTTGCCGCAGCCGGTCGTCCACAAGCGACACCTGGCCGCCGGAGACGCGGAAGACACTGGTACGTCCGCTCATCTGGTCGGGTCGGTTGCCGCGCTGGAAGTTGGGGTCGGTGAAGTAGACGACGCCGTCGGACCGGACCGTGACGTCGTTTGGTGAGTTGAACGCCCGGCCCTGGTGGTCGGCGGCGACGGTGCTGCGGGTCCGGTCGCTCAGCCGGTATGCGGAGACGTTCCGCTGGTCGTGGGTGGCGGCGATGATCTGCTGGGCGTCGGGACTGAGTGCCAGGCCGTTGCTTCCGGCATCGGCGATGAAGGTGTCGAAGGTCGCGGGCGGGGTGAACCGGCGGATCGTGGAGGGCTGCACGTTGTACGGCCCGGTGGCCGCGGCCATGTCCGACATCAGCAGGTAGCCGCCGTCGGCGATCCAGACCGGTCCTTCGAGGAACGAGAACCCGCTCTGGATCTTCGTCGCGGACACGAGGCCGGCCGGCAGGGGCGGGCCGTACGCGGCGCCCTCCGGGCAGACTCCTGGTGGAGCGCCGGGTGGGCCGGTGAACGGGTAGGTGTGAACGTTCACATGAGGGGCGTCCCGAGATGCCGGGGGTGCGGCACCGGCGGGGCCTTGTGCGGTGGTGAGCGCCAGGCACAGGCCGGTGAGTGCGGCGATGGTTGGACGCCAGGTCATCGGGTACTCCAATCGGAGTCGGTGAATGCTTGGTGGGGTCGGCCTCGACCCCACCATCACCTATCATTGATCAGTGTCGATGCATATGGAACGCAGCTTAGGCGAGGAAGCGGCGCCCCGCATCAGTTGTCCACGATCACCTTCGGCGCATGCCCCGACAGGCACCCGATGACCTGGCCGGTTGAGCGCTGACACTCCGTACACCTTCGTGGTGACCGCCCGCGAGGCGGCGGGCGACGGGCCCGCGGCCCCACCCGGGTCCTTGACTTCCCGCATCCGCACCGCTTCCACGCCGATGGATTCCGCCGGCATCGGCGAAGGCCGCCTGGCTCCTACCCGAGCCTGCTGTCCGTGCGGGCGGCGGCGAGAGCGGCTGCCATCCGGGTCAGGCGTGCGCCCTGGAAGCAGGCCGTCTCGAGGACAGCTCTGGCGTACTCCGGATCCCGGCCGGCGCGGCTCTCCACCTGGCTGACGCCGTACGGGTTTCCGCCGGCGGCGTGAGCGGTGTCGTAGTTCAGGTAGCCCGTGGGGAGGATGATCGACCCCCAGTGGTGGAAGGTCTGGTAGAGGCTGAGCAGGGTCGCCTCCTGGCCGCCGTGTTCCTCATAGGTGGCGGTGAAGCCGGTCGCCGGCTTGTCGGCCAGTTCCTCCGCCTGCCACGGGACGGTCGTGGTGTCGAGAAACTGGCGCAGCTGGGAGCAGATGTTCCCGAAACGGGTCGGCGTGCCGAAGGCGTACCCGTTGGCCCACCGGAGGTCGTCCAGGGTGGCGACCGGGATGTCGGCAGTGGCGTCGAGGTGGGCTCGCCACTGCGGCTTGGCATCGATGACGTGCTCCGGCGCCAACTCCGCCACCCGGCGCAGGCGGACCTCCGCGCCGGCGTCCGCGGCTCCGTCGACAAATGCCTGCGCGAGCCGGTGCACGGTGCCGGTGGCGGAGTAGTAGATGACGGCGATCCTGGCATCGGTCTGCATGGTGCCTCCTGGGTCGGCTCGGTTCTCGGTCAACCGTGCCGAGCAGGCTTACCGTTCGCTGACGATCCCCTTACCGACGCCGCTGAACGGCTGTTCGTCGAGGTCGAGCTGTGCGCCGCGGCTCATCTCGGCTGTGAGTTCGTCGCTGCCGAGCGCCTCCCGGAGGCGGACGGTGATGCGCTGGACGTCGTGTTGCTCGCCGGGAGGCAGCGGCGCTCCGGCGGCCTCGCGCAGCGTCCGTGCCGCGGCGAGCAGCCGCGCGGCGGGGCGGCTGTCACCGCCGAGGCTGATGGCCCCGGCAAGGCCCTCGAGAGCCAGGGCGATCGCCCGTTGATCCCCGGTGGCGCGCGCCGCGTCGAGCGACTCACGGTGGTGGCGCTCGGCGAGGACGGCATCACCGCGGTGCTCCGCGATGAACCCCAACTCGGCCAGCGCGAGCGCGCAGCCCGGCAGGAAGCCGGCACGGCGGTTCCAGTCGAGCAGATCCCGCTGCTGGGTCTCGGCGGCGTCGAGGTCGCCCCGCCGTCGCGCGATCATTGCCAGGCCCGTGCCGGCGAAGGCGACGGCGGAGGGGCTCGACTGTTCCTGGGCCACCTGTAGCGCGCGGTTGTGACTGACGGCGGCCTCGTCGAGGTCGCCTCTCAACATGGCGAGCCGGCCGATGCATGCGAGCTGCCGGGACACCGACGTCCACAGCCGCAGGTGTTCGGCGATGCGCAGCGCCTCCCGATAGCGCGTGGCGGCGCGATCGTAGTCGCCGTGGATCTCGGCCAGGGTTCCCAACAGGCTCGTCGGATGCACCTGTCCCCAGCGGTCGCCCACCTGCTCGAACAGCGACCGGCTGGTCTCGCAGTCACGCTGCGCGGCGGGCAGGTCGCTGCGGAGTACGAGCGCGAGGTCCGCCCGGATGGCGCAGGCGGCGGCGATGCCCCACCGGTCCCCGCCGGCGCGGAACGCCGCCAGCGCCGCGTCGACCAGGGCGGCGGCCTCGCCCGGATCTCCGGAGCCGAGCATCATGGAGGCGAACAACCACTGCGCGAACGCCTTCTCCGGCCCCTCGGTGTCCTGGTAGCTCTCCAGGATCCGCTGCCGGGGAGCGGTCGGATCGCCGTCCCGGGTGGCGAGAGCGGTCAGCCACATCTGCGCATGTCGCCGCAGGCCGTCCGGTGCGACGTCGTCCTCGCTCCTCGGGACGATGTCCAACGCCGTTCGCAGTGACCGGCTCACCTCTCCGAACCGACCCCGGAGCAGCCGGTACCAGGACAACGAGGTGGCGAGGGTCAAGCCCACGCGGGCCAGACCGTCGGTGGCGGCTACGTCGAGTGCCGCCCGGAGGTTTGCGTTCTCGGCGTCGAGCTCGCGTAGCGCGCGACTCTGATCGTGACCACGTAGCCGTCCGGCGGCCTGCTCGGCGAGACGGGCGAAACAGGTGGCGTAACGGCGACGAGTCGCGGGCAGTTCGGCGGCGCGGTCGAGCTGTTCCAGACCGTAGGCAGCCACCGTCTCCGGCAGCCGGAAGCGTCGCGGACCCTCGCCGTGCCGCACCATGACCAGCGATCTGTCGATCAGGCGTGCCAGCACACCGAGGACCTCGTCCGATGCCACCTGCCCGCCCCCGCACACCTGCTCGGCGGCGGCCAGGGTGGCGCCGTCGGCGAAGACCGCAAGCCGGCGCAGCACCGCGCGTTCGGGAGGCGACAGCAACTCCCAACTCCAGTCGATCACGGCGCGAAGCCCCTGCTGACGCGCGGGCGCGGTGCGCCGGCCGGAGGACAGCAGCCGGAAGCGGTCGTCGAGCCGTGCCGCCAGCTCGCCCGGGTCGAGAACGGCCAGGCGGGACGCGGCCAGTTCCAGCGCCAGCGGTACGCCGTCGAGACGCCGGCAGACGACGGCGACCACATCCGCGTTCCGCTGATCGACGGTGAACCCCGGCTCGGTGGCGCGGGCGCGGGCGACGAAGAGCCGAACCGCCGGAGCCTCGGCGACCTGCCGCGCGCCGGCTCCGGGCTCCGGCAGGCCCAGCGGCGGCACCGGAAAGACGACTTCGCCGGGGATCCCCAGCGGCTCGCGGCTCGTCGCCAGGATGCGCAGGTCGGCCACGGCGCCGAGAAGTTTCTCGGTCAGTTGAGCGACCGGCGCCACCACGTGTTCGCAGTTGTCGAGCAGCAACAGCATTCGCCGGCCTCGCAGCGCGGCGACCAGCCGGTCCATCGGCTCGCGCGGTGATCGATCACCGGGCAGGCCGGGCGGGCCGTCGTCCCGGATCTCGAGCGTCGCCGCCACCATGTCGACGATCTCGGCGCAGGTCGCGTGGTCGCCGCAGTACGGCTGGCCGGCCAGCTCGACGAGCCACACTCCAGCGGGGAACGTGTCACCCAGCGCACGAGCGGCCTCGATCGCCAACCTGCTCTTTCCCACCCCACCCAGACCGGTCAGGGTCACCAGCCGCTCGTTCGTCAGCCGCTCCCGCACCGCCTCGACGGCCGCGTCGCGCCCGATCAGCCCGCCGTACGGACCAGGCGACAGAGGCGCCGGCAGATTGGTCCGGGCCGGACTCGACGCCGGTGCCGGCGGCTGGAGGGCGGGATCCTGGCGCAGGATCGCCCCGTGCAGCTCGACCAACTCTCTACCGGGATCGATGCCGAGTTCGTCGCGCACCTGCCGACGGAACTGCTCGTAGGCGAACAGTGCCTCATGCTGGCGTCCCGAGCCGTACAGGGCGCGCAGGTGCGCGGCCCGTAGTCGCTCACGCCACGGGTGGCGTGCGACCAGGTCGGTCAGTTCCCCGGCGAGCAGATGGTGCTCACCGAGATCGAGCCGGGCCTCGGCCAACTCCTCCAGCGCGGTCAGGCGCTGGTCGTTGAGCCGCTCGACCGACTGGCGGACGAATCGTTCGTCACTGAAGTCGGCGTACGGGGAACCGCGCCACAGCGACAGGGCTTCCGTCAGCGTCGCGGCCCGCACAGCCGGCTCCCGCTGCGCGCCCGAACGTAGCAACAGAGCGGCGAAGCGTCCGGCGTCGACCGATTCCGACGGCGTCCGCAGCCGGTAGCCGGCTTCCCCGGACTCGACCAGCGCACGGCCACCCGCCTCGCCCGCCCCCAGTGCGCGGCGCAACTGCGACACCTTGGTCTGGAGCGCCCCGAGCGCGTTGCCGGGCGCCTCGTCACCCCAGAGATCCTCGATCAACCGGTCGGCGGTCACCGGGCGTCCCTCGTGAACCAGCAGGTCAGCCAGCAGACCACGCACTTTGAGGCCGGGCACGGCGACAGGTGTGCCGTCCGACGTCCACACCGCGACGTCGCCCAGCACTCCGAACCTCATCGCTTCACACTAGCCAGCCGGCTGTCCCGCCCCGCGAACGTCCACCGACCACCGGTCCGCTCACCGGGAAACGGCGCGGGGTCACCGACGCGTACGTCAGCCGGTCATCAGCCGGTGGTAAGGAGCCCCCGGCAGGCTGAATCCAGCCGACACCGGAGGAACGACATGGATCAGCTACAGCGGCGCCGAGCCGCTTCCCGCCACAGGCAGCTCGCACCAGGGCGGGTGGCCACACCCTGGCTCGCCCTGCTGGCCGGTCCGCTGTCGTTCGGGATTGCCGCACCGGCACTGCTGCTCGACGACCTGGCGCGCGCGACGGGTAGCGGGGAACAGGCCGCGACCGCCGGTGTGACCGCCTTCGGCTGGGGGATCGCGTTGGGGACACCGCTGCTGGCGGCGCTGCTCGCCCGTCGCGGCGTACAAGCGGTCCTGACCGTCGCGTCCGCGCTGGTGGCCGCGGGGACGCTCATCCTCGTGCTGATCCCGAGCGTGCCTGCGATGGTGGCCGGTGCGGCGGTGCAGGGACTCGGGTCCGCCGGCCTCACCGTGACCGCGATGAAACTGGCCGACTCGGCCCGGCAGATGGGCGTGGTCGCCGCGTCGCTGGCGGTCGTCGGGGCCACCGGTCCGCTGACCGGCGCACTGATCGCCGACGTCTCCTCGTGGCAGGCGGCACTGGCGTTGCCGCTGCTGGCGGTGCTCGCCGTGCCCGCGGCTCGCCGCGGCACCACCTCACCGGACGCGGTGCCGGCGCCGTTCGACGTCTTCGGAATGACCATCCTGGCCGTGCTGGTCACCGCAGCCGTCCTCATTCCGCACCGGCCGCTGGTGGCCGGCTCGGCCACCGTTGTACTGCTGCCTCTGCTGGTGTTCCGGACCAAGGTCCGTCCGGACGGCTTCGTGCCTGCTGCGGTGGCACGGAACGGCCGGTTCCTCGCGGCGTGCGCGCTGGCCTTCGCGCTGGGAGTGGGGAACTTCGCCCTGCTCTACGCCGCGCCGGACCTGCTGCGACAGCACGCGGGATGGGCAGGCACCCGGAGCGGGATCGTGCTGCTGGCGCCCTACCTGATCGGCGGCGTCTGCTCCGGGTTCCTGGTCGCGGCATCCGTGCGAGTGTCACGCCGCGTCGCGGCCGCCACGTTGCTCGTCACCGGCGCCGCCGCGCTGCTGCTGGCGGCGATCACCACCGCCGTACCGCTGCTGCTCGCGGCGATGACGCTCGGCTCCTTGGCCGCCGCGACCGGCCAAGGCGTACTCGCCCTGCACGCGGCCGGCGTCGTATCCGCCTCCCACCGGGCCGAAGCACTGGGTCTGTTCAACCTCGCCTACCTGCTCAGCGTTGCGATCGGACCAGTGGTTGCCGTGACGCTCTCGCACCCAACCACTTGAGGGCCCCGACGCGCAGTTCACCGTCGGCCGCCTCGGGCGTCGTGGCCTGCGTGGCGCGGCGTTCGGTTGGGCTTCTGGATCACCGCAGTGCGTTGAAGAAGGCGCGCAGATCGGCAGCGAGCAGATCGGGCTCTTCCTGGGCGAGGAAGTGGCCGCCGACGCTGGGCTCGCGCCAGTGGGTGAGGTCGGCGTAGGTGCGTTCGGCGAACGACCGGGGCAGGCCGGCGTCCTCCACGCTGACCGTGATGCCGGCGGGCACGTCGACCATCGGCAGATGCGGGGCCAGGTGGTCGTCACGGTAGGGCCGGAAGGACGTGCCGATGCAGTTGGTGACCCAGTACAGCATCACGGTGGTCAGCAGCTCGTCGAAGCCGAACCGGCGGGAGATGTCACCGCCACAGTCGCTCCAGCGCTGGTACTTCTCGACGATCCATGCGGCCAGTCCGGCCGGCGAGTCGCTCAGCGCGGCCGCAAGGGTGTCGGGCCGTGTCTCCTGGATGATTCCGTAGCCCCAGTCATCCTGGGCCTTCGCGTCGAGCATGGCGACGAACGCCTCCTCGGCCGGGCTGAGGTCGCCCCTGCGGTCCGCCGGCGGGAACTTGATGTGCTGCGAGAAGACCCCGATGACCCGATCTGCGTGGCGGGCGCCGAGCCACGTCGTCACGCCGGATCCGATGTCGCCACCGTAGGCGCCGAAGCGGTCGTAGCCCAGACGGGTCATCAGCTCGGCCCACACGTCCGCGACGGCCGCCTCGGTCGTCGGGCCCTCGGCGAGCGCTCCGGAGAAGGCGAAGCCGGGCAGGCTCGGTATGACGAGGTCGAAGTCTGCGAGCCGGGACACCAGGGGCAGCATCTCCGTGTACGTGCTGGGCCAGCCGTGGGTGAGGATCAGCGCCGTGGCGTCGGGCGATGCCGAGCGGACATGAACGAAGTGGACCGGCGTGCCTCGGATCGTGGTGACGAACTGAGGGTGCCGATTGAGGGCACGCTCGACCGCACGCCAGTCGAATCCGTCGAGCCAGTACCGCACCAGATCCGCCAGGTACCCGGGGTCGGTGCCGGCGGCCCACGGCTGTCCCGGGGCGGCCGGCGCGAGCCTCGTCCGCGAGAGCCGAGCGCGCAGGTCGTCCAGGACGGTTTCGGGCACATCGATGCGGAAGGGCGTCACCCGCTCATGGTCCCATCGCCAGGAGTCACTCGGCAGCCGCCCGAATGGGCAGCCTGCCGGGGAGCGTGATTCAGGCCGGAACCGCTGGAGGCGGCACTATCGTGTTCACGTGCCTTCAGACGTACATCCGGCCCTGGATGTCTTGATGCCCGCGGCGTTCCTGGGCCACGGCAACCCGATGAACGCCCTCGAGGTGAACCGGTACACCTCCGCATGGAGAGCCTTCGGCGCCGCGGTGCCGCGTCCCCGCGCGATCCTGGTGGTCAGCGCACATTGGTACATCAACGCCACGGCCGTCACCGCGATGCCCCGGCCGAGGACCATCCACGACTTCTACGGGTTTCCGCAGGAGCTGTTCGAGGTGCAGTACCCGGCGCCGGGGCTGCCCGAGCTGGCCGAGGAGGTCAGTGACGTCGTCCATCCGACCTGGGTCGGGGCGGACGTCGACAGCTGGGGCATCGACCACGGCACCTGGTCGGTGCTGATGCACGCCTTTCCGGACGCGACGATTCCCGTCGTCCAGCTCAGCATCAACGCCGACAAGGCGATGGACTACCACCTTCAACTCGGCGCCCGGCTCGCTCCACTGCGCCGGCGCGGTGTGCTGATCGTGGCGAGTGGCAACGTCGTGCACAACCTGCGCGGCATGGACTGGGCGCTGACCGACGACGGCTTCGACTGGGCGCGACGCTTCGACGAGGACGCCAAGGCCCGGATGCTGACCGACCCGGGCGAGTACGCGACCCTCGACGCCCACCGGGACTTCCGCCTTGCGGTACCGACACCGGATCACTTCATCCCCGCGTTGTATCTCGCCGGTCTGGCCGCCGCCACGGACACCCCCGACACCGAGGTCCTCGTCGACGGCTACGCCTACGGCTCGCTGTCCATGACGGCCTACACCCTGGGCATGTCCTGTCCACCGGCCGCCGGCCGGGGCGGATCCCCCCAGCCACCGCCCGGCCTGCCGCCGGACGGCTCCAACATCTGAGGGGGCGCCGGCTGGTCGAATGCTCTTATGGATCAAGGTGCGGTCGCGGTCGGTCCGGTGCTCGCCGCCGTACTCGTCGCTCTCGTGTCGTCGCCGTGGCGACGGTGCGGGCCGGAAACCCCCGCCGCAGGCGGGAGTGGTTCGGTCAATCCTTTGTGGCCCGCTCGGTCGCGGCACGGTCGCTCGCCACGATGAGGTCCAGCAGTTCCTTGCCCAGCCCGGCCGCGATCCGGACGCGACCGCCGCCGGTCGAGATCGCCTGCGGGCATGTCGCGTCACCCAGCATCACTGTGACTTCGCCGAGGTTGATTCCGACCGCGCCGGGCTTCTGCAGTGTGCATTCCTCTCCTGCGGGCACGGGGTCGCGCAGCGCGGCGAGGGATGTCCGGATCTGGTTCAGCGTCTCGGCGTCCGTCGCGACGACCATGCCGTTTGTGGGCGGCGCCTCGGTGGTGGCGTTGGTGATGCGGTCGGGCAGCACCAGGCCGCCGGAGGCCGGGGCCGCCGGGCCGGCGGGCCAGGTGACGTGCTTGAGCAGCTGCTCGCGGCCCTTCTCGTCCCCGGAGATGAAGGCCGTCGTCGCCTGAATCTCGTCGTTGAAGGCGCGGTAGGTCCACACGGACGGGATTGCGTACTGGTTGGGCTGATCGACTTGGATCAGCTGCCCGTCCTTGACGACCAGCCGGTTCGGGCTGACGGCCGCGGCGACGCCCTGCTGCACGACAGCCATCCACGCCTGGCCATCCGACTTGCACCTGAAGGGTGCGGCCCCGGGCGGGACAGACGTCGGTCGCGTGGCCCGGGGATCCCACTGTGCGGCGAGGTAGACGGTGTGCGGCTCGGCGGTGCAGGGATCGAGGGTGGTGACCTCGCTCGTCCGCCAGCCCTCCGGAACGGCGACGGACAGGCCACCCAGGCTCACCGTGGCCCCCGCGGTCTCGGACCCCTTCGGGGGCGCACTCACCTGGGGCAGGGCCACGACGGCCGCGACCGCGGCCGCGACGGCGACGGAGCCGGCAGTTCCGAAGGCACGACGGCGGCGCTGCACGCTGCGCCGCCCGAGGCGGACCAGCCGGGAGGCGGGATCGGTCTCGGCCGGCGTCACGGAGGCGGCTACGCGGTCGAGCAGTTCGCTGACGTGGGTGGGATTCACGGCGTCTCCTTGGAGGATTCGGCGAACAGACCGCTGGCGCGAAGCGCCGCCAGGGCACGGGACGTGCGGCTCTTGACCGTTCCCACCGCGACGCCGAGGGTCTGCGCCACCTCGGCCTCGGAGGCGTCGGCCCAGAACCGCAACACGAGCACCACCCGCTGGTCGGCAGGCAATCGCCGCAGACTGGCGAGCACCTGCACGCTGAGATCCGACTGATCCGCGAACCCACCACGGGACGCGTCCGGCAGCTCCCCGGTCGGCACCTCGTCGCGCCAACGCCGGCGCCTGGCCCGCATCGCGGCACGGATCATCACCTGGCGGACGTACGCCTCCGGCCGCCCCTCCGGCACGCCCAACCGGTGCCACGACCGGTAGGCCGCGATCAGACCCTCCTGGGCGAGGTCTTCACCCAGCCGTCCGTCACCGGTCAGCAGCACGCCGAAGCGAACGATCTCGCGATACCGGCCGGCGACGAATTCCTCGTAGCCGACAGGTTCCGCTCTGCGAAGCAAGCCCATACCTCATTAAGGGACCTGGACCCACCCGATGGTTCCCCCGTGTCGGTGCCCGGGTGACCCGGGTACGGTCGCCCGGGCACCGCGGGCTATGCCGTCGGCCTGGCTTCGTGCAGGATCCGGGCCAGCTCGTCCGGCCGGCTGAGCATCGGCCAGTGCCATGTCGGCAGTTCCTCGTACCGCCACGAATCGCCGGCCATGTGCCGGCACAGCGGCACGGTGGTGGCCATCTCGCGTGCCTGCTCGGCGGTGAAGCTCGACAGCACGCCGAGGCGGGGCAGCTTCTCCCACGCCCCGGTGAGCCGTACCGGGGTGGTGGCAGTCGCCCACGGTTGTGCCACCGACCGCTCATCGAGCAACGCGACGACCGAGTCATCCACGTCTGCTGCTCCCGCCGCCAGTTCGGCCCACGGCGGGGGCGGCAGCCGCCAGCCGTCGCCGTGTTCGGCGACCACCGCCGCGTTGCGTTCACGCTCCGGGGGCGGGCTGAAGTCCTCGTTCGCCGCCCCGTCGGGCAGCGGGCCGGTGTCGACGAACACCAGTTGGGCGATGCGGTCGGTCATGCGGTCGGCAACGGCTGGCGTCACGACCGCGCCGGCGTAGCTGTGCCCGACGAGAACCACGTCGTGCAGGTCCTCGTAGCGCAGCAGGTTGACCACGTCGGTGACGTGGACGTCGAGGTCGGTGTCCGGGCGGGCCAGGTGGGCGCGCTCGCCAAGGCCGGTCAGGCTCAGCGGGTACACCTCGTGGCCGTGCGCGCGCAGGGCGGCGGTGACGGGGCGCCAGGCCCATGCGCCGAGCCAGAACCCCGGAACCAGTACGAAGGTCGTCATGCCTGACACGCTACGATCAATACCGGACAGGTTCCGCCCGGATTGGAAGTAGGGATTTGTGACCCGGCCGACCGCGCGCGTACTGGCGTTGCTGGAGATCCTCCAGGCCGGCGGCGACTTCACCGTCACGGACCTGGCCGGTCGGCTGGGCGTCGACGAGCGCACGGTCCGCCGATACGCCGCGCATCTCGCCGACCTGGGCATCCCGGTCGAGGCCCGGCGCGGTCGCTACGGCGGATACCGGCTCGCGCCCGGATACAAGCTGCCGCCACTCATGCTCACCGACGAGGAGGCGGTCGCCGTCATGCTCGGGCTCGTGGCCGCCGGCCGGGCCGGGCTGGTCACCGCCGAAGGCGCGGCCGCCGAGAGCGCGACCGCGAAGATCCGCCGGGTGCTGCCGGCCGTTCTCGCCCGGCGGATCGATTCGCTGCTGGAGACCGTGGACTTCACCGCACGGGTCCGGAAGTCCGCTCCGGCCGGCATCGAGGTG
The DNA here is from genome assembly GCF_015354395.1 of Micromonospora sp. ANENR4. Lineage (NCBI taxonomy): Bacteria > Bacillati > Actinomycetota > Actinomycetes > Micromonosporales > Micromonosporaceae > Micromonospora > Micromonospora sp. ANENR4. The sequence goes on from NZ_JADKYQ010000007.1 coordinate 16,244, forward strand.
CTGCTGGTGCTCGCGGACGCAGCCCGACATCAGCAACCGGTGGACATCACCTACACCACCTGGCGCGGCGAGTCCGCCGAGCGTCGGCTCGACCCGTACGGGCTGGTCTTCCACGCCGGCCGGTGGTACGTCACCGGCCACGACCACAACCGCCGGGCCGTACGGACGTTCCGGCTCGACCGCATCGGGACCGCCCGCCCCACCCCGGGCAGGTTCGAGATCCCGGCCGGCTTCGATCCCACCACGCAGGTACTCACCGGTCTGGCAGCAGTGCCGTACGCGCACGACATCTCCGTGGTGCTGCACACCAGCCTGGAACAGGCGCAGCGACGGATCCCGCAGTCGGTCGGCACGCTCACCGAGGTGCCCGGCGGAGTGCGCCTCACCGCCCGAGCCGAACGGCTCGACGGTGCGGCGCAGATGCTCGCCGGGCTCGGCTGGTCGTTCACGATCGACCGACCGGACGAACTCAAGGACGAGGTACGGGCCCTGGCCAACCGGCTGCTCGCCGACGCCTGAGGGGCGGCAGAGGTGGTCAGGCGCGGCCGGGTCAGGCCGGCGGATCGTCCCGGAAGAGAGCGTCCCGCACGCCTCGGCCGCCCCAGCGGGTGGCGACGAGTTCGGGACGAGGGCGGGTCGGCTCGGGCATCCAGCGGTGTCGTCTGGTGTCGGGCGCGGGGCGGTCCCAGTCGGCGATCAGCGCGAAAGGGTCGACGCCCCGGCCGCCTGGGCCGTCGTCACACAGCTCACGGACAACCATCGCTGGATGGAAGCGTAGTTCCTGGGCCATCCTGCAGTCGTCGGCCCGCGAGGCGACCACGGCCCCGCAGCCCTGACAGGCGACGCAGGGGATCCATCCCACCAGCGACCAGCAGCCCGTGCGGACACGGTCATGGACGAAGCGCGTCCCGCGTACGTCGCCGGGTGAGAGGACGAAGGTGCCGGTGAGCTGATCACGGCCGTAGGCGGCCTCGTCGATCGCGTACGCGCCGGGATCCAGGAGTGGTGGATTCACGTGGTGGCAGTCCAGGACCGACCAGTGCGGCGCCGCCGGCAGTTCCACCAACCGGACCGGGACGCTCAGCGTGTTCCCGCAGCCCGCACACCGAAAGCGCTCCACTGCGGCAGTGTGACATCGCAGCCGAGCCACGGTATCCGAGATCGATCGTGCGGTGGCCAGTGGTGCGTGCGCTTCCACGCCAGTGCCGGCGCGTTTGCGGCGAGGACGTCCGGACGGGAACTGCCCACCGTGGTCGGGACCCGCTGGTTGCAGGGCACGGCCAGCACGTAACCGATGCGCTGCTGCTGCAGCCATGTCCGGAACTTCGAGCCCTGCCCGTATGCCTCGTCAGCGGTCACCCATCTCGCCGACAGGCCGGCGGTGATGGCACGTTCGAGCATCCGCAGGCCCAGCGCGGGCTTCGTGGCGAACCCGACGCTGGCGGCGATGCCGGCTTCCTCGCGGCGGGCAGCGTCGTCGCACCAGCGGCGGGGTAGATGCAACTCCCGGTCGATCAGGGTGCGCCCGGCCGGGCTGGCGTAGGCCAGGAACACTCCGAGCTGGCAGTTCTCCGTCCGCCCGGCCGTGCCGGAGTACTGGCGCTGCACCCCCGCGGACTTGACCCCCTTCTTAGGAACCCGGTCTCGTCGACGATCAACACCCCGTCGTCATGGCCGGTGTGCTCGGACACGTAGGCGAACAAGTCGTCGCGAACAGCGTCCGGGTCCCACGCGGACCGGTTCAGTAGCCGTTGCATCCGATTCGGCGTGGTATCGCCGGCGGCCTCGGCGAGGGTCCAGCCGATCTTGCTCGCCAGCGGCGACAGCAACCCGACCAGGTACGCCAGCGCCTGCCGGCGCGGTTTCGCACGCCCGAACCGGTGCGCGAACCGCGCCAGCAGATCATCCAGACCCGCCCGCCAGCCCACGATCTCATCGATCAACACAAGCACGGGAGCCTGCCCGCCTTACGACCAACCACAACAGACAGACGGTGCGGCCGCATACCCGTCCGCCGGATAGCATCGACATCCGCAGCTACACGGCAGCCGCCACTCCGACGTCAGCCATCCCCGTGAGCTGCTGAAACGTTAGATCAGGCAACTGCGGCTGGAGTGCTAATCCTCCAAGCAGGTCGCATAGGTCCAGCCCACGAGACCTGTCTCGATGGTATCGACGACATAGAGCCAGGCGTTTGCGTTGGTGGCCCCGCAACCGTTATACCGTGAGCCAAGGGTCATGGGGCGTTCGCAGGCGATTATCGTATGCCGCACAAGATACCCCCGAAGAACCTTGGTGCTGCTATAAGAACTGTAAACGGGGATCTTGTTATAGTTCTTCACGGCGACCCAATCGTTGTTGCAGCTGGCGTATGCTGTCGCGGCATGAGCGGGCATAGTGCGGATGGCGGTGGTTGCGAGGACTGAAGTCAGGGCCGCAACTGTTAGGGCAATGGCACGACGAATCAACGGAATTCCTCCCAACGGATCGATGCATTGGTATAAATCGTCCCAGCGTGCAGATCCCGTCGCAACCCCGGTGACTGATAACGGACCAAGTACCTGAAGGTGACGAACTTGCATGCCGACATGCCGAGGGCCCGGAGGAAAAGGATCTTGGGCGGCGGCACGCCGCCCAAGGCTGCCCGCGCCGCTGCTGCCTTGCGAGGGTACGAGCGGGCGTAGGACGGCTGTCAAAGGTGGCCGTGGCAGCTTCTGGCGTGGGTGTTCTCTCTGAGGGGCGCCTTCGTCGGCCACAGAGGGGCGGACCACGGGAGCGGCAGAGGCAACAACCTGACGGTAAACGATCGCACCAGGCTCGGCCGGAGCCCGATCAATCTGTATGGACTGAGACTTTCCGAGCGGCTGACTTGGTGGCAGCGAACAAAGTCGCCGTGTACAAGGCTGTCCCCAACCCGACAGGCAAAGGGGAGGCCGCTGACGCGGCCGTAGCTTGCTCCCACGTGGCCGCCAGGCTGCGGGACGGAGGATGGCCTTGCCAGGTGTAGACGACATCATCAGCGGTGCCGCCCAATCGTTGCCGGCTGTCGGCTCCGTCGAGCCGCTGCTGCTGACCCGGGCCGCGGACATCGCGATGGGGCCGCTGCCGCAGGTGCCGAACCGCGTCGCCCTGACCGCCGGGGGGCTCCGGGCGGCGGCTGACGGACCTCGACACACCGATCCACCACCGCTGAGCGGACCGGCGGCGTACGTGTCACCCCCGGCTCAGGCCGAGCGCCTCGTCCACCCGATCCAGCACCGTCACGTCGTCGTGGCCGACGCCGCGCAGCAGGTCGATCGCTGTCGCCCGGATCTGCCCGACGATCATGGTGACCGGCAGCGGCGGGTCGGTCCGCAGCAGGCCCGCGGCGATCCGGACCGCCTCCAGCGCCGCCGCGTCGGCCCGCTGCGCGTGCCGGTCGGCGTCGGCGCCGGTGAGGTCGTGGGCCATGGCCTCACCAGCCGACCGTACGGCGGAGGTCAGCGCGCCGATCGCGGCGGCCAGCTCCGGCGGCGTGGCGGTGTGCCGGCGGGTCAGGGTCACGCCGGCCCGGGCCAGCACGCGGATGTTGCGGGCGGCGTAGTCGAGCTGCCGCAGTGTGGCCTCCACCTCGGCGAGCTTGCCCAGGTGCCGGCGGCGCAGTCCCAGCCGCAGCGTCTCGCCGGTGGCGAGCACCGCGGCCTGCATCTCGGCGACGCAGTCGTCCACCTGCCGCGCCCGGTCCAGCGCGGCGCGGGCGGCGTCCTCGTCGCAGCCCTTCAGTGCCGCGTTGACCTGGTCGAGCAGGTCGGCCAGGTCGGTGTAGCTGCGCCGGGCCTGGGCCACCAGTGGTGCCAGCGGGTCACGGGCGGCCATCAGCTGGCTGGCGGCGAGCGCCACCGCGCCGCCGATGAGCGCGTCGACGAAGCGGAACGGCATCAGCGTCCCGTTCGGCGCGGAGACCACGACCAGGTACATGGCCGAGACGCTGGCCTGCACGACCAGGGCACGTCGGGCCCCGATCACCACGAGCGTCGTGGTGGTCAGCAGCAGCACCAGCAGGACCGTCTCGGTGCCCGGGCCCAGCGCGTACACCAGCAGCTCCGCGACGAGGACGGCGGCTGCCACGGCGAGCAGGATCTCGACGGTCTGCCGCAGCCGTCGCCCGCGGGACTCGCCGAGTACGACGAGCGCGGCGGTCGGTGCGAAGAACGGGTCCGGGTGACGGATCACCAGCGCCGCCACGATCCAGGCGACCACAGCGGCGGCGGTCAGCTCGACCACTGTCATCCCGTCGCCGCGCAACCGCCCGACGGCGTCGCGCACCCAGGTCCGCACCGGTCGTACCCCTCTCGCCGGACAGGCCGGGACCCGGCCGCCGATTGATCTTCCGCGAGGAGGGCCACTACCCCGGCCGTGACCTGCTCAATCGCTGACGCCGGCAGCCGGCCTGGCCGACGACCCGCACCTGCCCGGGGTCAGCGGCGGATGAGGCCGAGTTCGGTGGCGGTGGCGACGGCGGCGGTACGCGACTCGACGCCGAGCTTGGCGTAGATGCGGGCCAGGTGGGACTTGACGGTGCCTTCGGTCAGGTGGAGGCGGGTGCCGATGCTGTGGTTCGACAGACCGTCGGCGACCAGGGCGATGACCTCGGTCTCGCGCCGGGTCAGGGTGGTGGCCGGCGTACGCAGGCGGTTCATCAGCCGGTTCGCGACGGTGGGCGCCAGCGTGGTGCGTCCGGCGGCGGCGGTGCGGACGGCGGCGGCCAGGTCCTCGGGTGGGGCGTCCTTGAGGAGATAGCCGGTGGCGCCGGCCTCGATGGCGGGCAGGGTGTCGGCGTCGGAGTCGTACGTGGTGACGATCAGCACACGCGGCGCATCCGGGCGGGCGGTGATCCGGGCGGTGGCTTCGGCGCCACCCATGCCCTTGCCGAACTGCAGGTCCATCAGGACGACGTCGATGTCGCCTGCGGCGGCGCGGGTGACTGCCTCCTCGGCGGTGGCGGCTTCGGCCACGACGACCAGGCCGGGTTCGGTTTCCAGCACGGCGCGCAGCCCGGCCCGTACGACCGGGTGGTCGTCGGCCAGAAGGAGGCGGATGGGGACGTCGTCGGTCACGGGCGGCCCTCGGGCTCGGTGCTGGTGGGCGGGGTGAGGGGAAGCTCGGCGGTCACGGCGGTGCCCCGGCCGGGCGCGGATGCGACGGCCAGGGTGCCGCCGAGGGCGGCCATGCGGGCGCGCATGGCCGCCAGGCCGAAGCCGCCGCCGTCTACGTCGGGGGCGGGCAGGTGGTCCGGGTCGAAGCCGCGCCCGTCGTCGACGACGTGAAGGGCGATGCGGTCGCCGAGATGACTGAGGGTGATCTCGGCGGTGGTGGCCTGGGCGTGGCGGACCGTGTTCGCGACTGTGGACTGGGCGATACGCAGGAGCGCCACCTCGTGGGCGGTCGGCAGCGATACGGGGTCGCCGACGAGGTGGAAGCGGGCGGTGAGGCGGTGGCGGGCGCTGGTGGTGGTGCACAGGCGTTCCAGGGCCCCGGCCAGGGTGGTGCCTTCCAGGGTGGGCGGGGTGAGCGCGGCGACGAAGCGGCGGGCCTCGGCGAGGTTGTCCACGGCGACCTGACGGGCCGCGTCGACGTGACCCGAGGCGGCACCGGGCCGGCCGGGCAGGGCGCGCTCGGCGGCGCGCAGCAGCAGCTGGATGCTCGACAGGCCCTGGGCGAGGGTGTCGTGGATCTCGCGGGCCAGACGCTCGCGCTCGGCGAGCACGCCGGCGGTGTGCTCGGCGCGGGCCAGGTCGGCCCGGGTGGCGGTGAGTTCCTCGATCAGCTGCCGGCGCTGCTCGCTCTCCCGATACAGGGCCTGGTACCCCCACACCACCCCGACGGCGACGGCGGCACCGAGCGCGGGACCGATCACCGTGGCCGGGGTGAAGGAGCCGGTGTGGGCGCCGAACCCGGCGACGGCCGCCACGGCGGTGACGATCACGGCGGCCAGGCCGGCGCGGCGCGGCAGCAGGTGGAGCTGGAGGAAGTACAGCGGGAACGCCACCCAGATCGCGTCGGGGGACAGGCCCAGCAACACCAGCCACACGGCCCCGACGGCGGCCAGCCACCAGGCGGCGGCCCGCCGCGAGCACCGGATGCGGGGGAGGAGCGGCCCGATGGCGTACGCCAGACCGCACGCCACCGCCACGGCAACGATCGAGCCGGCGTGCGGCCGGTCGTCGGCCACCGCCCGGCCGGCGGCCAGGACGAGCAGGCCGATGATCAGCAGGTGCAGGCACCAGGCCAGGGCTCGGGTGGTCGGGGTCAGGGCAGGGGCAGCGGTGCTCACAGTGCGTCCCACGTTACCGACGCCGGCGCCCCGAGGGCCTCTATCGAAAGTTAGAACCCGGGCGCCGTCCTTCGGCCCGCGAAGTGCCGCCCTAGGCCAGACGCGGACACGGGCGCCGGCCGCGATCGTGGAGTCGTACCGCTTCCACCGCCGAAAGGACAGGCCACTGCCGTGTTCGTCGCCTGGAGAGACCTGAAGTTCGCCAAGGGGCGCTTCGCCCTGATGGGTACCGTCATCGTGCTGATCACCCTGCTGGTCGGGCTGCTGTCCGGGTTGACGGCCGGACTGGGCCGGCAGAACATCTCCGCCATCACCGACCTGCCCGTCGACAGGATCGCCTTCCAGGCGCCCGGCGAGGGCCAGGACGTGTCGTACTCCAACTCCACTGTCACCGAGAAGCAGTGGCGGCAGTGGGCCGAGGCCCCCGGCGTGACCGGTGCCGAACCGCTGGGCATCACCACGACCAGGGCCACCGCCGGGAACAGGAGCGTCGGGGTCTCCGCCTTCGGCGTCCAGTCCGGCTCCCGCCTGGCCCCCGACAGCGGCCGGATCGACGACCGCTCGGCGGTGCTGTCCACCAAGGCCGCCGACGACCTCGGTGTGCAGGCCGGCGACTCCGTCACCCTGGCCGGGCAGCGACTCACGGTGGCGGCCGTACGCGGCGACGCCTCCTTCAGCCACACCCCCGTGGTGTGGATCAGCCTGGGCGTGTGGCAGAGGATCGCGCCTCCGGCCGGCACCGGCGACGGCAGCCAGACGGCCACCGTCGTCGCCCTGACCACCACCTCGGACGCCGAGCCGGGAGCCACCGACCGGCAGGCGGGCACCAGGACTGTCTCCGTCTCCGACTCACTGTCCGCGATCGGCTCCTACACCTCCGAGAACGGCTCGCTACAGCTGATGCGCGGCTTCCTGTTCGCCATCTCCGCCCTCGTCATCGGGGCCTTCTTCACCGTCTGGACCATCCAGCGCAGCGGCGACGTCGCAGTGCTCAAGGCACTCGGCGCCCCCACCGCCAACCTTCTCAAGGACGCCCTCGGACAGGCCGTCGTGCTGCTCACCGGCGGCACCCTGCTCGGCACCGGCATCGCCGCCGCGCTCGGCGCCCTCGTCGCCGGGTCCACGGTGCCGTTCCTCCTCACCCCGGTGACCGTCCTCCTTCCCGCGGCCGTGATCGTCGTCCTCGGCGCCCTCGGCGCCGCTCTGGCCATCCGCCGGATCACCTCCGTCGACCCGCTGACCGCCCTGGGGAGCGCCCGATGAGCCTGAACCTGACCGACATCACCCTCACCTACCCCGACGGTGAGGGCCGCCTGACCGCCCTCGACCGCGTCACCCTTGACGTACCCAAGGGCAGCCTGACCGCCGTGATCGGCCCCTCCGGCTCCGGCAAGTCCAGCCTCCTCGCGGTCGCGGCGACCCTCATCACCCCCGACTCCGGCACCGTCACCATCGACGGCACCGCCACCACCGGAATGACGCGGGGCGAACTTGCCGACCTGCGCCGCCACAAGATCGGCATCGTCTTCCAGCAGCCCAACCTGCTGCCCTCCCTCACCGCCGCCGAGCAGCTCCAGGTGATGGCCCAGATCGACGGCCGCCGACCGGCCGGAGCCCGTACCCGCGCCGTGGAACTCCTCGACGCGGTCGGCCTCGCCGGCCAGGCCGACCGCCGGCCGCACCAGCTCTCCGGCGGCCAGCGCCAGCGCGTCAACATCGCCCGCGCCCTGATGAACGACCCCACCGTCCTGCTCGTCGACGAACCCACCAGCGCCCTCGACCACGAACGCGGCGCCGCCGTCATCGAGCTGATCACCCGTCTCACCCACCAGCAGAGCACCGCCACCGTCCTGGTCACCCACGACCGCACGAACCTCACCGCCGTCGACCAGGTCGCCGAAGTCCACGACGGCCGCCTTCACCTTCCGACGCCGGCCCGCTGAGGTACGGGTCGAAGGTGGTGCCTGCTGTACCCGGACTGGGCAGCCCGCTGGATGGTCGCTGTTCCCCCAGCTCAATAGCGTTTCTGGTGCGCGCAGATCCTGCCGAAGACACGGAGAGAGGCCACCAGAATGGGACAGACCGTCGAGCCGGCGGTACGCGTCGAAAGACTCACCCGCGTGTACGGCACCGGCCGCAACCAGGTGACCGCGCTCGCGGGCGTCGATGTCGACTTCGGCCGGGGCACCTTCACCGCGGTGATGGGGCCCTCGGGCTCCGGCAAGAGCACGCTGCTGCAGATCGCGGCCGGGCTCGACCGCCCCACGGACGGCCGGGTGGTCCTCGGCGGCACCGACCTGTCCGGGCTGTCCGAGACGCGCCTGACCGAGCTGCGGCGTACCCGGATCGGGTTCGTCTTCCAGGCGTTCAACCTGATCGGCGCGCTCACCGTCGAGGAGAACATCGTGCTACCCCTGCGCCTGGCCGGCGGCCGCCCGGACCGGGCCTGGCTGACCCACGTGGTCGAGCGGGTCGGCCTCGCCGATCGGCTGCACCACCGGCCGGCGGCGCTGTCCGGCGGTCAGCAGCAGCGGGTGGCTATCGCCCGGGCGCTTGCCACCCGCCCCGAGGTGATCTTCTCGGACGAGCCCACCGGCGCCCTCGACTCGAGGACCGCGGCGGAGGTGCTGGCGCTGTTGCGCGCGGTCGTGGACGAGCACGGGCAGACGGTGGTGATGGTGACCCACGACCCGATCGCCGCGTCGTACGCGGATCGGGTGCTGGTGCTGGCCGACGGTGCGATGGTCGCGGACCTCCCGCAGCTCGGCGCCGTCCGGATCGCCGAGCACCTGGCGTCGCTGGACGGGCGGGTCCTCCGATGACCGGCCTCGCCGCCCGCCTGCTGCGGCACCGCACCGGCCCCGCCGCCGCGACCCTGCTGGCCCTGATCGTCGGCGTGCTGATCCTGGTGGCGATGGGCTCGCTCGTCGAATCGGGGCTGCGGTTCCGCCCGGAGCCGCGGCTCTGGGCGAGCGCCGACGTGGTCGTCGCCAACCGCACGATCAGCCAGACGTTCCGGGAGTTCGACGGCGAGACCACCACGAGCACGGTGACGCTGCCCGAGGGTGGCACTGTGGACGCCGGCCTGGTGGACCGGATCCGCCGGGTGCCGGGCGTCACCGCAGTCACCGGCGACGACCGGGTGCTGATCGGCTCACCCGCCGCCGTGGGACACGGCTGGGACACGTACGTCTTCACCGGTCGTCCCCTCACGGCGGGCAACGCGCCGCGGAACGACGACGAGGTGGTGGTCGACGTCCGGCTCGGCGTGGCGCCCGGCGGCCGCATCGACCTGGTCGTCGGTGGGGTCGGCCGGTCGTACCGGGTGAGCGGGACCACCGAGACCGGCTCGGCGGCGGTGTTCTTCACCGACGCGCAGGCCGCTCGCCTGTCCGCGCACCCGGGCCGGGTGGACGCGATCGGCGTACGGATGGCACCCGGCGCCGACGTCGGCGCGGTGCGCGAGATCGCGTCGGCGGCCGGCGCCACGGCGTACGCCGGGAAGGACCGCGGAAACGCCGAGCAGTCGGACCACCTGGCCGCCCAGAGCCTGCTGGTCGGGGCCGGGGCAGCCTTCGGCGGGTACGTCGTCCTGCTGATCGTGTTCGTGGTGGCCGGCACCATCGGGCTGTCCGTCCGGCACCGCCGCCGTGACCTGGCGTTGCTGCGCGCGGTCGCCGCCACGCCGGGGCAGGTGCGCCGCATGCTGGTCGCCGAGGCCACGCTGCTCGCCCTGGCCGGCTCCGCGATCGGCGGCCCGGCCGGCCTGCTGGCCGCCCGCTGGGTGCACGGCGAACTGGTCGGGCGCGGGTTCGTGCCGGCCGGCTTCCCGATGGCGGGCGGTCTGTTCGCGGTGCCGGCCGCCATCGGTACGGCCGTCCTGGTGGCGGTGGTCGCCGCGCTGATTGCCGCACGCCGGGTCACCGCCATCAAGCCGGTCGAGGCGCTCGGCGAGATCGCCGTCGAACCCCGGCGTGGCGGCCCGGTACGGCCGATCGCCGGCGTGCTGACGCTGACGGCGGCCGGCAGCGCCGGGGCGTTCACGCTCGGCGCCGGGTCGGCCGGGGCGCTGGCCGGCGCGGTCGGCATGCTCTACCTGTTCGTCATCGCGGTGGCGCTGCTCGCACCGCACATCAACGCGTACGCGGCACGACTGCTCACCCCGGTGCTGCCGCGCATCTGGCGGGCCGGCGGCTACCTGGCCGCGGCCAACCTGCGGGCGAACGCGCAGGGCATGGCTACCGTCCTGACCGCCCTCGTGCTGTCCGTGGGATTCGGCGGCTCGGTCTGGTTCCTGCAGGACAACCTGGAGCGGCAGACCGCCACGCAGAGCAGCGCCGGAACCCTCGCCGAGCGGGTGCTCGTCGCTCCGGGCGGACTTCCCGGGGACGCGGCGCGGGAGATCCGCGAGTTGGCCGGGGTGCAGGCGGCCACCGGGGTACGCCGCACCCAGGTCGTGGTGCGGGCGCTCGGCGGCATCGAGCCGGTAGCCGCGCTGTCCGTCGACCCGGCCGGCGTGACGTCGACGATGGACCTCGCCGTGCGCAGGGGCACCCTGGCCGACCTGGGTGCCGGTACCGTCGCCCTGTCCACCATGCAGGCGTCCTCGTCCGGCTGGGACGTCGGCGACAAGGCGGAGCTCTGGCTGGGCGACGGCACCCCGGTCACCTTGGACGTGATCGCGATCTACGACCGTGGCCTCGGTTTCGGCGACGTCACAGTGGCCGCCGAGACGGTCGCCGGGCACACGGCGGCGAACACCGTCGACGAGGTGCTGGTCCGCGGCGGCCCGGACGCCGGCGCCGCGCTGGCCACGTGGGCCGCGGCGCGGCCCGGCACCGAGATTCTCGACGCCGCGACCCGTACGCGCCTGCTCGGCACCGATCTGGCGCTCGGGGCCTGGCTGAACCGGCTGCTGATCGGCGTGATGGTCGGGTACGCGGCGCTGGCGGCGGCCACCACGATGGTGATGGCGGCACTGGCCCGCCGCCGCGAGCTGGCGTTGCTGCAACTGGTCGGGGTCACCCGGCGTCAGATTCGCGGGATGGTCCGGGCCGAACAGGCGGGGCTGCTCGGCACCGCGGTGCTGATCGGCGCGACGATCGCGGTGCTGACGCTGAGCGCGATCGTCAACGGACTGACCGGCAGTCCGATCCCGTACGTGCCGCCGCTCGGGTGGGCGGCGGTGCTCGGCGGTACGGCGCTGCTGGCGCTGGTGAGCACGGTGTGGCCGGTCCGGCGGCTGCTCAGCGCTCCGCCGATCGACAACATCGGCCTGAAGGAGTAGGAGCGGTGTCACCGCCTGTCGGGTTCCTCGGCCAGGATGGCGGCGCTGACCTCGTGCACGAACGCCCGGACCTCGTCGAACCGGCCGGGATCGCTGTCCTGGCCGGAGTCGTACCACCAGTCGCGTGCCCAGAAGATCAGGTCCGCCCATCGCGGGAGGGCGGCGGCGGTCCGCTCGGCGGCCTGCCGCTTGGACAGTTGCCGCCCGTCGCACATGCGCTGGTAGGCCCGGCAGAGCGTGAGCACCGCGTACGACTGGGCTCCGGGTGGGGTCATCTCGAGTACCCAGGTCGGCCAGTCGCGGACGTGGTCCCGCAGAGCGGCGCGCACGAAGCCGGGGTCGGCGGCGGGCAGCAGCTCGCCGGCCGGCGGTCCCAGCAGCGTACGGCCGTAGTCGTGCACGGCGGCCCAGGTCACGACGCGGTGGGTGGTGGCGGGCAGCAGGTGCAACGACTCCCCGGGACTGATCCGGGCGATCATGTGGTCCCGGCCGGAAACGGCGCGCACCGCGGCCAGTGACACGTACTCCACCTCGATCCGGCCCGCCCACAGCGGGTGCCGCCGCTCGAGGTCCGCGTGCAGGTCGGCGAGGACGTCGAGGAGCTTCTCGTCCGGGTCGTCGGTGAGGACCGCGAGCAGGTCGAGGTCGCTGCGGTTCACGTCGAAGTCGCCTGTCACGAGCGACCCGTGCAGGTACAGGCCCAGCAGCCTGCCCGCCAGCGTGCGGCGCCACGCCTCGCGGAGGTCGGAGAGAACGGTGTCGGGTGGGACCACCAGGTGATCGTGCGCGACGGGTCGACGCGGGGCCACCGATAAAACCGGCCCGCACCGCCGGTCGTGCCTAGGTGCTCGGCGGGTTGCGGTGCCGCTCGGCGAGGCCCGACGCGACCTGCCGCTGCGCGTCGTGCCGGTGCCGGTCGGCGCCGGCCTGGCGAACCGCAGCCGAATCCTCGTCCGACGGGCGCCTCGTCCGGTCGCGCCGGGCGACGAAGACGACGAGCGCGAGCACCACCACCACGATCACCGCGATCGACACCAGCATCGTTCTCATGCCGTCGACGCTACGGCCTACGCGCCAGCCTCGGCGTGGTGACGGTCAGGGGGCTGCTCCGTCCGCCGCCGGATGGCAAGCTCACGTCTCGTGACCGATGAGAATCCGGAGCTCGTGGAGGTACGCCGGTGAGGGCTGTCATCGTCGCGGCCGCTGTCGCGTTCGTCATCTCCCTGTTCGGCACGCCGGTGGCGGTTCGCGTCTTCACCGCGCTGAAGGCCGGTCAGCCGATCCGGTCGATCGGGCTCGCCAGCAACGAGCACAAGGTGGGTACGCCCACGATGGGCGGCGTCGTCTTCATCGTGGCGACGGTCCTCGCGTACGTCGCCGGGCACCTCGCCCTGACCACGCTGCCCGAACGGCAGATCGCGCAGGAGGGGCCGACCATGACGGCCCTGGTGCTGCTCGGGTTGTTCGTCTTCTGCGGCGCGGTCGGCTTCTTCGACGACTTCCTCAAGGTGCGCCGGCGCAACTCCGACGGACTGTCCGCCAAGGGCAAGCTGCTCGGCCAGGCGCTCGTCGGCGGCGGGTTCGGCGTGGCCGCGCTCTACGTGCCCAGCACCAACGGCCAGACCGTGGCCAGCGAGCACATCTCGCTCATCCGCGACATCAGCTGGCTGGACGTCGGCAAGGTCGGCGCGGTCATGGTCTTCATCTTCGTGATCACGGCGATGTCCAACGGCGTGAACCTCACCGACGGCCTCGACGGCCTCGCCACCGGCGCGTCGATCCTGGTGCTCGGCGCATACTCGCTGATCGGCTTCTGGCAGTACCGGCACTGGTGCGCAGATGACGGGTACGCCCGCGTGAACGAGTACTGCTACCAGGTCCGCGACCCGCTGGAGATCGCCATGATCGCGGCCGCCGCGGCCGGCGCCTGTGTGGGCTTCCTGTGGTGGAACACCTCCCCGGCGCGGATCTTCATGGGTGACGTGGGCGCGCTCGGGCTGGGCGGCCTGATCGGCGGGCTCGCGGTGGTGACCCGTACGACGCTGCTCTCGATCCTGATCGCCGGGCTGTTCGTCATCATCACCACGACCTGGGTGATCCAGATCGTCTCGTACCGCACCACCGGCAGGCGCGTCTTCCGGATGGTGCCGCTGCACCACCACTTCGAGCTGGCGGGCTGGAGCGAGTCCACCATCGTGGTCCGGTTCTGGATCGTGGCCGGTGTCTGCGTCGCCGCCGGCCTGGGCCTGTTCTACTCGGACTTCCTGGCGACCGTGGGATAGCGGCGCGAGACGCCGGCTCAGACGGGCCGTTGCGCGGTGTCGCCGTCGCGGAGGTGATCCAACTCGGCGAGGTACATCGCCTGCAGGCGGTCGTGGTGCCGGACCAGCAGCCGGACCTCCTCGGCGCTGTAGCCCTCGACGAGCCGTCCCGCCCGCTCGGCGAAACGCTCGTACGGCCGCTCCAGGTCGGCGATCCGCTCCGGCCGTATGGTGACGACGACGCGCCGCCGGTCGGCCGGGTCGCGTTCGGTCGTCACGTAGCCGGCCTGCTGGAGTCGGCGGAGCATGCTGGTGACCGCACCGGTGGTGAGGTTGGTCCGCTCGGCGATCTGCCCCGCGGTAGCGGAGCCGATGTCCGCCAGGTAGTCGAGGCACTCCAGGTCGCTCACCGCGAGGCCCAGCCGCTCCGCGATGGCGTACCGGAACACCATGGACAGCCGCGACGTCTCCCGCCCGGCGCGCATGAGGTCGGCGATCGCGGATGCGCGGGCCGAATCGTGGGACATGCGGGCAATCATGCCTCCGGCACGGTGACCCGGTGCAGCCGAGGTAGCACGCGGGTCAGCACCCAGTGCGGTGCGGCGGCGCCGCCGGTGAGGCGGTGCATCAGCTTGGCGGCACTGTCGACGGCGTGGAAGGCGTACGGCACCATCTCGTCCTGGTATCCGCCGATCGCTTCCTCCACCGGCGTGCCCTTCGTTCGGGCCTCGACCAGCTTGTGGCCGAGCAGGGCGGCGTCGCGCAGCGCCGTGTTGCCGCCGTGCGCGCCGAACGGCGGCATGACGTGCACGGCGTCGCCCATCATCGTCGCCCGGGGCACCGTCCACCGGTGCGGGCGCCGGCCGGTGGCGAACAGGTTGAGCACCGTGGCGTCCAGTTCGGCCGTGTCGACCAGCCGCCGGACGAGCGGGTGGAAGTCGATGCTCTTCCGGGCGGCCACGTGCCACAGCGCCCGCAGGTCCCCGCGGACGCCGGTGGGCAACTCGTCCCGCCGGAGCAGCAGTGCCCACATGACGTAGTCGTCGCCGGTGGGGGCGTAGCTGCCCGGAGCCAGGCGCGTGAACGCCTCCCGCGGGCTCTCGCCGAACCGCATCGAGGTGAAGAAGAAGGCGCTGCCCGGCCGGTCGGCGATGGCGAGGACCCCGCTGGTCCGCAACGCGTCCGGGATGACGCTGGCGCCGTCGCGCCGCAGCGGCGACCGGCCGTAGATGCCTGCCATCGGGGTGTCCGCCGGGTCGGCGTCCGGCGTGAGCTGCGCGCGCAGCGCCGAACCGACGCCGTCCGCGCCCACCACGACTGTGGCCGCGGCGGCCCCGCCGTCGGAGAACCGCAGCCGCAGCCCGGCCGGGCCACCGCTGTCCACCGCGACGCCGTCCTTGCCGTAGTGGATGCGCCCGTCCAGCCCGGACTGCAGGATCGACCGCAGTGTCAGCCGGTCCACCTGACGGGTCTCGTGCGGGTCGTGCTTGAAGGTGATCGTGAAGGCGTCCCGCAGCCGCCTGTCGGTGAAGCGCAGGTGCCCGCCGGGCTCGTCGCCGGTGGCCAGCGCCAGCCGGTACAGCGGCCGGGGCAGGCTCTCACGCAGCGCCGCCAGCCCGTACCGGTCGAGGATGATCCGGTATCCCTGCCGCCGGACGAAGGGGCCCGGGTCCCGCTCGTAGACGTGTACGTCGATGCCGGCGCGCGTCAGGTACTGGGCGAGACAGAGGCCGGAGAGGCCGGCGCCGGAGATCGCCACCGAGAAGTCCGTCGATGTGCTCATCCAATTACCTTAATCATTAAGATGATTCGGGCAAGGGTCACTGTGAACAGTCACCTTGGACGAATACTCAAGTTGGTTGTATATTCGGCTCATGGGATCGGCATCGCGTCCCGCGCTACGGGAACCGTCGTACTTCGTCCTCGCCGCCCTGCTCGGCGGGCCGCTCCACGGTTACGCCGTGATCAAGCGGGTGACCGAGCTGTCCGGCGGGCGGGTGACCCTCGCCGCCGGATCGCTGTACTCGGTGATCGACCGGCTGCTCGGCGAGGGTCTCGTCATCGCCGACGGCGAGGAGATCGTCAACGGGCGTGCCCGCCGCTACTACCGGCTCACCGACGAGGGCTGTCGCGTACTCACCGACGAGGCCGACCGGCTCGCCCAGGCCGCCCGGGTGGTCATGGACCGCCTGCCAGGCCGGGTCGCATCGCAGGCAGGTGCCCGTCAACCTTCCACCGTGAGGATCAGACCCGCATGACTTCCGATGTCCTGGAGAAGCGTTACCGCATGCTGCTGCGGGCCTACCCGGCCGGCTACCGGCGCGAACGCGCCGACGAACTGATCGACACGTTGATCGGCGACGAACCCACCACCCGTCGCTGGCCCAGCGCCCGGGAGGCGGCCTCGCTCGTCCGCGGCGGCCTGCGGGTGTACGGCGGCAGCAGCGCCGTCCGGCCCGCCGCCGTGCTGTTCTGGCAGGGCCTCCACCTCGGCGCCCTGGCGGTGCTGGCGCTGGGAGTCCTCATCGGCCTGGACGACCTCGTCGAGGCGTTGCAGTACGGCGGGCTCACGGACCCCCTGACCGTCCTGCGCAACCAGGGCGTCCACGAGCTCGTGCTGACCGCCGCGCTGGTGGCACTCGTCGCGGGTCGCGCCCGTACCGCCGCCGTCCTGGCGGTGACCGCGGCGGTGGTGCCGAGCCTGATCTCGCCGTACCTGTTCCTCAACGGCCTGCCGCAGTGGTGGGCGCCGGTCGTCGCCGCGCCGCTGATCGTGCTGGGCCTGCGGCGCCCGGCGGACGTGCCGCCGGCGCCCCGGGCCAACGCCGTCCTGGTCACCGCCGGCATTCTCGCCCTGCATCTCATCCCCGCGGGGGGCCTCCGCATGGTCGACGCGGGTCCACGGATCGCCGCCGCCGCCCTGGTGATCGCCGGGGTGGCCGCCTTCCTGTGGGTGGCGACGGCCGACCAGCGGCTGCTGATCGCCGTCGTCCCCACCCTGCTGCTGGGCACGCTGCACCAGCTCGACAACGCCGGGTTGACGGGGGAGCTGCTGCGCCGGCCGGACGCCCTGCCGTCCCTGGTCGTCGCGGTCCTGATGGCTGTCGTCGCGGTCGTGTCGACCCGGCAGCGGCGGCGCACCCGCGCCTGATCGGCAGCCGGGCGGCGGCGCACCGGACGGCCGTCAACTCGGTTGTGTGCCGCTGCCCGGTCTGGCAGCCTGGCTGCCTCGGTCTGACGAGAGGCGGCCATGACGCGGACCTTCCTGCAGCCGGACGACCTGCACGACCTCGTGTCGGACCAGTTCGGCTCCGACCGGCGCCTCGCCGCCCTGGACCGACTGACCGGCGGCACCAAGAAGGGCGTCTACCGGCTTCGGCTGGACGACCGGACGACCGTGATGCTGTACGTGTGGGCCGCGGCCGAGAACTACTGGCCACCGTCACCGGCAGTCCCGGACGACCCGTTCACGGATGCTTCGGGCGCCGATCTCTTCGCCGCCGGCCACGAGGCGCTCACGGCAGCGGGTGTGCGCGTACCGCGTCTGACGATGATCGACCGGGACGGCCGGCACCTCGACGCCGACATCGCGCTCGTCGAGGACGCGGGCGCGCTCCGGCTGGAGGCGTTGCTGGAACACGATCCGGCCACCGCCGCCGGGCCGCTGTCCGCGCTCGGTGACGCCCTGCGTCGCATGCACACCGCCTTCGGACCGCACTACGGCAAGGTCGCAGCCGTCGCCCGAGGTGAGGCATCCCAGACGCGGCGGACCGAAGACGTGATCGTCGACCGCGCGCTCGGCCACCTCGACGCGGCAGCGGCTCGCGACGTTCGGCTGGCCGATGCCCACCACCGGATCACCGCCCGCGTACGCCGTCTCCGGAGCGCGGTCGCCCCGCGCGAGGAGTACGGGCTGGTGCACGGCGAACTCGGGCCGGATCACGTGCTCGTCACCGCCGCCGGCGAGGCCGTCATGATCGATTTCGAGGGGCTGACGTACTTCGACGTCGAGTGGGACCATGCCTGGCTGCAGATGCGTTTCGACGAGGCCTACCCGGCGCTGCGTCCGGTCGATCTCGATCCCCACCGGCTGGCGCTCTACCGGTACGCGCAGACCCTGTCCCTGATCGAAGGGCCACTGCGGATCGCGGACACCGACTTCCCGGACCGCAAGTGGATGCTGGACCTCGCCGAGTGGAACATCGCCAGGGCGCTCGCCGCGATCTGACGGCATCCTCAGCCGGCCGGGCCGACGTGTGCCGCGAGCAGGCGCCACCCCTCGTCCTCGTCGAGGATCCATGTCCGCGTGTAGCGGACCCGGGCGAGAAACGGCTCACCGGCGAGGGTGCCCTCCACGGTGCCGAGGAACCATGTCACGCCGGTGTCACCGGCCACGAGGACCGCCAGGTCCTCCTCGTCCACCCGGGTCATCGTCTGCCGGCCGGATCGGTGCACGTGCAGGTCGTCCTGCTTGGAGTAGAGACGGCCGTCCGGACCGGTGAACACGAGACGGTCGTCGATCAACCGATCCAGCGCCGCGACGTCGGAGGACAACTGGGCCCGTTGAAGGCGCCGTTCGGCGGCGCGTAGGGCCTCGACCCTGGCGAAATGCGCGCCGCCGCTGGGCAGGATGCTCATCCGCGAACCTTAGCCCGGTCACCCGCTCAGGGCATGGTGGCCTTCGGGGCGCCCTTGCCCGGGTCGATCCGGGTCGGACCGGCGGCCGAGGGGCGGATGTCGAAGTCGAAGATCTCGGTGGGCAGGTAGACGGTCGCGCAGGAGTTGGGGATGTCCACCACGCCGGAGAGCCGGCCCTCGATCGGTGCGGCACCGAGCAGCAGGTACGCCTGTTCCGGCTGGTAGCCGAAGCGGGTCAGGTAGTCGATGGCGTGCAGGCAGGCGCGCTGGTAGGCGAGTTGTGAGTCGAGGTACCGCTGTTCGCCGTCGAGGGTGACCGAGAGTCCGGAGAAGGCCAGCCACTGGGAGTACTGCGGCGGGGTGTCGCCCGGCATGAAGATGGTGTTCTCGGCGACGCCGTACGTCTGCATGCCGTTCTTGATCACGTCGACGTGCAGGTCGACGAAGCCGCCCATCTCGATGGCGCCGCAGAAGGTGATCTCTCCGTCCCCCTGGGAGAAGTGCAGGTCGCCGAGGGACAGGTTGGCTCCCGGCACGAACACCGGGTAGAAGACCCGGCTGCCGACTGTGAAGTTCTTGATGTCCTGGTTCCCGCCGTTCTCCCGGGGCGGCGCGGTCCGCGCCGCCTCGGCGGCCACCCGGTCGAAGTCGGCGCCGGTGAGGCTGCCGAGGATCGCGTTCTGCGGTTCGGGGGGCAGGGCCAGGGGCGGCACCCGGTCGGGCGCGGTGGCGATCAGCGCACCCTCCCGCTGGTTCCAGGTGGCCAGCAGCGACGCGGACGGGGCGGTGCCCATCAGCCCCGGGTGGGCGATCCCGGTGAACGAGACGCCGGGGATGTGCCGGGAGGTGGCCTTGCGGCCGGAGAAGTCCCAGACCGCCTTGTACGCGTCGGGGAACTGCTCGGTCAGGAAGCCGCCGCCGTTGTTCTTGGGGAAGATGCCCGTGTAACCCCAGCCCTGGCCGGCCAGCGGGCCTGACTCCTGGGGGATCGGGCCCATGTCGAGGATGTCGACCATGAGCAGGTCGCCCGGCTCGGCGCCCTCGACGGCGAACGGGCCGCTGAGCGCGTGGACCCGGGTCAGCGGCGCGTCCCGGATGTCCTCGGCGGAGTCGTCGTTGTGGATCGCGCCGTCGAACCACTCGCGGCAGTGGACACGGAACGACTGTCCGGGACGTACCGTCGCCACGGGCGGGATGTCGGGATGCCAGCGGTTGTGCCCGACCTTCTCCTGGTCGGTGAACCTCTTCGTGGAGTCGAGGGGGAACAGCAGTTCAGGCACGGTCTCGGGCCCTTCTCGTGGTCACCATCGGGGCAGGCGGGCGTGGGCCGGGTTCGTCGAGCGGCGCGCCGGGCGACCGCCGGGTACCCGCCCGACCACCTCCGGCTGTTCCGCGCTGCGCTCGGTCCGGTCCACGGCCTCGCGTAGCGCCGCCGGCATGCGGGTGAGCCGGGGCGCGGAGAACACCCGTGTCGCCGGGCGTCCGCACCGGGGGCAGCTCGTCGACGGGCCCGCGGTGCCGATCGGCATCACGACGTCGAAGTTGCCGTCCTGCGGGCAGCGGTACTCGAAGGTGGCCATCGCGGCTTCCCGTCCAGCCTTCGTGCGTGCGGTGGCCTCCTGCATCGGCTCACCCTGTCGTTCCGATTGTGGCTGATCAGCCGGATAGGCGGCGGAAAACGACGAATCAGGCAGGAGTCGTACCTCGCAAGAGGTTGCCGCGCCGACCGAGGTGTGGGACATGTTGGCGATCATCGATGTATTGGCGGCATCGTCGACGTATGGCTGCCGTCTCGTCGTCCTCGCTGTTCCGCCGCCTGCGGCCGGGTCTGCCGGCCGCAGGCGTGCTGTCGGCCGCGGTACTGGTCACCGCCCTGATCGCCGCGCCGTCGGCCGGCGCCGGCACCGCGTACCCCGCTGCCGCGACGGCGCCCGGCGGCGCCGCGGTGCCCCTCGCGGACCCGACCGGGACTGTGACGCCCACGTCGACGCCCAGGACGCCCGACCCGCCCAGCACCACGCCGTTCCCGCCGAGCGCGCCCACGCACCTGGCCGCCACCCAGGTGCGGACCACGTCGGTCACCCTGACCTGGACGGCAGCCGCGCGCGGCTGCTGCCCCGTCGTCGGGTACGACATCACCTACTACCAGGCGTTCAGCGACGTGATCTACAGCCTCAGCCTCGGCGACGTCACCACCGTGACGATCACCAACTACATTCAGCCGGGCCAGCAGTACTCGTTCCGGGTGTCGGCCCGCGACGGCGACGGCCGCCGTTCGCCCGCCACGGACGAGCTGAAGGTGGTCACTCCGGTGACCGACACCGGCCCGGACACCACGCCGCCGAGCGCCCCGCAGAACCTCACCGTCGGCGAGGTCACCGGCTCCGCCGCCACGCTGTCCTGGGCGCCGTCGACCGACGACGTCGGCGTGCTCGGATACAACGTCTACCGGTTCGACGGCTGGTTCACCTCGACGCTCGTCGCGACCGTGCCGGGGACCACGTACACCGGGCCGCTGCCCCCGTCGACGCCGCTGCGCACCCTGTACTACGTGCGGGCCCGGGACGCCGCCGGCAACGTGTCGATCGCCTCCAACACGGTCACCGTGCCCACGACGTCGACTCCGCCGCCACCGCCGCCCTCGACCTGCCGGGTGACCTACCGGAACCAGTCCGAGTGGCAGGGCGGTTTCGTCGCCACTGTGACGGTGCAGAACACCGGGACGGCGCCGGTCGACGGCTGGATCGTCACGTTCGGTTTCCCCGGCGACCAGCAGGTCACCAACGCGTGGAACGCCGCAGTCGGGCAGGCCGGCGCCGCCGTGACCGCCCGCAACGTCGACTGGAACCGGGTCATCGCGTCGAACGGCTCCGCGACCTTCGGCTTCCAAGGGCGGTGGAGCACGAGCGACGCGCCGCCGACCGGCTTCTCGCTCAACGGCGTCCCCTGCACTGTCGGCTGAGAGGAAGTCCTGTGACCACACGCCACCGCCGCCGCGCCCTGGTCGGTGCCGTCACGGCCGTCGTCCTCGCCGTCACCACCACAGTCGGGGGTACGCCCGCGCCGGTCGCCGCCGCTAACACGCTCAGCATGCGCGGCGCCGACGTCTCCTCGTTGCAGCGCAGCCTGGACCTTGGTGCCAAGTACTACGACGCGGGCGGGGTGGCCCGTGACCCGCTGGACATCCTGCGGTCCGTCGGTCTCAACTACGTCCGGCTGCGCGTCTGGAACAACCCGGCCAGTGGCTACAACAACAAGACCAAGGTGCTGGCCCAGGCACGCGTCGCGAAGGCCAAGGGCCTCAAGGTGCTGATCGACTTCCACTACTCCGACACCTGGGCCGACCCCGGCAAGCAGTACAAGCCGGCCGCCTGGGCCGGGCACAGCCTCAGTCAGCTGCGCAACGACGTGTACGCCTTCACGTACGACGTCTGCGCCGCCCTGCGTGGGCAGGGCACCCTGCCGGACAGTGTGCAGATCGGCAACGAGATCAACGTCGGGATGCTGTGGAACGAGGGCAAGGTCGTGAACAACGATTTCGCCCCCCTGGCCGGGCTGCTCAAGCAGGGCTACAACGCGGTGAAGGCGTGCGGCGGCGGCATCCCCGTCATGATCCACACCGCGAACGCCGACAGCAACGCCAACGCCCGCTGGTTCTACGACGGCATCCGCGCCCAGGGTGTGCAGTGGGACATGACGGCCCTGTCGTACTACTGCATGTGGCACGGCAGCCTGGCGAACCTCTACAACAACATCGTCGACCTGCGGAGCCGCTACGGGAAGCCGGTGGTGATCGTGGAGACCGCGTACCCGTTCACCCGGGACGACGCGGACAGCCAGCCGAACGTCATCGGCGGCGACGCCACCTGCGACGGCATCAGCGCGACCTGGGCCGGGCAGGCCCAGCAGTTCGACTGGGTCCAGAACACCGCCCGCAACGCCGGCGCCATCGGGGTCTTCTACTGGGAACCCACCTGGTACGCCGTCCCCGGCAACGGCTGGGACCCGGCGAACATCAACGGCACCGGGAACGGGTGGGACAACATGGCCCTCTTCGACTGGTACGGGCGGGTGAACCCGGGGGTGCGCTGGACGCCCTGACGGGTCGGCCGGCGCACCCCGGTTCAGCGTCCGAGGAGCCGGGTGATCGAGTGGCGGCGGCCCCACGCGATGAACACGAACAGCACGAACAGCACCACCGGTGTGAGGACCAGCGCGCCGCCGTCCAGGATGAACGCCTGGGTGACGGCGGCGCCGATCATGAGCAGCGCGAGCCCGACAGCGGCCAGGCCGGCCAGCCTCGGCACGAGCAGCCCGATGCCGCCGGCCAGTTCCAGCAGGCCGACGAGGTAGCGGAACCAGGGCGCGGAGCCCATGTCCTCGAAGGTCTGGACCGCGTTCGTCTCGCCGAACAGCTTGGGGCCGGCCGAGGCGACGATGAAGAAGACGCCGAGGAAAACCTGGAGCACCCACAGCGTCCGGTGCAATCCGCGGGCGACGGGCTGGGGAGTGGTGTCGGCAACGGTCATGGTTCTCGTCCCTCCTGGCGGTCTGCCGGTTTCCGGCATTCGATCGGATACACCGGTCAGACCGGCCAGGGCGGGCGAACTCATCGCGCCCGGAGCGGGACGAAGTCCAGGATCAGATGCGGGGGGCCTCGGACTGGTTGTCCTCGGGGGATGCGAGGCGTTGCTGCAGGCGGTCGGACTGGGCGACTGATCCGCCTCTCACGCCCAGGCCGCGTCGAGCCGCGTCATAGAAGCGATCACGGCTCGCGTTGGCCTGCTGGTAGAGGCCGCTCAGCGGCTCGGTGGTCTCCCCGACCTCGCGGGCTCGGTGCTCCAGCCGCCAGACCGCCTCGCGCCAGTCCTGCGCGGCGGCGACCGTGGCGGCGTCCCCGAGCAGCAACAGGCGTTCCCACGCGAGGGTGTGCCTGATGTCGGCGTCGGCGAGCCGGGGCAGCGCCGCGGCCTTGTCCAACCCTGAGCGGTACTTGTCGCCGTCCGCCGCGGCCAGGACCCGCAGCGAGATCGCCTGGATCTCCTTGAGCACCTGTGCGAACTCGCCGTACGCCTCCAGTCGTCGTTCGTCCCACCGTACGGACTGGCCGCGCTTCCACTGACTTCTGGTGGACAGGAAGGTCACCAGACCCGTACCGAGGGCACCGACGACGACGCCGAGCAGCGCCGGCAACTGTGAGACGAACGCATCCATCGGCGCAAGCGTGTCATCCGGCGTCAACGCATGCCGGATGACACAGCTTCGGAGCGAGAATGGAGCTTCAGACGGTCTCGGCCGTGAAGGCGCCGGCCTCGGCACGCAGCTCCGGCCGCATCAGGCCGTACCGCAGGGTCGTGGTGATGCCGGGCGCGGGTGTGGGTGTCCCCCAGCAGCCGCCTGTCCGGCCGTACCCTCTCCTGGTGAAGCTCCGCCGCCGGCTGGTCGCCGTGTCACTCCTCCTGGCGGTGGAGGCGGCGGCGTTCGCGCTGCTCGTCACCGAGTCCGTGACGGGTGCGATCGCTGCCGCCGGCCTCACCTGCGCGTCGCTGTGGCTGCACCTCGCCCTGCACGAGTGCGGGCACCTCGTCGTGGCGAAGCTGCTGCGCCTGCCGGTCGTCGCGGTCCGTATCGCGCCGTTCAACGGTTGGCGCAACGAGGTGGCGGTCCGGCCTTCGCCGTCGATGCCGGCGTTGCCGCTGCGGATGGTGCTGTTCAATCTGGGTGGCCCGCTGACCAACCTGTGCGTCGCGACGGCACTCGCCGTCGCGTCGACGTCCACCGGTACGGCGTCGACGCGGTTGACGTTGCTCTGCGCCGCGTTCGTCGGGGCGCTGCTCGGCCTGACCAACCTCCTCCTTCCGGGGCGTTCGACCTGCAGCGACGGCCAGAACGTGCTCCGCTGGCTCCGGGCTCCGGCAGCCGCCCGTGACGGGCTGCGGGCGGGTTACTACCAGGAGGAGGTGATCAGGGCTCTGCGGGCGGTCACCCGAGCGGGTGGTGACGTCCACCGGGTCGGGATTCAGGCCCGCGCCGACGAGGCTCCGCTCCTGGCCCTCGCTGCCTACCAGCAGAGACTGATGGCGGAAGCCACCCCGTCGGCCGAACTGATCACGGAGGCCGAGCGGCTCGCGGCACTGGCTCGCGCGGGCAGCACCGATCCCGCAGCCGCCGCCGCGATCGGCCAGACGCTGAGCGTCCAGTTCGGGCTGTGGTACCTGTACGCCGCGGTGGTGGCCGGCGCGCCGTTGGAACGCCGGGAGGTGCGGGAGATCTCGGAACTCGCCCGGATCGCCGCCCGGACGCAGCCGCGAGTGTTGTCCGCCCGGATCGCGATGAGCCTGGCACATCTGCTCAACCAGCGGCCCGAGGATGCGCGATCGCTGCTCCTCGACGTCCGCCCGGGTGCCGAGCCGGTCGACCTCTGTGCCGTCGCGCTCCTTCTGCGGGCGGCCGCCGAGTCGTATCTCGGCAACCACAACGACGCGGACCACCTTCTCCACGCGGCCCGCGCCGACTACCCGCAGCTGGCGCAGCTCGTGGCCGCGATCCGGGCAGCCGATCCGGCTCCGCCCCTGTTCGCGCCGGTGGCCGGCGTGGTCATTCCTCGAAGCCGGACGGGTGGGCGTCGCCGACCGCGTTCAGCAGCACCCCCTGCTCCAGCAGCGCCTTTGCGGCGCAGAGGACCATGATGAACCCGCCCATCGAGTCGATCGCCTTGCTCACGGCCTGGTCGGCGTTGCCGGCGAAGCCGGTCTCGGTGACCCGGACCAGCGTGGTGTCGTCCCCACCCGGCAGGAACCGCCACTCGACCCGAGTGGGGGACTCCGGATCCCACTCGACCAGGATGCGGCGGTTCTCCTCCACCTCCTTGACCGTCACGACAGTGGAGACGCCGTACATCTCCCAGTCCCAGGTGACGACGGCGCCGGGTTCCAGCCGGCCGCTGCTCCTGGTGAACCAGAACCTCGTGGTCACCGCCGGGTCGGCGAACGCCTGGAAGACCTCGGCGGCGGGCCGGCGGATGAGCATCTGCGCGGTGATGACAGGGGGTCGGGTCAAGCGGTCACTGTCCACGGGCAACGGTGTTCCCTTCTCTCCTGGCCGGGCACTGCGGATGCGGTCACGGTACGGAATTCGCTTGAGCGGTGCCGAGACATGGGTCAGAGTCGTTCCATGATCTCCTACCGGAAGGGCGGCGACGCCCCGGCGCGATGAGCGCCTCCCCGCGGCGCGACGACGCCGCGAAGATCCCGCACGAACTGTGGCAGCAGGCGGTCCGGATCCGCCAGGAATGGCTCGACCACGCCCTGTCCACACAGCCGGCCGACCGGCAGACCGCCGAGCGCTGCCTGACCGCCGTCTACGCGAGGGCGTCGCGGCCGCGACCTCGCTTCGAATGGGTCGACTCGCCGGCCAAGGCGCTGCCTATGGTCAGCGGCTGGCCCACCCTCGAAGGGCTCCACGAGCGCATCCGGGCGATACGGCCGCCCCGGACGCCGCTGCTGGCGAGCGACATCGCCATGGTCGTCTCCCAGCTCCGGGGCGCGCTCAGCGCGGGCGTCGTGCACACCGATCCCGAGCTGTCGCCCGCGCGCCGGGGCAAGGCCAAGGAGCCGTGGCCCGAGCTGGCACCGCAGCGGGCGTTCGACGGGGGCGTACCGCTCGCCGTCGTGCTGCACCAGGGGGTACGCGCGGCGCTGCACCGCAGCCTCGCGCACGGGTTCTACCTGCCGGTGCGTGCGGCGCTCGCAAGTGACGGCCCGGTGCCCGTGTGCTGGTACGGGCAGCAGGACGCGTCGTGGATCGCCTACTACGACGTGCTGCGCCGGCTCGGTCTCGCCCGGTACGGGCCGGACGAGGCCGGACACCTGGACACCTGGGCCGACCTGGCCCGCTCCTGCGGCTGGTGGTGGCCGGGGGAGGACGTCTGCGTCGTGGTGGACCGGCCACAGGTGATCCGGACCGAGCCGGTCCCCGGTACGCCGCACGACCGGGTCCGGCTGCGACCCGGCGGCGTGCGCTACCGCGACGGCTGGCAACCCCTGCGCAGCGGCGTGGGCGCCGATCCGGGATGACGGGCATCCGCGCGGGCGGAGGCCTTGATTGGATAGGCGACGGTAAATAGATTGGGCTGGGCGCCGCCGAGGTCCGCGAGAACCGGACCCCGGCGGCTGACCGGGCCACCTTCGAGCCGGGCACATCGGTCGTACGCATCGACCACTCACCGTGGCGCATCGCCGCGCCGCACCCTCGCGCACCGCCGCGTCCGACGAGGACGCGCGCTGCTGCGCCCTGTCCGACGCCGAAGGACTTCCCATGACGATTCTCCGTGCCCGTCCCGCCCCGCTCGTGGCGGCCGTCGCCGCGCTGGCCGCCGTCACCGCGGCCGGTACGGCCCTGCTCACCGGCCCGGCCGCAGCCGCACAGGGCTGCCGGGTCGACTACACACCCAACCAGTGGCCCGGCGGGTTCACCGCGAACATCACTGTGTCACCGGGTGACACCGCCGTGTCCGGCTGGACCGTCACCTGGACGTATGCCGGGGACGAGCGCGTCACGAACGGCTGGAACGCCACAGTGAGCCAGTCCGGGTCGACGGTGACCGCCCGCAGCATGTCGTACAACGGCAGCATTCCGGCCGGCGGCTCGACCGAGTTCGGCGTGCAGGGCACGTACGGCACCGCCGGCGGCGCGCCGACCGGGTTCAGCCTCAACGGCGTACCGTGCAACGGCGCCGGGCCGACCACACCGCCGCCCACCACGACGGTGCCGACCACCGCCCCGCCGACCACGCCACCGCCCACCACTGCGCCGCCCACGACTGCTCCACCGACCACCCCGCCGCCCACGACGCCGCCGCCGACCACCCCACCGCCGAGCGGGTGCGCGGGGGCGGTGCTCTGCGACGGCTTCGAGAACCAGACCGGCTCGACGCCGTCGGGTGACTGGAGCGTGGTGAGCCCTGACTGTTCCGGCGCCGGCACGGCCACCATCGACACGTCCACCACGCACAGCGGCAGCCGGGCGGTACGGATCAACGGCGCGGCCGGGTACTGCAACCACGTCTTCGTCCGGACCACGAAGAACCTCAGCAGCCTGGGCAGCGTCAGGTACGCCCGGATCTGGGTCCGGCACACCACCGCCCAGCCCACCGACCACACCACGATGATCACCATGTCCGACGCCGCCGACGGCAACCGGGACCTGCGGCTGGGCGGCCAGAACGGCGCGCTGCAGTGGAACCGCGCCTCCGACGACGCCACGCTGCCCGAGCAGAGCCCGGCCGGGGTGGCACAGAGCGTGCCGCTGCCCACAAACCGCTGGGCCTGCCTGGAGTTCATGGTGGACGGTTCTGCCGGTCAGCTGCGTACCTGGCTGGACGGCGTCGCCGTGACCGGGCTGACCGCCGACGGCGTACCGACGCACGACATCGACGGCCAGTGGTACAACCGCACCTGGCGACCGCAGCTCACCGACCTGAAGCTGGGCTGGGAGAGCTACGGCGGCGGCGCCGACACCCTCTGGTACGACGACGTGGCGATGGGCTCCACCCGCATCGGCTGCTGACCCACAGCGAGTGGAACGCCACGGGTGCCGCAGGCCGCCCGGACACCCGTGGCGTTCCAGCGCGGGCGGGCGGCTCAGTGCTCGACGGTCATCCGCTGGGTGCCGATCACGGAGAGCAGCCGCAGCGCCTCCTCCGAGGGGGAGCCGGGCGTGGCGGTGTAGATGACCACCTGCTGGTCGCGGTCGGTGATGTCGAGGACGTCGCAGTTGACAGTCACCGGCCCGACCAGCGGGTGCCGGAACGTCTTGCACAGCGTCCGCGCACCGCCGACGTCGTGGGAGGCCCACAGGCGGGCGAACTCCTTGCTCCCGGCGAGCAGCTCGGCGATCAGCGCGGCCATCTCCGGGTCGTCCGGATAGCGGGCCGCGGCGGCGCGCAGCCGTCCGACCGAGTGGCGGGCGAACTCGCTCGCGTCCGACACGCCGTACATCAGGTGCGGGCCGAGGAACGCCCGGCGGACCAGGTTGCGGTCCCGCCGGGACACCGCGGAGAAGTCCTCCATGAGCGCTGCCGCGAGGTCGTTCCAGGCGATCACCTCGAACGTCGCCGAGGTCACGAACGCCGCCGCCTGCGGCAGCCGGTGCAGCAGGTCCAGCACGCTCTGGCGTACCTCCCGGGGTGGCCCGGGCGGCGGCGCGGGCGGCTCCCCGGCCAGGTGGTGGAGGTGGTCGCGTTCGGCGTCGGACAGCCGCAGCGCGCGGGCCAGCCCGGCCAGCACCTCCCGCGACGGACGCGGACCCCGGCCCTGCTCCAGCCGGGTGTAGTACTCGGTCGAGATGAACGCCAGCCGCGCCGCCTCCTCCCGGCGCAGTCCCGGGGTGCGGCGGCGCCGTCCCGCGGGCAGGCCCACGTCGGCCGGGGCGATCCGCTCCCGCCTGCTGCGCAGGAACACTGCCAGCTCACGTCGGTCCACGACCCCAGTGTGCCCGCGTGCCGCGGAGCGTAACCAGGTACCGCCGGTGCCTGGATGGGCTCCGCGACCGGCCCCAGGCTTGCCGGCATGGACACCACACGAACCGACACGACAGTCCACCCGACCGCCGGCCTGCTCGCCGGCAAGGTCGCCTTCATCACCGGCGCCGGGCGCGGCATCGGCGCCGCGGCGGCCCGGCTGTTCGCCGCCGAGGGCGCCCGGGTGCTGCTCGCCGCCCGGACCGAGGAGCAGTTGAAGGCGGTCACCGAGCAGGTCCGGGCCGCGGGCGGCACCGCCGAGTACGTCGTCTGCGACCTGGCCGACGCGGCGAGCGTGCGCGCCGCGGTCGACCGCACGGTCGAGGTGTACGGCCGCCTCGACGTCGCCTTCAACAACGGCGCGACGATCGTGCCGCCCGGACCGATGGACCGGGTGCGCGAAGAGGACTTCGACCACGTCTACACCGTCAACCTGAAGGGGCCGTGGCTCGCCCTGGTCGCCGAGGTCGCGGCGATCCGGGCCACCGCCGGCACCGGCGCGATCGTGAACAACTCCAGCGTCGGCAGCCTGATGGGCAACCCCGCGCTGCCCGCGTACGGGGCGATGAAGCGCGCGGTCAACAGCCTCACCGAGTCCGCGGCGGTCACCTACGGACCGGAGGGCATCCGCGTCAACGCGATCGCCCCGGGCAGCACGCTCACCGAGATGATGCGGTCCTGGGACGCCGAGTCGCCCGGGATCATCGACCGTCTCGCGGCGGCCACGCCGCTGCGCCGGGCCGCCGAGCCCGACGAGATCGCCCAGGCCGCCGCCTGGCTGCTCAGCGACCGCGCCTCCTTCGTCACCGGTACGGTGCTGCGGGTCGACGGCGGCGCGCGGGCCTGACAGGGCTCAGACGGTGGCGTCCCGGACCGGCCGGGGCTCCACCGCGCCGGCCGTGACGGGAGAGGGCCGGAAGCCCTTGACGACCAGGTGGACGCCGAGCGAGAACTCCCACACCGCGATGGGAAGCGCGGCGACCGCCGCCACCGCTGACAGCCGGTCCCAGGCGCCGAACAGCGTGCCGAGGTCGGAGGCGACGAGCAGCGGTGCCCCGGCGAGCCCGAGCAGCGGCAGCACGCGCGGTACGAGACGCGACTGGTAGAGCAGCGTGCCCAGCAGCAGCGCGTTCACGGCGGGCAGGAAGCCCTGGCTGAGCAGGAACACCGAGTCGTAGAAGGCGACGAGCGTCCGGCCGGTGACGAGCGCGTCCGGCCCGGCGGCGGAGTCCCGCAGCGCGACGAGCGTCAGGATGCTCGCGACGCCGACGAGGATGCCGGCGGCTTCGAGCACCCGGGCGCCGACGAAGCCCAGCGCGCGGGCCGGGCCCTGCTGCCGGAGCACCGGGTACAGCGCGACGGCGGTGCCGATGCAGGCGAGCGCGACGACCATCTCCAGGACGCCGCCGAGGACGACCGGGGCCTGCGACGTGGTGCCGAGGACGTAGTCCGGCTCGCGGACCGGGGCGTACAGGGCGACGGTGGGGATCGAGACGAAGGTGAGCAGATAGGCGCCGCCCGCGACCAGCGAGGTCTTCCGCAGTGAGTCCATCGGGGCTTCCCTCCGTCGCCGCCCGGCCGATGGTGGTGGTGCCCTCACTCTGCTGTGGACCCGCGCGGCGGCACATCGGCCGCTCGGACATCTCCCCTCGCGCGATGCGTACGGGCCACCGGTGCGGCACACCGGTGGCCCGTACGCGTCAGCGGTTCATCGCGTACGCCACCACGAGCGCGACGAGCGCCAGCGCGGCCAGCACCGCCGCCACGATCTTCGCCGTGCTGTAGGGACGCTCGCCGATGACCTCACCGGTGCGGGCGTTCACCAGCACCTGGTACGACCGGCCCGCGTGCAGGTACGCGGCGATCCACACCGGCAGCAGGACCAGCTTGTACGACACGTCGGAGTACGTGGTGTCCACGGCGGACACCCGCTGCTCGTCACCGCCGATGTCCGACCGGCAGTCCCCCTCGATGACCGGAGCCATCCGCGCCTTCGCCTCGGTCAGGCCCGCCTCGGGCTCGGTGTCGTACCGCAGCGCCTGGTATCCGGCCAGGTAGTCACCGTGGAACGCGGCCGCCTCGGCCAGCGGCCACGGCGCCAGCTTGTCCAACTGCTCGGTGGGCAGGTGGGTGGTGGCGGGCACCAGCACGTCGTCGAAGTCCCGGCGTACGGTCCCGGCGGCCGGATGCCACCGGGTGTGCCGCACCTGCCGGGTCCGCGTCTCCTGCTTGCCGTCGACCGTCACCGTGTACGTCTCGGTGACGTAGTAGTGCTCGCCCCGCTGACCCTGGTAGTCCGACACGGTCCGCGCGTCGAACGTCCAGTGCGGAAGGTACGTGCCCTTCAGCGTCTCCGCCTCGCTGATCTTCTTCAGGCTCCCGGGCGCGAACCAGCGGCTGCGGCACCACTGGCCCAGGGCCGTCCGCACACCGTTGCGGTCGACGGCGAACGGCAGCACCGCCTCCGGCGCGATCAGCTCACCCGCCCCGGCGTCGGCCACCAGGGGAGCCGCGCAGAACTGGCAGCGCTGCGCCAGCGCGTCGCTCTCCGTCCGTGCGCCGCAGCCCGGGCAGACGAACGTGTGCGCGCCGACGCTCGCCACCGGCTTGCGGGGCAGCGACGCCAGTTCCGCGTACGCATGCTCGCGCACCTCCCGGCCGGCACCGGCGATCTCCTGCCGGTGCCCGCAGTACGGGCAGCTCAGCGCGGTCGTGCCGGGTGCGAACTCGACCCGGGCGCCGCACCCCCCGCACTGGTAGGAGGGCGGCGAGACAGCCGTGTCGCTCATTGCGGCGGAAGCGGCGGCGGGACGCTGGCGAGCACCGACGCCAGCTCGGGCACCTGCCCGGCGGGCTGCCACTGCGCCATCCCGGTACGCCAGACGAGCGTGTCCGCGCCGAGCGCGCCCGCGTTCGCCTGCTCGGCCAGCGCGCCGAGGTCGTACGGACCCTGGCGCTGGCCGCCGACGCCGACGTACCACTGGGCCTGGCCCGGCAGCGGCGGCGGCTCGGCGGCGGCCAGCTGCGCCGGCTGCGTGGCCGCGCCACCGCCCATCGACCGGGCCATCTGCTGGCCCATCGCCATGCCCATGCCCAGGCCGATGCCCGCGCCCGCCTCGCCACCCGGGTTGTTCGCCGCGGCCTCCATCGCGTTCGCGGCCTGGAAACGGGTGTACCGGTCCAGGTCACCGACCGCGCCCATGCTGGTCCGCTTGTCCAGCGCCTGCTCGACCTCCGGCGGCACAGACACGTTCTCGATGACGAACTTGGGGATCGCGATGCCGACTTCGGCCAGTTCCTCGGTCAGCACGGCGGCCAGCCGCCGGCCGATCGCGTCCTGGTGCGCGGCGAGGTCCAGCAGCGGCACGCCGGCCGTGGCGAGCGCGCCGCCGAGGCGTCCCACCATGAGCTGCCGCAGGTACTCCTGCACCTCCTCGGTGCGGAACTGCGGGTCGGTGCCGACCAGTTCCCGCAGCAGGCGCGACGCGTCCACCACGCGGGCCGCGAAGGCGCCGAACGCCCGTACCCGGACCACGCCGAACTCGGCGTCGCGCAGGATGACCGGGTTCTGGGTGCCCCACTTCATGTCGGTGAACTGCCGGGTGTTGACGAAGTACACCTCGGCCTTGAACGGCGAGTTGAAGCCGTACTTCCAGCCCTTCAGGGTGGACAGGATCGGCAGGTTGCGGGTCTCCAGCGTGTACGTCCCCGGAGTGAAGACGTCGGCGATCTTCCCCTCGTTGACGAACACCGCCGTCTGGGACTCCCGGACGACCAGTTGGGCGCCCATCTTGATCTCGTTCTGATACCGGGGGAACCGCCAGACGATCGTGTCGCGGCTGTCGTCCAGCCACTCGATGATGTCGATGAGTTCGCCCCGGAGCTTGTCCATCAGCCCCATCGCAACCCTTTCCTCGGCGCCGGTCTCCGGCGTCGCGGGCGACCATAGCAACCGCCCGCCACCTGCGAAAAGAGAACGATTCTGCGCCTATCGGCACCCACCGATCGGGGTTGCTCAGCCGGTTTCGCCGGCCATCGATTCGCCGGTGACCGTACGCTGCTCCGGAATCCGGGAGGTCCGGCCGGGGGCATCGACGACGCGCTCGGTCTCCTGCACGAGATAGTGCGGACGGCGTTTGGTCTCGTAGTAGATCCGGCCGATGTACTCGCCGATCACCCCGAGGATCATCATCTGGATGCCGCCGAGCCCGATCACGCTGACGATGATCGTGGTGTAGCCGGGCACGTCGATGCCCTTCTCCACGGCGTCCGCGACCACCCAGGCCATGTAGCCCACGGCGATGAGCGTGAGGAACAGGCCGCCGTAGATCGCCAGGCGCAGCGGCCGGTTGTTGAACGACAGCAGGCCGTCGAACGCGTAGTTGAACAGCTTGCCGAACGTCCAGCGGCTCCGCCCGGCCTGCCGGGTCTCGTTGCGGTGCGCCACCACGGCGGTGCGGAAACCGATCCACGAGAACAGGCCCTTGGAGAAGCGGTTGTACTCCGGCATCGCCAGGATCGCGTTCACCGCGAGCCGGGAAAGCAGCCGGAAGTCGCCGGCGCCGTCGAGCAGGCGTACGTCTATCCACCAGTTGACCAGGCGGTAGAAGGAGCGCGAGGCGACCATCCGGATGAACCGGTCACCACGGCGGTCCCGGCGGGCGATCACCTGGTCGAAGCCCTGGCGGTAGAGCATCACCATCTCGGGCAGCAACCGCGGCGGGTGCTGCAGGTCGGCGTCCATGATGACCACCGCGTCGCCGGTGGCCCGGCGCAGGCCGGCGAGCATGGCCGCCTCCTTGCCGAAGTTGCGGCTCAGCGACGTGTAGCAGACGGCTGGGTCGGCGGCGGCGAGCCGGCGCAGTGCCACCAGCGTGCCGTCCTCGCTTCCGTCGTCGACGTACACCACCTCGACGTCCACATCGGTGAGCTCGGCGAACGCGACGCTGAGCATCTCGTGCAGCCGCTCCACCGACGCTTCCTCGTTGAAGCAGGGCACCACCACCGACAACCGCACGGCGCTCACCCCGCCCGGCCCGGGCATGCGGGACCGGTGCCCACGGCGTCAGAGGCGGTAGACAAGCGTGCCATCGACTTCCTCCCGGGTGATGCCCAGCCCGTCGACCGGCCGGGTCTCGATGCCCTCCCACGGCGTACCCGCCGCGCGGCTCGGCACCGCGACGACCGACCGCACGCCGATTCCGCGCAGGTACGCCACGCTGCCCGCGTCGGGGAACGTCGCCACGGCGACCCGTGTCTGGGCCTGGGTGACCGGCTCGAAACCGCCGAGCCCGTTGGTGATCCGGGGGAATCCGTCGGTCGACCACAGCATGTAGTTCAGGTCGCCCACCCCGCCGGCGGGCAGCACCAGCATCGGTTCCGGCGCGGTCCGCATCGCCGCCGGTGGCGTCGGCACCACCGGGTGCGGCGTGCGGTTCACGCCCTCCAGCGTGACCAGGGCGAGCGGCACCAGCAGGACCAGCGCCGCCACCGCCCGGGACGCGCGCGCGGCGGCGGGCCGGCGCCACGACTCGGCCAGCGCTGTCACCAGCCCGGCCGCCAGCACGGCGAGCAGCAGGCTGGTCCAGTGCATCATCCGGCCCGGGGTGCGCAACGCGTCCCAGCCCGGCAGGAGGTTTGACAACGTCAGGTAGCCGGGGTCGCCGTCGCCGCCGAGCGTGGCGCCCAGGCCCAGCAGCACGGTGCCGGTCACGCCGAGCCCCAGCGCGACCCGGTGCCGCACCGGGAACGCCGAGACGAACAACCCCGCCGCGGCCAGCCCGATCAGCGTCATGCCGGGCAGCAGTGCCATCTCCGGCGGCCAGGTCAGCTGTTCGCGGGCGGCGGCGTGCCGTTCCCCCCACAACCACGAGTCGCCGGGCGCGGTGATGAACCCGATCAGCGGCGGGGAGAACATCTTCGTCCAGTCCAGCGAGCGGACGGCCTGCGGGTTGAGGTCGACCACGCGCAGGTAGACCAGCCCGAGCAGCAGCGTCACGGTGCCGAACACGGCGCCGCCGGCCAGGTCGGCGATCAGCAGCCGCCGGCCGAACGGTGGCCGCTCCCGCTTGCGCCACCAGGACCAGCCGTAGCAGCCGGCCGCCACCAGCACGGCAGCCAGCAGGAAGTAGACGAGCGGCAGCCCGATGCCGAAGCCGAGCGTGACCTGCCAGGCCGCGACGAGCCACCCGGCCACCGCCCAGCCGGGCTTGCGTCGTTCCGGCCGGTAGCCGTGGCGTAGCGACCAGCCGTGACCGCGGGCCAGCATCGCCAGCGCCAGCGCGATCCCGCCACTGGACAGGATGTTCAGGTGACCGGAGTGCGCCAGCCGCCAGGGCGCGTACGCCCACGCGATCCCGGCGACCGCACCGCCCCAGCGGTTGGCGCCGAGCTGCCGGGCCAGCGCGTACGCCCCGAGGAACGCCAGCGCGTGCAGCAGCACGTAGAGCACGTTGTAGCGGATCACCGCGGCCTCGAAGCCGGAGCCGAGCATCCCGAACGGGGCGTACCCGAGCAGGGTGTCGCTGTAGGCGTAGGTGTAGCGCTCCGGATAGAACGTGTTCGAGTTCCAGAGGTTCGCCGGATCGCTTAGCAGGGCGTGCCCGGACCAGGCGACCTGCCACGCCTGCAACGTCGGGTCGCCGAGGTCGCCCGGGATCGTGGTCGCCGGGTGCCGCATCGTCGGCCAGGTCAGCACCACCGCCAGCAGCAGGCTACCCAGGATCGCCAGCGTCCACTCCGGGTTCGGCCGCCACCGGCGCCTGCCGTCCGACGGGCGCTCGTCCGTGGGGCGGTCGTCCGAGGGCCGGTCGGCGGGGGGCTGCGCGGGACCGGTGTCCTCAGCGGTCGGCGGGGCGACGGCGGGCCGGATCTTCATGGGATAGATGCTTCACGATGCTGCTGGTCCTGTCGATCCGCTGTCCGAAATATGGTTGAAACTTCCGGCCCGCCATACCGGAAGGCCGCCTACGCGAACCGGTCGGCGAGCGCCGACAGCTTACTGACGTACGCCGGCCAGTCGTAGCCCTCGGGAACGTTCCGGTTGTCCCGCCCCAGCCCGATCGCCGCGTCGTGCTGCTCACGCATGACATCGGCGTGCCCGGCATGCCGGGCCAGGTCGACGCAGACGTGCACGATGACCTGGTGCAGCGTCACGTCCTGCCGGCCCGGCTGCCACCACGGCACCCGCCCCGGCGCGTCCAGCGGCAGCGTCTCGATCGTCTCGTCCGCGAACGCGCCGACCCGGCGGTACAGGTCGATCAGCCCGTCCTTGGTCTCGTCCTCGCGGGCGTACCAGTCGGCCTGCGGGTCCGCGTCGAACGTCTCGGCGGCGACCAGCTCCGCCGGTGTGGGGAACTCGCGGCCGAACGTGGGCCCGAAGTAGCCGGCCTCGACGTTCAGGCAGTGCTTGAGCACCCCCAGCAGGTTGTTCCCGGTCGCGGTGCGGGGGAGCCGGGCCTCACGTTCGCTCAGCCCGTCGAGCTTCCAGATCAGGTTCTCCCGGATCGCGCGCAGGTAGTGGTGCAGCGCTGCCTTCGGGTCGTACGGCTCACTCATGCCCGACACTCTTCCGCATGGGTCGGACATCGTGGGGGCGCCGTCAGCCGGTCTGGCTGTTGTCCTTGTGCGCGCCCCACCCGTGCCAGCGCTCGATCTCGATCCAGGCGCTGACCCGGGCGCGGTCCCGCCGGGGGTACGGCTTCCCGGTGTAGTGCTGCGAGATCCGGTCGATGTCCGCCAGGCCCTCGTCGTCGCGCAGCTCGACCACCCGCCCGATCAGGCTGACGTGGGTGTACCAGTTCCCCTCGTCCAGCACGGTCAGGGAGACCCGGGGATCGCTGCGCAGGTGTGCCAGCCGGCGGCGGCCCTCGTCCATGTTCACCAGGACGCGGCCGTCCTCCCACAGGTACCAGGTGGCCGCGGACACCGGCTGGCCGTCGCGCAGCGTGGCGATGACGGCGGGATTCGGCTTGCCCAGCATGGCGACGGCGGGCTCGGGCAGCGGCGGCTTCGACATGGCTCTCACTCTACGTACCCGCCGGGCCCGCCGCTGGTCATGCGGCGGGCGCCGCCCGGACGGGCTCCCCGGCGGTGTCGCCCGCCGGGGAGCCCGTCGCACGCCGGTCAGGCGCGTGCGCTCCACTGCTGGTTGGTGCCGCCGTGGCAGTCCCAGAGGTTGATCCTGGTCCCGTTGGCGGTGCCGTAGCCGGCCGCGTCCAGGCAGCGCCCGGACTGGACGCCGCTGATCGTGCCGTTGGCGTTGAGGTTCCACTGCTGGTTGGGCTGGCCGTTGCAGTCCCAGATGATCACGCTGGTGCCGTTCGCGGTGCCCCGCCCGCTCGCGTCGAGGCACTTGTTGCCGAGCACCTGCAACTGCTTGGCCGAGGTGTAGGTCCAGCGCTGCATGGTGCCGCCCCAGCAGTCGTACAGCTGCACGGCGGTGCCGTTCGTGGTGCTGCCGTTCGGCACGTCCAGGCACCGGCCCGAGCCGGCGCCGACGAGCTGCACGTTCTGGTACGTGCCGCCGCTGCTGCCTGGGGTGCCGATGCTGCCGGACACCGACTGCAACGCGCGGTACCAGACCGCGGCCATCTTGTCGTAGCCGGTGGCGGTCGGGTGGATGCCGTCGATCAGGTCGGCGGTGGTCAGCGCCGAGTACTGGTCGACCAGGTGGACCCGCTTGCCGGCGTTCACCTTCGACTGCACGATGCCGGGCAGCGCGGCGTTGAACGTGCGCACCGCCGCCGCCTGGCCGGAGTTGGCGAGCGGGATGATCTGCGCGACGAACACGTCCGCGTTCGGCGCCGTGGTGGTGATGCGGTCGATGAGCGAGGAGAGCCGGTTGGGCGCCGTCGAGACGTTGTAGTTCTGCAGGATGTCGTTGGTGCCGATGTGCAGCAGCACGGTGCGCGGCTGGTAGGCGTTCAGCCAGCCGGTGATGTTGGCGTCGATCTGGTCGATGCGCCAGCCGGGGTGGCCCTCGTGGTCGTGGTCGCCGAGGTTGCCCGGCCCGTTGAACTGGGAGCCGACCAGGTCGACCCGGTAGCCGCCGCCGGCCAGCCGCTGCCACAGGCCGATCCGGTAGCCGCCCGGCACCTGGGTGCCCTCGGTGATGGAGTCACCGAGCGGCATCACCCGGGTGCCGCCGTTGGACTCGGCGACCGCCGGGCCGGCGGGCGTGAGCACACCGGCGGCCAGCAGGGCCAGCGCGGCGCCCGCGGTGAGCCATCTCCTCACTGTCGTACGCATGAACGCTCCTCTCACGGGCTGGTGCAGGTCAGGGACGGGGTGGACGGGGAGCCGTCGGCGATGAAACCGAACGTGGTCGAGCCGGACGCGGGCACCGAGCCGTTGTACGCCGCGTTACGGACGGTCGCCGTGGATCCGCTGGTGCTCAGCGTGCCGCTCCAGACCTGGCTGATGCTCTGGCCACCGGCGAGGTTCCACCGCACCGACCAGCCGTTGAGTGCCGCGGCGCCGGCGGTGACCGTCACCTCGGCCTGGAAACCGCCGGACCAGGAGTTGGTGGTGCGGTAGGTGGCGGTGCAGGCGCCGCCGGTCGGCGGCGGCGTGCTGGGCGGCGGGGGAGAGGAGGGCGGCGGGGTCGACGGCGGGACCGGCGGCGGGGTGCCGCTGAGGCTGGAGGTGAACCACCAGTGGTCGATGTTGAACAGCGAGCCGCTGCCGCCGGTGAACCGCAGGTAGAGGTCGTGGGTGCCGGTGGCACCGCTGACCGGGCAGCTCGGGTTGGTCCACGTCTGCCAGTCGCCGGTGGGGGTCACCTGACAGGTGCCCACCAGCGGGCCGGTCACGCTGTCCAGGCGCAGCTCGATTGACCCCCCGCTACCGGCCGAGGCCACCATCGCGGTGAACTTGGTCGCGCCGGCGCCGAAGGCCACGCCCTTGACCTTGATGTAGTCCCCGTTGTCGATGTAGCCGACGTTCCGCCCGCCCAGGGAGGACGCCTCGGTCTCCACTCCCTGCCCCCAGGCCATCGTCTCGGCCTCCTGCCGGGCGTACGGGTCCAGGGTGCCGACCTGCGGGGCGCCGGTGGTGGTCATGTTGATCGTGGGGATCGAGCCGTCCGCGCCGTAGGAGAACTTCTCCACCGCCACCGACCTGGTGAAACCGCCGCCGCCGGGCAACGCGCCGTTGTGGTAGAAGAAGTACGAGTTGCCCTTGAAGTCGATGATCCCGGGGTGATTGGTGAAGCTGCTGCCCTGGGTCGGCATGATCGTCCCGCGGTACGTCCACGGGCCCAGCGGCCCGGGCGCGGTCGAGTAGGCGACGAACTCGGAGCAGCACTTGGCCGCGAACGCCATGTAGTAGAGGCCGTTGCGCTTGTACACCCACGGCCCCTCCTCGTAGAGGGTGGGCCGGTTCGCGTCACCGGTCCGTGCCCCGAAGCCCGCTGTGGTCAGCGGGATCTGCGTCGGGCTGCCCGAGTACGAGATCATGTCCGCGTTCAGCTTCACGTACCACAGGCGCGGGTTGCCCCAGTACAGGTACGCCTGACCGTCGTCGTCGATGAACACGGTCGGGTCGATCTCGCCGTTGCTCACCAGCGGACGCCCGATGGCGTCGCGGAACGGGCCGGTGGGGCTGTCCGCCACCGCCACCCCGATGCCCATCTGGCCGGTGGCCCGCACGACCATCGGCACGTACCAGTAGAACTTGCCGTTGCGGTGGACCGCCTGGCCGGCCCACGCGTCCTGCTTGGCCCAGCTGAACGTGGCGAGGCTGAGCGGCGATCCGTGGTCGGTCCAGTTGACCATGTCGTCGGACGAGAAGACCCGCCACTCCTTCATGGTGAACCAGGTCGAGTTGTCCTCGTCGTGGCCGGTGTACAGGTAGACCCGATTGTTGTACACGAGCGGGGCCGGGTCGGCCGTGTAGATGGTCTGCACGATCGGGTTGTCCGCCCGGGCGACGGTCGGGCTCAGCCCGCCGGCGACGACCGGGGCCAGCCCGAGCAGGGCGAGCATGGTCACGGCCAGCGCGAGCCATCGTCTGGTCCGGCGGTCGGGTCTCCATAGCGTTGAGTTCACAGGTCATCTCCCCGGTAGGCCGCGCCGCGGCGGATGGGTACGGTCGGCGAAGGTCGGGCCGTCACGCCCGGCTCCACTTCTGGCTGCTGCCGCCGGTGCAGGCGGACAGGACGATCGGGGTGGCGTTGCCGGTCCCGCCGCCGTTCGGGCTCAGGCACAGTCCGGACTGGACGCCGGTGATCGTGCCGTCGGTGTTGACGTTCCACTGCTGGTTGGCACCGCCGTTGCAGTCCCAGATGATGACCCGGGTGCCGGACGAGGTGCTTTGTCCCTCGGCGTCGAGGCACTTGGTGCCGTACACCTGGAGCTGTCGGCCGGAGGTCGTCGTCCACTGCTGGTTGGTGCCGCCGTTGCACTCCCACAACGTCGTCTGGGTGCCGTTTGTCTGGGACTGGTTCGGCACGTCCAGGCAGCGGCTCGAGTTGGGGTTGAGCCACGCGCCGCTCGTACCCCCGGGGTTGCCGCCCGGGCCGGCGACGACCGACAGGTTGTCGAACTGGGCGGTCTCGCCCTGGCTGGTGCCGAAGCCGACCTGGCCGGTGCCGAACGTGGAGTCGGTGACCGTGCCGACGGTCGTGCCGTCGATGGTGGCGGTGATGGTGGTGCCGGAGAAGCCCAGCGCGAGGCTGTGCCAGCGGCCGGTGCCCAGCGCCGCGACGTTTCCGCTGCGCAGCGTGGCGAGCTGCCCGGCGGTGTTGTTGCGCAGGATCGACCACGAGCCGGAGTCGGTGACCCGCAGGAAGTAGCCGTTGTACCGGCCGATCGGGTCGAGGTTCGTGGTGCCGACGCGGCCCTGGATCTGGGCGTAGCCGGACTGTTCGAGCAGGACGTCGGCGGAGACGGTGTAGTTGCCCCAGCTCAGGTTGCCGCCGTAGGTGGCCGGGTCGGCGAGGGTCTTCCAGGTGATCGGCGCCTGCGCGGACATCTGCCGCAGGCACATGCCGGCCCGGCCGCCACCGCAGCCGACGGTCTCGAACGCGCCCTGCATGTCCTGGAGGTACTTCGGTATCCGACCGGCGGCGTACCCGTCGAAGTCGTCGCGGTACGGCAGGCCGAGCGAGCCCTGGGCCGGGCTGGTGGCGGTGCCCTTGCCCTGCCCGGTGGTCGTGGTGACGGTGTAGAGGTGTCCGGGCTGGACGGTGAGCGAGAACGAACCGCCCGACGGGGTGATGTCCGCGCCGCGGACGAAGAAGTCGTTCGGGTTCGTCGAGTTCAGGTTCGTGGACCAGACGTGCACCTGGCCGGTGGAGAGCCCGTCGGTGACGTTCATTGTGAGCTGCTGCGCCGATGTGGCGTCCACGGTCTCGATGACGGTGCTGTAGTCGCCGCCGGTGGGGGAGCGCAGCGACACGTAGCTGCCGTTGTTGCGGTTGCCGCCCAGGTAGCCCGAGGACGAGTCGAGGTAGCGCCAGCCGGGCGCGGTGAACTGGGTGGTGTGCGCGAGCGCCCAGGTGTTCTTGCCGACCGAGTACCAGCCGGACCAGGGCTGGTTGGCCAGGATCAGCCCGACCGTGGACCAGGGCAGGTTCGGTGTGATCGCGGCGATCAGGTCCCAGTTGAGGTAGGCGACCATCCGGCCGTCGATGTAGCCGCGGTTGATGCCGCGTGCGAGCGGCTTGGCGCCGTCGTTGTAGTCCTGCGAGCCGCCCTCGCTGTTCCACAGCGTCTTGCCGGTGCTGGTGGCGGTGGACGAGACGGTGCACGTGGTCTGCGCGCTCAGGTAGCCGCACGGGTAGTGGCCGCTGAGCACGTCGATGCTGTTGCGCAGCGTGGTGTTGCTGGCGACGGCGTTCGCCGGGCCCCAGCTGCCCGGGTAGTCGTCCCCGTAGATGATCTTCACACCGCTGTAACCGTTGGCGTTCAGCGCCTGACGCAGGCTGATGGTCCAGTTCGCGTCGGTCCGCTTCTCGTTCTGGGCGGCGGTGATGTAGTCCATGGTGAGGTTGTGCTGCCGCGCGCAGCCCAGCCAGTCCACGAAGTAGTTGATCATGTCCTGGGACATGAAGTTTCCGTTGCCGATCCACCCGGGAGCACCCCAGGGCAGCGCCGCCAGCTTGATGGCGGGGTTGCGTGCCTTGGCCTGCTCCATGATCCACCACTGGTAGCCACGGTTGCAGTTCAGGTCGCCCCGGACGTGCTCGTGGCTCGGCTCCGAGCCGCTGGTGGAGTTGGTGTCGCCGCCCATCTCCACCTTGAGGATCTGCAGCGCGGCGCCGTAGCCGGGCTTGAACAGGTAGTCCAGGATCTGCCCGCGTTGCGGCTCCGGATAGTCGATCAGCAGCCGGCTGTTGCCGCCGCCGCCGCTGACCACGCCGACCCCGTCGAACGTCTGGCCGCCGGAGGCGCCGTTGACGGTGATCGTGGTGGCCGCCTGCGCGGGGGTCGCGGCGAGGGTCAGGCCGCCGCCGGTGGCGGCCAGGGCGAGAACCAGGGCGGGTATGACGAGACGTGGTGGCCCGGATCGGGCGGGCCGGGGACGGGGGATCACCATGACGGCTCCTCGGGTACGCGCGACCGTCCGGCCGGCGGGGCCGGGTGTCGCGAGTTGTGGATGGCCGTCGGTGTAAACGCTAACAAGAGTCGCGCTGCGGTCCCGAGGTGGTGGTGGCGATGGCCTGCGGGATTGCAAATGTTAGCGCAAACATCGACCAGGGTTAATTAGAGCACATCCCGGCGTCCGACGGGACCTCACGTTGTCCCGACTGGTGCCGGGCCGGGGGCGGCGCGGTGCCACCCCACGGCCCGGCTCCCCGTGCGGGGATCGGCGCCCGGCCCGGTCAGGGGCTGGTGCAGCTGACGCCGCTGGGTGCGGTGGCGCCGTTTCCGGTGGCGGTGAACCCGAACGTCGTCGAGCCGTTCGCGCCGACAGTGCCGTTGTAGTCGGCGTTGCGGACCGACACCGAGCCGGTGGTGCCGGTGTTGACGCCGTTCCAGAGGCTGCTGATCGCCTGGCCGGAGGCCAGGGTCAGGCGTACGGTCCAGCCGTTGAGCGTGGTGGCGCCGTTGTTCGCCACCGTGACCTCGGCCTGGTAGCCGCCCGGCCAGGTGTTCACGGTCCGGTAGGTCGCGGTGCACGCGCCCGGCTCACCCGGCGGCGGCGTCGTGACCGGCGGGGTCGTGGGCGGTGCGGTGGTGACCGGCGGCGTGGTCGGCGGCACGGTGGTCGGCGGCGCCGTGGTCGGCGGCGTGGTGGACGCGAACTGGCTGAAGAACCGCCAGATCTCCCCCGACGTCCAGGTCCGGGAGTCGTTCGGGCTGGACGACCCGTCGACCGGGCTGGGGGTGTGGTCGCCGTCGAACGCGGCCCACTGCACCGGGTAGCCCTCGCGGCAGCCGGAGTACGTGGTGGTGATGTGGGTGAGGCTGCCCCGGCTCGGCTCGCGCGGGCTCTGCGCGGTGCAGCCGTTGTTGCGGACGAACGTGTCGCGCAGCGACCGGCCCATGGAGATGTTCAGGACGCTGTCGTAGATGCCGTGGATGCCGAAGTAGGCGACCGGCTGGGTGCCGCCGTTGCAGCCGCTGAGGTTGGCGCCGGAGATCACGGTGACCGCGCGGACGACGTTGGGCCGGGCGCAGGCCACCGCGTAGCTCATCGCGCCGCCGTAGCTCCAGCCGAGCGCGAACCGCTGGCTGGTGTCGACGCAGAGGTCGTTCTCGATCTGCCGGGAGATGTCGTCGAACAGCGTCAGGTCCCGGCCGTTGGTGTTGGCCCAGCCGTTGTCGATGCCCTGCGGCGCGACGAAGATCGTGCTGTTGTTCGACAGCGGCAGCAGGCCGTAGTAGCCGGCCGAGGCGACGTTGTTCGCCGAGCCGTTCAGCCAGTGGAACCCGAAGATCAGCCGGTACGGGCGGTTGCGGTCGTACCCGTCCGGGAT
Source organism: Micromonospora sp. ANENR4 (assembly GCF_015354395.1). Classification (NCBI taxonomy): domain Bacteria; kingdom Bacillati; phylum Actinomycetota; class Actinomycetes; order Micromonosporales; family Micromonosporaceae; genus Micromonospora; species Micromonospora sp. ANENR4. The sequence continues at coordinate 60,185 of NZ_JADKYQ010000007.1, forward strand.
GCGCAGGATGTAGCTGCGGTTCTGGCCGCCGCTGGAGATGGTGCGCGTACCGCTGGACAGCGTCGGGGCCTTGCCGCAGCCGGCGGTCGCGGCGAGCGTGCCGTTTGTCGACGCCTGCGCCGTCTCGCCGAAGCCGGCGCTGAGCGCGCCGCCGGCCGCCGCCGCGAGGAGCACTGCCGCGGCGGCGATGGAGGAGAGGAGGGATGTTCGTTTCGCCATTGCTGGACTCCTTGCCCTGGGTGGTGGTGCAGGCCGAACCGTCCGTCGATGCCGACGTCGCCTGCGAAGAGGGCGCGGAGCCGCGCGTGCGGCCGGGGCCGAAGTCGTCCGTTGGCCGCCTGCGTCGGCGTGCATCGGCGGAGCGGCCCGGACTGGTCACCGACCGGCGCGGCGGCGAGGACGGTGCCTCGGGTCGCTTTGCCGGTTGCGGGGGTGACGGGGAGCGTGCCCTTCGCTCCCGTGCCGGAACATAGCAGGTTATCGATAACATGTTCAACCGGCCGGGTCCGGGGGAATGTCGGGCGGACCGCCGGGTGAGCGCTCACAGGAGCTCGCGGGCGAGGTCGGCCTCGGCGAGCCCGAGCCGCCGGTACGCGGTGGAGCGACCCGGGTGTCCCTCCCGGGTCATCGGGCTTCTTCCAGCCCGGTTCGATCTCCCGTGCGTAACGGTTCGGTGAACTTGCGTGAACGCTTTCAGCGGGGTCGTCCCGCACTTCGGGAGCACTCTGATGTCACGGCGCGGCCGTGTTCGGTGAACACCGTTCACCCTATTGTTCACTCGTGCCTAATCCGGTAGAACACCAGGTAGGTCCGCAGCTCGGGCCATTCGCCTCGTGCTTCTAGGAGGGCTTCTCATGGCTCGTTCACCCCGTCCGGGCGCCTCCTCGCCCGCGCTCTCCCGCCGCGGCGTCCTGCAGTTGGGTGGCAGCGTCGCGCTCCTGTTCGCCACCGGTGCCTGCGCCGCGGACAGCGGCAACAAGTCGACCGACGGCAAGTCCGGCGGCGCCTCCGCCAAGACGCTGCGCATCGCCGTCTCCAGCTACCTGTCGAGCTGGGACCAGGACTTCGTCGGCTTCGACCTGACCGCGTTGATGCTCTACAAGAACGTCTTCCCGTACCTGATCGACTACGGGGTCACAAACGCCGGTGGCAGCCAGATCCTCGACACCCAGAACATCACCCCGACGTTCGCCGAGTCGTTCGAGCCGGACTCCGAGCAGAAGGTGTGGACGCTCAAGCTGCGCCGCGGCGTGAAGTTCGCCAGCGGCAACGAGATGAAGGCCGCCGACGTGAAGTGGTCGAAGGACCGCGCGTTCGCCGCCCAGGCCAACGTCGCCGGCGTCTACCGCACCATCGGCCTCACCAGCGCCGACCAGGTCAAGGTCGTCGACGACTACACGGTCGAGTTCCACCAGGCGTTCCCGAGCGCTCTGACCCGGCAGATCCAGGCGATCTCGCTGTACGTCTTCGACTCCGTCGAGGCCAAGAAGCGCGCCAGCGCCAGCGACCCCTGGGCCAAGGAGTGGTTCGCGAAGAACCCGCCGACCGGCGGCTACTTCAACGTCGCCAAGGCCACCCAGGGCCAGGAGATCGAACTCAGCGCGAACACCGGCTACCCGGGCCCGGACCCGGCCAGGACGCCGACCATCCGGATCTCCGTGGTGCCGGCCGCGTCCAACCAGCGCCTCCAGCTCCAGGCCGGTGACATCGACATCGCCCTGGGCATCAGCCAGCGCGACATCCAGGACCTGAAGAAGGCCCCGGGCATCAAGGTCATCTCGGCGGCCAGCAACCGCCAGGTCGCCATCCAGATGTCGGTCACCGCGGCGCCGTTCAACGACGTGAACGTCCGGAAGGCGCTCGCGTACGCGGTGCCCTACGAGCAGATCATCAACAACGTGTACGGCGGCGACGCCCGCGCGGCCAAGAGCCCGGTCCCGCTGGACATGCCCGGCTACGACGAGAGCGGCTACCCGTTCACCTACGACCTGGACAAGGCCAAGGCCGCCATGGCCGCCGCCGGCCGGGCATCGCTCGACTCCGAGCTGGTCTTCGAGGCCGACAACGAGGAGCAGCAGAAGATCGCCGTCCAGGTGCAGAGCGAGGCGGCCAAGGCCGGCATCCGGCTCAAGCTGACCCCGCTGGACCCGGCCACGCTCGGCGAGCGGCGGACCAAGAAGAACATCCCGCTCCAGATCACCTCCGGGCAGCTCTGGGTGGACGACGTCGAGTACATGCTGGCGACCAGCTTCGTCAAGGGCGCCAACCTCAACTACTCGAACTACAGCAACCCGGAGATCGAGCAGATCTACGAGAAGTCGCACACCACTGTCGACACGGCCGCCCGCAACGCGCTGTGGAAGCGGGTCCAGGAGATCCTCGCCGCCGACGTGCCGTGGGTGGTCATCTGCCAGCCCAACTTCAATCTGCCCGTCCGGGAGTCCGTCGCCGGCTGGGTGCAGCCGATGGACGGCCTCGCCCGCCTGCGCTACCTGAGCGCATCGGCCTAGGGACACCACCCACCCATGCGTATCTTCCGCTTCGTCGTCAGGCGACTGCTCCAGCTGATCCCCGTTCTGCTCGGAGTGGTCGTCCTGGCCTTCCTCCTGGTCCGGGTACTGCCGGGCGATCCGGTCCGCAGCATCCTCGGGCAGAACGCCACCGAGGAGGACGCCGCCGCCGCACGGGCCCGCTTCGGGCTGGACCAGTCCCTGTGGCAGCAGTTCCTCGACTACCTCGGCGGGCTGCTCACCGGTGACTTCGGGACGTCGATCCAGAGCGGCAGCTCCGTGGGCTCGGAGATGGCGCTGCGGGTGGGTCCGACCCTGGAACTCGTCGTCATCTCGGTGAGCATCGCGCTCGTGGTGGCGACCGTGCTGGGCATCTGGTCGGCCAAGCGGGCCAACCGGGCCGGCGACCACAGCGTCCGGATCTTCGCGCTGGTCGGCAACTCCGTACCGGAGTTCTGGCTCGGCCTGGTGCTGGTGCTCGTCGGCTACAGCATCCTCGGTTGGTTCCCGGCGCCGAACGGCCGCGTCGACCCGGACACCGGCCTGACCCCGCTCACCGGCGCCGACCTCGTCGACGCCGTCCTCACCGCCAACGGGCCGGCGATCGCCTCGGCCGCGGCGTACCTGGTGCTGCCGGTGCTGACCCTCGTGGTCGGCGTGGTCGCCCCGCTGCTGCGCAGCGTCCGGGCCTCCGCGCTCGAGGTGCTGCACTCGGAGTCGTACGCCGCGGCGAAGGCGCACGGGCTGCGCGACCGCACGCTGCACTACGGCTACCTGCTGCGGGCGACGCTGGTCCGGCTGCCGTCGCTGGCCGCGCTGGTCTTCGGCACGGCGATCGGCTCCACCGTGCTCGTTGAGTACGTGTACTCGTGGCAGGGCTTCGGCCAGTGGGCCCTGCGCGGCCTGCTCTACCGGGACTACCCGGTCGTGCAGGCGTCGGTGCTGGTCATCGCGCTGTGCTACGTGCTGGTCTTCCTCATCGCCGACGTGGTCCACGCGATCCTCGACCCGAGAGTGAGGCTCTGATGGCCGAGCTGCGAACCGTCCCCGACGGTCCCGCCGCCGCGCCGGTGGTCGTGCCCGGCGGCGACCGGGACAGCCGTTTCGCCCGCCGCATGATCATCGCCGGGGCGAGCATCCTGTCGGTGGTCGCGCTGCTGGCGGTGTTCGCGCCGCTGCTGAGCCAGTGGGGCGAGACCGAGATCGACGCGGCGAACACGCTCGTCGCGCCGGGCGGCAGCCACCTGCTCGGCACCGACGGCAACGGCATGGACATCTGGAGCCGGGTGCTCCACGCCGCCCGGCTCGACCTGGGCATCGCGCTGGCCGCCGTGGCGCTCGCGGTGGTCGTCGGCACGCTGCTGGGCCTGGTCGCCGGCTACTTCGGCGGCTGGCTCGACGACGTGCTGATGCGGGTGGTCGACATCTTCCAGTCGTTCCCCACGTTCATCCTGGCGCTCGCGGTGGCCGCGCTGCTCGGCAACGGCACCATCAACCTGATCATCACGATCGCGGCGGTGAACGCGCCGGCGTACGCCCGGCTGGTCCGCGCCGAGGTGCGGTCGCTGCGGGAACTGCCGTTCGTGGACGCCGCGATCACCTCCGGGGCGTCGCCGGTCGGCGTGCTCTGGCGGCACCTGCTGCCCAACAGCCTCACGCCGGTCCGGGTGATCGCGCCGCTGAACTGCGGCTGGGCCATGCTCACCCTGGCCGGGCTCTCCTTCCTCGGCCTGGGCGTGAGCATCCCCGAGGCGGAGTGGGGCGCCATGATCAGCCTGGGTGCCGCGGACGTGGTCGGCGGCCGGTGGTGGACCTCGGTCCCGCCCGGCCTGGCCCTGTTCGTCTGCGTCCTGGGGTTCAGCCTGCTCGGCGAAGGCCTGCAGGACCGCGCCAACGCGAAGCGGCGGTGACCATGCTGTCGATCGAGAACCTCTCCGTGACGATCCGCCGGCCCGGCCGGCAGGTCGCAGCGCTCAGCGGCGTCAGCTTCGCCGTCCGGCCCGGCGAGGTCGTCGGCCTGGTCGGCGAGAGCGGCGGCGGCAAGAGCATGGTGGCCCGCGCCATCGTCGGGCTGCTGCCCGGCGGCTCGCACGCCACCGGGCGGGTGCGCTTCGGCGACTCGGACGTGCTGCGCATGGACGACACCGCGCTCGCCGCCCACCGCGGCCGGGGGGTGGCGATCTGCTTCCAGAACCCGCGCGGCGCGCTCAGTCCCACCCGCACCATCGGCAAGCAGCTCGTCGACCGGCTCGCCACCCACCAGGAGATGTCCGGCGAGCGGGCCCGCGAGGCGGCGCGCGAGCTGTTCGAGGCGGTCGGCATCCGCAGCCCGCAGCGGCGGCTCGACGCGTACGCCCACGAGCTGTCCGGCGGCATGGCCCAGCGCGTGATGATCTCGCTGGCCACCGGCTGCGCGCCGGAGCTGCTGATCGCCGACGAGCCGACCACCGGCCTCGACGTGACGCTGACCCGGGAGATCCTGCGCCAGTTCCGGCACGCCGCCGACACCGACGGCCGGGGCGTCCTGCTGATCTCGCACGACCTGGCGTCCATCGCGGAGGTCTGCGACCGGGTGGTGGTGCTCTACGCCGGCACCGTGGTGGAGAGCGGACCGGCCGCGCAGGTGCTGCGGGAGCCCGCCCACCCGTACACCCGGGCGCTGCTGCGTTCGGTGCCGGACGTCGGCGGCCGGCCGGTCGTCGCCACCCCCGGCGCCATGCCGCTGCTGACGCAGGCGCCGCACAACTGCCCGTTCGTCGCCCGGTGCGCGCACGCCGACGGCACCTGCTCGTCCCGGCGCCCGGCCACCGTGCCGGTGCCCGGCGGCGGCGAGTGGTCACTCGCCTGCTTCCACCCGCAGACCCGGCCGCTGGACGCCGACGTGCCGCGGGCGGCGCACACGCCGGCCGCGTCCGGCGTGGTCGCGGCCGGCACCGACCCGAAGCCGGCGGTGCTGGAGATCGAGGATGCGCACGTCGTCTATCGCAGCCGGTTCGGATCCGGCGGGCACCACGCGCTGCGCGGCGTCACGCTCCGGCTCGGGCCGGGCGAGACGCTCGGCGTGGTGGGCGAGAGCGGCTGCGGCAAGAGCACCCTCGCGAAGCTCGTGATGGGCCTGGTCGCGCCCACGTCCGGCACCGTCACGGTCGCCGGGCAGACGCTGGTCAAGCAGCCGGGCCGCCCCCGCCCGCGCGGCCGGGCGCTGCGCCGGGCCCGGACCCGGGCGCAGCTCGTGTTCCAGGACCCGATCGGCTCGCTCAGCCCACGCCGTCCCGTCGGCGACTCCATCGCCGAGCCGCTGCGCGCCGCGGGCCTGTCCCCGGCGCAGCGGGAGGCGCGCGTCACCGCCGTGCTGGACCGGATGGAGCTGGACCGGTCGATCCTCCAGCGCTACCCGCACGAGCTGTCCGGCGGCCAGGCGCAACGCATCGGCATCGCCCGCGCGCTGGTCGGCGAGCCGGACCTGATCGTCTTCGACGAGCCGACGTCGGCGCTGGACGTCACCGTCCAGGCGCAGATCCTCGACGTGATCGCCGACGTGGCCGCCGACGCGGACCGCGCCTCGGTGTTCATCTCCCACGACCTGGCCACGGTGCGCGGGTTCGCCGACCGCGTCGTGGTGCTCTACCTCGGCCGGGTCGTCGAGGAAGGACCGGTGGACGTCGTCTTCGACACGCCCCGGCATCCCTACACCCGCGCGCTGCTGGGCAGCGCCCCCCGCCTCGGCGGGACGACCGGGTCCGACGGCGAGGCCGTCGAGCTGGTCAAGGACCTGGAGGAAGCCGACGCCGCGACCGGGTGCCCGCTGGCCGCCCGGTGCCCGTTCGTCACCGACCGGTGCCGATCGGAGCAGCAGGAGCTTCAGTCGTACGGCGAGAGCCGGGCCGCCTGCTGGCGCGTTCCCGAGCTTCCCGCCCTCATCGGAAGGCAGGCTGTCACGCCATGACCCGTCGCCCCATCCGGCTCGCCGTCGACATCGGCGGGACCTTCGTGGACGCCATGGAACTGGACACGCGCACCAACCGGGTCCGCTTCCGCAAGGCGGCGACGACCCCGGCCCGGCCCGCGGACGGTGTCCTCAACGCGATCACCGCGCTCGGCACCGACCTGTCCGAGGTGGAGCTGTTCATCCACGGCACCACCCTCGGCCTCAACGCGGTGCTGGAGCGTCGTGGTGGCCGTACCGGCATCATCACCAACGAGGGCTTCCGGGACATCTTCCTGATCGGCCGCGGCAACGTGCCGTCCGACCACATGTACGACTTCCAGTACCAGCGGCCGGAGAGCCTGGTGCAGCGCCGCTTCACCGCCGGTGTGCGGGGCCGCCTCGACTACCGGGGACGCGTGGTGGAGCCGCTGGACCCGGACAGCGTCCGGGAGGCCGCCCGCACGCTCGTGGTGGACCAGCAGGTCACCTCGATCGCCATCTGCTTCCTGCACTCGTTCCTCGACCCGAGCCACGAGCGGGAGGCCGCGCGCCTCATCCACGAGGAGTTCCCCGAGGTCAGCCTGTCGCTGTCGACAGACATCGTGCGCGAGTACCGGGAGTACGAGCGCACCAGCACCACGGTGCTGGAGGCGTACATCCGGCCGATCTTCGAGCGGTACGTGGACGAGCTGGAGTCCGGCCTGGCCGAGCGCGGCTTCGCCGGGCGCTTCCTGATCATGCGCTCCGGTGGCGGCTCGATGACCAGCGCGGTCGCCAAGACCGCCCCCACGCACACCGTGCTGTCCGGCCCGGCCGGCGGCATCGTCGGCGCCGCCTACGTCGCCTCCGAGCTGGGCCGGGACAACGTGCTCACGTTCGACATCGGCGGCACCTCGCTGGACGCCTGCGTGATCGAGCGCGGCAACCCGGTCGCCGCGTACGAGGCCCAGCTGGAGCACTTCCCGCTGCTCATCCCGACGTACGACATCCGTACCATCGGCGCCGGCGGCGGCTCGATCGCCTGGCTGGACCACGGCCTGCTCAAGGTCGGTCCGCAGAGCGCCGGCGCCGACCCCGGCCCGGTCTGCTACGGCCGGGGCGGCGCCAGGCCGACTGTGACCGACGCGGCGGTGGTGCTCGGCTACATGGACCCGGACCGGTTCCTCGCCGGCACCATGGGCCTGCGCGACGCCGAGGCGCGCGCCGCGATCCAGGAGCAGCTGGCCGATCCGCTCGGCCTGAGCGTGGAGAACGCGGCGGCGGGCGTGTTCGACGTGCTGCTGGCCCGCACCGTCGGCGCGGTCCGGCAGATCACCGTCGAGCGGGGGCACGACCCCCGGCAGTTCGCGCTGCTCGCGTTCGGCGGGGCCGGCCCGCTGCTGGCGCCGCTGCTGGCCCGGGAGATGGGCATCGGCGAGGTGGTCGTGCCGTTCGCGCCGTCCGGCTTCTCCGCCTGGGGCATGCTCTCGGCCGACATCGTCAACGACTTCAGCCGTACCGTGATGGCCACGCTCGACGACGCCGACCTGTCGGAGCTGGAGCAGCTGTTCAAGGCCGTCGAGGCCGAAGCGGTCGCGTCGCTGGTGGCGCAGGGCGTGCCGGCCGGTGAGGCGGTGCTGGAGCGGCAGTTCGAGCTGCGCTACCTGGGCCAGGAGCACAGCCTGATGGTCACCGTCGGGCGTGAGCTGGACCGCGACGCCGTCCGCGCCGCGTTCGACGAGACGCACCGCACCCGGTACGGCCACACCATGGGCAACCCGCTCCAGATCCTCAACCTGCGGGTGCGCGGCATCGGGCGCACCGACCGGCCGGCGCTGGAGACCCTGCCGCGCGGCGACGGCGACCCGTCGCAGGCGCTGCTGGCGCACCGCGACGCGTACGACTTCGGGCAGCACGCGGTGGTGCCGTTCGCGGTCTACGACCGGGCCCGCCTGGAGCCGGGCGACACCTTCGACGGACCGGCGCTGGTCGACGAGGGCACCTCGACCACAGTGGTGCCCAGCGGTCAGCGGGTCACCGTCGACGACCACGGATACCTGCTCGTCACCCTGGAGGAAGCCGCATGAGCACGCTGGACGGAGCCCAGGTCGAGGTCGTCCGCAGCTATCTGCTGTCCGCCGCGGAGGAGATGCGGGCCACCCTCATCCGTACCTCGTTCAACCCGGTCATCTACGAGGTGCACGACTTCGGCCTGTCGATGTACGACGCCGACCTGCGGCTGGTCGCCGAGGCCACCGGGCTGACGTTCTTCCTCGGCGCGAACGACTTCTCGCTGCGCAAGGGCGTGGAGTACGTGGGCCGGGAGAACCTGCACCGCGGCGACGTGGTGCTGCTCAACTACCCGTACTGGAACGCGGCGCACGCGTACGACGCGACGCTGTTCGCGCCGGTGTTCCGGCCGGACGAGGCGGACCCGGACGCGGACGGCGAGCTGGTCGGCTTCCTCTGCGTCCGCGCGCACTGGATGGACCTGGGCGCCAAGGACCCGGGCTACGTGCTCGACTCGACCGACATGCACCAGGAGGGGCTCATCTTCCCGGGCACCAAGGTCGTGTCCCGGGGCGTGCCGGTGCGCGAGATCCACGAGCTGATCCGCTTCAACTCGCGGATGCCCGACGCGGTGCTCGGTGACCTGCACGCGCAGATCGCCGCGCTGCGTACCGGCGAGCGCCGGATGCTGGAGATCATCGAGAAGTTCGGCCGGGCCACCGTCGACCAGGCGATCGACCGGATCATCGCCGACGGTGAGGCCCGCGCCCGGGCGGCGCTGGCCACGCTGCCGCAGGGCACCTGGACCGCCGAGGACTGGGTGGACGACGACGGCATCACCGACGACCCGGTGAAGATGCGCGTCACGGTGACGATCGACGACGGGCGCTTCATCGTCGACTTCGCCGGCTCGGCCCCGGCCACCCGTGGCCCGATCAACATGCCGTTCGGGGCGACCGAGGCGATCTGCAAGGTCGTGCTGAAGTCGCTGACGTCGCGGGACGAGCCGTCGAACGCCGGCACCGTGGCGCCGCTGGAGGTGCGGGCCGAGCCGGGCAGCCTGTTCCATGCCGTCTACCCGCAGCCCACGTTCACGCTCTGGACCGGCATCGTCGCGGTGGAGCTGATCCTCAAGGCGCTGGCGCAGGGCATGCCGGACCGGCTGCCCGCGTCCTCCGGCGGCGACGTGCCCGGGTTCATGATGGTCGGCCTGCACCCGGACACCGGCAAGATGTTCGCGGTCAGCAACAACGACCTGGTGGGCTGGGGTGGCACCGCGCAGCACGACGGCATGGACGCGGCCACGCACGTCTCCGGCAGCACCGGCCGGGGCACCCCGATCGAGGTCATGGAGGCCAAGACCGGGATGTTCTTCGAGCGCTGGGAGATCCGCGCGGACTCCGGCGGCGCGGGCCGGTTCCGGGGCGGCTGCGGCCTGCGGCGCGACATCCGCTTCCTGACCCCGGGCGAGTTCCTCACCGTCATCAAGAAGACAAAGAGCGCACCGTGGGCGCTCGACGGCGGCGAGCAGCCGGAGCCGAACCAGATCGTCGTGTTCCCGGGCACCGACCGCGAGCACCGGGTGAGCACCAAGCGCACCGTGGTGGCGGCGGGCGACCGGGTCACCCTGCTGACCGCCGGTGGCGGCGGGCACGGCGACCCGCGCGGCCGCGACCCCGAGGCGGTGCGGCGGGACGTGGCCGAGGGGTACGTCTCCCGGGAGGCGGCCCGGGACGTCTACGGAGTGGACGTCGATGGGTGAGCCGACGGTCGACGGGGCAACCGTCGAGGTCGTCCGTAGCCATCTCGTCTCGGCCGCCGAGGAGATGCGGGCCGCGCTGGTGCGCACCGCGTTCAACCCGGTGATCTACGAGGTGTACGACTTCGGCATCTCCGTCTACGACCGGCGGTTGCGGCTGGTCGCGGAGTCCACGGGGTTGTCCCGTTTCCTCGGCGCCAACGACTACTCGCTGCGCAAGGGCGTCGAGTACGTCGGCGTGGAGAATCTGCACCGCGGCGACGTGGTGCTGCTCAACTACCCGTACTGGAACGCGGCGCACACGTACGACGCGACGATGTTCGCGCCGGTCGTGCTGCCGGACAGCGAGGAGCTGATCGGTTTCCTGTGCATCCGGGCGCACTGGATGGACCTGGGCGCCAAGGATCCCGGTTACGTGCTCGACTCCACGGACATGCACCAGGAGGGGATCATCTTCCCCGGCACGAAGGTGTACGCCAGGGGCGAGCCGGTGCCGGAGATCCACGAGCTGATCCGGTTCAACTCGCGGATGCCGGAACTCGTGCTCGGCGACCTCAACGCGCAGATCGCCGCGCTGCGGACCGGCGAGCGGCGGGTGACCGAGCTGTACCGCCACTACGGCCCCGCAGTGGTCGACGCGGTGGTCGACCGGGTGATCGACGCCGCCGCGCAGCGCGCCGGGGAGGCGGTCGCCGCGTTGCCGCAGGGCACCTGGACCGCCGAGGACTGGCTCGACGACGACGGCGTCACCGACGACCCGATCCGGATGCGGGTCACCGTCACCGTCGCCGACGGCGCGTTCACAGTGGACTTCGCCGGGTCGTCCCCGGCGGTGCCCGGGCCGGTGAACCTGCCGCTGGGCGCCACGATCGCCACCTGCCGGGTCGCGTTCAAGGGCGTCACCACGCCGCATGAGCAGACCAACGCCGGGCACTTCGCGCCGCTGCGGGTACGCGCCGAGCCCGGCACGCTGTTCCACGCGCAGTACCCGGCCGCCACGTTCACCCAGTGGACCGGCACCGTCGCGCTGGAGTTGATCCTCAAGGCGCTGGCGCAGGGCATGCCGGACCGGCTGGCCGCGTCGTCCGGCGGCGACGTGCCCGGGTTCATGATGGTCGGCCGGCACCCGGACACCGGCGACATGTTCGCGGTCAGCAACAACGACCCGGTCGGCTGGGGCGGCACACCCCGGCACGACGGCATCGGACCGGCGAACCACCTGTGCCAGACCCAGGCGCGCAACACGCCCGTGGAGGTGCTGGAGTCGAGGACCGGGATGTTCTTCGAGCGCCTGGAGATCCGCACCGACTCCGGTGGCGCCGGCCGGTTCCGGGGCGGCTGCGGCCTGCGGCGGGACATCCGGTTCGTGACGCCGGGCGAGTTCCTGACGGTGATCAAGAAGACGAAGAGCGCGCCGTGGGCGCTGGCCGGCGGCGAGCAGCCGGAGCCGAACCAGGTGGTCGTCTTCCCGGGCACGGACCGGGAGCACCGGGTGAGCACACGGCGTACCGCGGTGGCGGTGGGGGATCGGGTGACGTTGCTGACCGCCGGTGGCGGCGGGCACGGTGACCCGAGGAGTCGGGATCCGGAGGCGGTGCGACGGGACGTGGCCGAGGGCTACGTCTCCGCGCGGGCCGCCCGAGACGTTTATGGAGTGATCGCGTGAGTGCCGCCTATTCGCCCGAGCAGCCGAGCGTGCTGCTCGGCAACTGCACAGTGCTCGACGCCCGCGTGGTGGACGGTATGACGCCCGTGACCGGCGCCGGGGTGTGGGTCCGGGGTGACCGGATCGCCGCCGTCGGGCCGTACGCCGAGGTGGCCGAGCAGGCGCGGGCCGCCGGCCGGCTGACCGAGGTGGACCTCGACGGCGCGTACCTGACGCCCGGTCTGGTAAACATGCACACCCACTTCTCGCTGTCGCTGCCCGGCTCCGCCGGCGAGGGCGTCAAGGGGATGGGCGCGTACGACCTCGCCCACTACATGGCCGACGGGGCGCGGCGCACGCTGCACTCCGGCGTGACCACAGTGCGCTGCGTGGCGGAGAAGGACCACGCCGACTTCGCGTTGCGGCGGGCGATCAACGCCGGGCGCGTGCCGGGTCCGCGCATCTACACCGCCGGCCGGGCGCTGGTGTGCACCGGCGGGCACGGCCACGAGAGCAACGACACGCTCGAGTGCGACGGCCCGGTGGGCTTCCGCCACGGCGTCCGCAGCCAGATCAAGGCGGGCGCGGACCTGATCAAGGTGATGATCTCGGGCGGCATCGCCGGTGAGCACGAGAGCATCCACACGCCCCAGTTGTTCGCCGACGAGATGAGCGCGGTGATCGAGACCGCGCACGCGTGGGGCCGCAAGGTGACAGCGCACGCCGGACCGGCCGACGTGATCGGCGCGGCCGTGGAGCTGGGACTGGACTGCGTGGAGCACGGCTACCAGCTCACTCCGCAGGTCGCGGCGCGGATGGCCGAGCGCGGCACCGCGCTCGTGCCGACGCTGCTGGTGACCCGGTGCAAGGAGTTCTTCGACGAGCTGGGCGTGCCGGAGTGGATGCAGTGCCGGTCGCTCGGCGCCGGCCCCCGGCACCTGGAGAGCTTCGACATGGCGATCGCCGCCGGGGTGGAGGTGCTGCTCGGCAGCGACATGCCCCCGTTCTGGGAGTTCGAGGGCACCACCGCCTCGATCCGGGAGCTGGAGTACATGTCCGAGCGGATCGGCACCGCGCGGGCCATCCACGCCGGCACGCTCGGCCCGATCCGGTGGCTCGGCGCGGAGTCCGACCTCGGCACCGTCGAGGCCGGCAAGCTCGCCGACCTGATCGCGACCGACGCCGACCCGCTGGCCGACACCTCGGCGTTCCGGGACGTGCGGTGGGTGATGAAGGGCGGGCAGATCGCCCGCGACGACCGGAACCAGGAGGAGACGCGATGACGTTCGCGGACTCAGGCGCCGCGGCGATCGCCGCCGGCATCGACGACATGTACGACGCGTTCCTCGCCGGGGATCAGCAGCGGTTCGACACGCACCTGGACCCGGACGTGACCACCTGGGAGACGCACCTGCCCGGGCCGCTGCGGACCCGGGCCGAGCTGGACGAGTACCGCGCCCGGCGGGACGCCGCGGGGCGGCGGCCCCGGCTGGCGGTGCTCGCCGCGCGGGACAAGCGCATCGACGTGTGGGACGACTTCGGCGTGGCCCGGTACGAGCTGGTCGCGCAGCTCGGCCCGGACGACGAGCCGGAGATCACCCGGGTCACCGACGTGGTGCGCCGGGTCGACGGCCTCTGGGTGATCGTGCACCACCACGCCGAGCTGGTCCGGGAACCGGTGGGCGCGGCGTGATCCGGCGGCTGGTCGCCGGGCGGACCGGCGAGCCGGCGGACGTGCTGTCGGTCGCCGAGCTGCCCGACGACCCGCCGCCCGGCCCCGGTGAGGTACGGCTGGCCGTCCGTACGGTGGGGCTGAACTTCCTGGACGTCATGCTCTGCCGGGGCGAGTACCCGGTGCGGCCGGACCCGCCGATGACACCCGGGGTGGAGGCGGCCGGCCGGGTCGTCGCCGCCGGGGCCGGGGCCGAGCACCTGCTGGGTCAGGAGGTGCTCGCCTGCCCGGCGCTGCCGCGCGGCGCGCTCGGCAGCACCGTGACGGTGGATGCCGCGGTGGTGGTGCCGCGACCGCCCACTGTCGACGCGGTCACCGCGGCGGCGCTGCCCGTCACCTACCAGACCGCCTGGTTCGCGCTGGAACGAGCCGGTCTCACCGCCGGGCAGACGGTGCTTGTGCACGCGGGCGCCGGTGGGGTGGGCATCGCCGCGATCCAGCTCGCCGTCGCCCGCGGCGCGCGGGTCCTGGCCACCGCGGGCGGCCCCGCCAAGACCGCGATCTGCCGCGACCACGGCGCCCAGGTGGCGATCGACTACACGGCGGACGACTTCGTGCCCGCCGTGCGCGCGGCCACCGGCGGACGTGGCGTGGACGTCGTGGTGGACCCGGTGGGCGGCGACGTGTTCGCCCGCTCCTGGGAGTGCCTGGCGTTCGAGGGCCGCCTGGTGGCGGTGGGCGCGGCCGGTGGCGCGCCGCCGCCTGTCGACCCGCTGCGACTGATGGCGGCGAACGCGACGCTCGTCGGTCTGTCCTGGGGCTCGCAGTACCCGTGGCAGCGCGCGTCGGCCGTCGAGGCGGCCTACCAGGAGCTGTTCGACATGTGCGCCTCCGGCGCGGTTCGGCCGCCGGTCAGCCGCGTCGTGTCGCTGGACGAGACGCCCGCGGCGCTCACCGAACTGGCCGAACGCCGGACCACCGGCAAGATCATCGTACGGATCGACGAGGGGGAGGGACCGTGAGCGACAGCGACGGCGACATGGAGATCTACGACCTGAAGGTCACAGTCGACCGGATCGAGGGCCGGTCGGTGTGCGGCATGGCCGTGGGCGACCACTTCGAACTGACCAACAGCGCGCACCTGCGGCTGCCCGAGGGAAAGCACTTCTGCGTGTACGCGCTCGCCTCGGTGCTGCCCTTCCTCGCCGCCAAGCAGCGTGACCTGGCGCCGGGGGACTGGCTGGCCCAGGACTCCCACTTCATCTGCCCCGATCCGGAGGAGCGGCTCGTCATGAAGGTGGAACGGACCTGCCGGCGCACGATGAACTCGGCGGACCTGACATGACCGTCGAGATCGGGCTCGGCCTGCAGAGCGACAAGCCGGCCGGCGCCTACGCCCGGCTGGCCCGCGCCGCCGAGGCGCACGGCTTCGACGTGCTCACCGTCTTCGGTGACCTGATGTACCAGCCGCCGATCTTCCCGCTGCTGGAGATGGCACAGGCGACCGAACGGGTACGCCTCGGCGCGGCCTGCCTGAACCCGTACTCGATGGCGCCGTACGAGATCGCCGGTCAGATCGCCGCCCTGGACCTGGCCTCGCACGGGCGTGCCTACCTGGGTCTGGCCCGCGGGACCTGGCTGGGCGCTGTCGGCCTGCCGCAGCCGCGGCCGCTGACCACCATCGAGGAGGCCGTCCAGGTCGTCTACCGCCTGCTGCGCGGCGACCGCAGCGGCTTCACCGGGAAGGTCTTCACGCTCGCCCCCGGCACCGCGCTGCGCTACGACGTGCAGCGGCCCGACCCGCCGCTGCTGCTCGGCGCGTGGGGCCCGCAGGGCGCGGCGCTGGCCGGGCGGATCGCCGACGAGATCAAGGTGGGCGGCAGCGCCAACCCGGACATGGTCCCGGTGATCCGCGAGCGGCTGCGGACCGGCGCGGAGAAGGCCGGCCGCGACGTCGCGGACGTCGGCATCGTGCTCGGTGCGGTGACTGTCGTCGACACCGACGGCGAGGCGGCCCGCGCCAAGGCCCGCACCGAGGTCGCCATGTACCTGGCGGTGGTGGCCGAGCTGGACCCGACCGTCGTGATGCCCGACGACCTGGTCAAGCGCGTCGGCGAGCTGGTCGACGCGGGCGAGGACGAGGCGGCGGGCCGGCTGATCCCGGACGACGTGCTCGACCGGTTCGCCTTCTCCGGCACGCCGGAGCAGGTCGCCGCGCAGGCTCAGGCGCTCATCGACGCGGGCGTGCGCCGGGTCGAGTTCGGTACGCCGCACGGCCTCACCGACGAGCGCGGCGTGGACCTGCTCGGCTCGGCCGTCCTGCCGCTGCTGCGGAGGTGAGTCAGGTGCGGCTCACCGTGGTGGCCGGCCCCGGCCTGGTGGCCGACGCGGCTCTGCTGGCGTCGCTGGCCGACGCCACCTGCGCCGAACTGGATGTCGCCGGTCAGGTGGTCACCGCCGGATCGGCCGACGAGCTGCGCTCGCTGCTCGCCACGACTGATCAGCCGGTGGTGGCGCTGCCCGGCCCCACACCGGCGGCCCGTGCCCTCATCGGCGCGCAGCCGGCCGGCGTGGTCTGGTACGACCTGACCGTCGAGCCGCCGGTGCCCGGCGCGATCCACCTGGCCGGGCGGGGACTGTGGGGCCTGGCCTGGGCGATCCGGCACGCCGTGCACCGCCTCCGCGCGCCGGCCACCCGGATCGCCTACGGCCCGGACCCGGACCAGTGGGGCGACCTGCGACTGCCGTCGGCCCTCGACACCGGCCCGGCGCCGGTCGCGGTGCTGCTGCACGGCGGGTTCTGGCGGTCCAACTGGGGCGCGGACCTGATGGACGCGCTCGCCGCCGACCTGGCCCGGCGCGGGTACGCGTCCTGGAATCTGGAGTACCGGCGCCCGGACCGGCACGGCTGGGACGCGACCACGCAGGACGTGGAGGCGGGCCTGCGCGCACTGCGGGAACCGGCCCGCGACCGGCTGGTCGACCTGGACCGGATCGTCCTGCTGGGACACTCGGCCGGCGGGCAGCTCGCGCTGCGCGCCGCGGCGGACCTGGCCGCGCGTAAGGGCGGGCCACGTGTCGCGCTCGCGGTGTCGCTGGCCGGGGTGCTCGACCTCACCGAGGGCGAGCGGCGCTACCTCGGCGACGGTGCGATCGCCGCCGCGCTGGGCGGCTCACCGGCCACGGCCCCACGCCGGTACGCCGAGAGCGACCCGATGCTCCGCCTGCCGGCCGGGGTGCCGACGCTGCTCGTGCAGGGGACCGAGGACAGCCTCGACCTCGTCGACGCCAACCGGCGCTACGCCGCCGCCGCGGCAGCCGCCGGGGACGAGATCCGCCACCTCGAACAGGCGGGGGACCACTTCGCCGTGATCGACCCGGCCTCGGTCATCTGGCAGGACACGATGACCGCCGTGGACGCGCGCCTCGGTCGCTGACGCCGGACGTGGAATCGCCCTCCGAGTTCACCTACGTGAACACGGAGGGCGATTCGTGGTGCCCGGCGCGCGGGTCAGAACAGGCGGGGCGTGACCACCGAGACCACAGTCGTCACCGCGTCGGTGTCGTTGAAGAGCTGATGCGGCACCGACGAGCGCAGGTGCACGCTGTCGCCCGGGAACAGCCGGTGCTCGACGCCCTCGACCTCGTAGAGCAGCTCGCCGGAGATGACATAGGCGAACTCCTCGCCCCGGTGGCCGTACGCGTTCTCCCGGCGCCCGCCCGGCGCGATGTGCACCAGCATCGGTTCGAGCACCAGGTCCGGCCCCCGGTCGGAGAGCATGCGGTAGGTCTGCTGCCCGGACACGTACTGCGTAGCGGCCGTCTCCGCCCTGGTCAGCGTGAAGTGCCGGGGGAGCGAGGAGACGGTGCTGTCCGGCGAGGGCGTGCCGGCGTCGAAGAAGTCGGCCACCGACCGGTCGAGCGCCTTCGCGACGCTGCCGAGCGCGGTCAGGCCGATGGAGGAGATGCCGCGCTCGACCTGGGACAGGAAGCCGATGGACAGCCCGGAACGGGAGGCGAGGCCGCGCAGGGTCAGCCCGCGTTCCTTGCGGTAGCGCCGGATCCGCCCGCCGACGACGCCCGCGGGCGTGTTCTCGTCCGCGGCGCCACCGGAGCCGGCCTGCTCCGACGGCGGCTGACTGTTCATGGGCCGCACGGGGACCTCCTGTCGAGGTGGCGGGACCTCCGCCGGGATGTTCGATGGTATCGAACATCCCGGCCGGTGCGCGAGGGGCCGTGCGGCCGGTTTCCCCGCGTCGTCCCGGGTGGACCCCGGCCGGCGTCGCCCGCCTACCGCTTGACGAGATTGCGCAGCGCCGAGAGCAGCGATCGGTGGCTGACCTCGGCGTAGATCTTCTTGTCCGGTCCGTACAGGACCACGAAGGGGCACTGCTGGTCGTCCCCGCCCAGGGTCTTGTCCAGCAGTCTGCGGCCGGTCGCCACCTCGTACACCCGCAGGCGGTAGGTGGCCTTCAGCAGCGTCAGCGTGTCCGGCTTCGGGTCGTCGTAGCGGCACTTGCGGATCGTCGCGCCGGTGCCGGTGCGATCCAGACAGGCGACGATCTGCACGGCCTTCGGGTCCTCCGACGCCCAGGTCCGTTCCACCCGCTTCGACAGGCCCTCGTCGTAGTAGTAGACCCGGTCGTGGCGGCGGCCCGTGCCCATGTCGGTGCCGACGAGCAGCGCCACCGGGTGCGGCGCCGCTCCGGTGCGCTTCGGCGACTGCGGGAAGTAGAGGACCCCGTCGCACACGTCGTTCAGGTCGGAGATCTGCGCCGCCGGGAAGTCGCTGGGCTGCGGCCCGCGCGTCGAGGGCTCCACGCTCGCCGTCGCACCCGGCGTGGGCGTCGCGCCGGACGACCGCCAGGGCGCCACCGGCGGCGCGGCCGGCTCCGGCTCGGCTGCCTCGCGCGGCGAGGAACCCAGCAGGAACGCGCCGCCGATCAGGCCCGAGCACGCCACCAGCAGCAGCACGCTCAGCGCCGCGACGGCGACGACCAGACCGCGGTTGCGGCCCGACGACGGCGGGCCGGGCGGCGGGTACGGCCCGTACGGCGGGGCCGACCCGAACGGCGTGGCCGTCGTGGCCGGTCCGTACGGCGGGCCCGCGGTGGGTGGTCCGTAACCCGTGCCGGGCGGCTGGTGAACCGGCCCGGTGGCCGGCTGCGGTGGCGGGCCGGGAACGGCCGACGGCATCCAGGCGGTGTCGGCCCGCTGTTCCTCGTTCCCGGTCGCTCCCTGATCGGATCCGGCCCCCGTGTCGGACATGCGCATTCCCCCGTCGAACCCGTGCGGAGCGCGCAATTTATCAGGATCGGTGTCGCGGAGCTGCCCCGTACGAGACCAGGCAGCGCCGGCACCTGCGACTGGCCACCTGACCGGCGGGGGCGGCGGACCGGGCCGGGTCGCCGGGCGTGGCAGGATCGGCGGGTGCAGATCGGGATGCTCGGGCCGTTCCAGGTCACCACGGACGCCGGTGTCCCGGCCGACGTGCCGGGCGCGCGGCTGCGCGGGCTGCTGGCCGCCCTCGCGCTCCAGCCCGGCCGGGTGGTCCCGAAGGCGACGCTCGTCGACTGGATCTGGGGCGAGCAGCCGCCCGCCGACGCCGCCAACGCGCTGCAACGCCTCGTCTCCCGGCTGCGCAAGGCGCTGCCGGCGGGCGCCGTCGACGGGCTGCCCGACGGCTACCGGCTCGCCGTCGAGCCCGACGCCGTCGACGCCGTACGGTTCGAGCGTCTCGTCCGCCGGGCCCGCGACGGCGACGGGCCGCAGCGGGTACGGCTGCTGCGCGAGGCGCTGGGCCTGTGGCGCGGCGACGCGCTGCGCGACATCGGCCTGTCCGACAGCCCGGCGCTGGACGCGGCGGCCACCCGGCTGGAACGGCTGCGCCTGACCGCCACCGAGGACCGGTACGACGCGGAGATCGGGCTCGGCCGGGAGGCCGACCTGATCCCCGAGCTGACCGACCTGGCGGCCGCCCATCCGGTGCGCGAACGGCTCGCCATGTCGCTGATGCGCGCGCTCGTCGCGGCCGGCCGGGACACCGAGGCGCTGATGGTCTACCAGCGCACCGCCGACGCGCTCGCCGACGCCCTCGGCGCCGATCCGTCGCCGGAGCTGTCGGCGCTGCACGTCGCGCTGCTGCGCGGCGAGACGGTACGCCGCGACGACACCCGCCGGACCAACCTGCGCGCCGAGCTGACCAGCTTCGTCGGCCGGGACGCCGACCTCGCCGCCGTCGGCGCGCTGGTGGCCGAACACCGGCTCACCACGCTCACCGGTCCGGGTGGCTCCGGCAAGACCAGGCTGGCCACCGAGACCGGGCGCAGGCTGACCGGCGACCTGCCGGACGGGGTGTGGCTGGTCGAGTTCGCCGCGATCAGCGCCGACGGGGACGTCGTGCAGGCGACGATCTCCGGGCTCGGCCTGCGCGACGCGCTGCTCGGCGACGCGGGCAGCGCGGAACCGGCCGATCGGCTCGTCGCGGCGATCCGGGACCGGGCGATGCTGCTGATCCTGGACAACTGCGAACACGTCGTCGAGGCGGCGGCGGCGCTGGCGCACCGGCTGCTCGGCGAGTGCCGGCGGCTGCGCATCCTGGCCACCAGCCGGGAACCGCTCGGCATCACCGGGGAGGCGTTGTGGCCGGTCGCGCCGCTGGGCCTGCCGGGCGGGGACGCCGCTGCCGCCGAGGTCGAGTCGTCGCCCGCCGTGCGCCTGCTGCGGGACCGGGCCGCCGCGGTACGCCGGGACCTCGTGTTCGACGCCCGTACCGCGACGACGATGGCGCGGATATGCCGCGCGCTCGACGGCATGCCGCTGGCGATCGAGCTGGCCGCGGCACGGCTGCGCACCATGTCCGTCGACCAGCTCGCCACCCGGCTCGACGACCGGTTCCGGCTGCTCACCGGCGGCAGCCGGACCGCCCTGCCCCGGCACCGGACGCTGCGCGCGATGGTCGACTGGAGCTGGGAACTGCTCACCGACGCCGAACGCGCGGTGCTGCGCCGGCTGTCGGTGTTCTCCGGCGGGGCGGGCCTGGACGCGGCCGAGCGGGTCTGCGGCGGCGGCGCCGTCGAGCCGGGCGACGTGCTCGACCTGCTCACCGCGCTGACCGAGAAGTCGCTGCTGGTCGCGGCGGGCGACGTCGCGCCGCGCTACCGCATGCTCGGCACGATCAAGGAGTACGCCGCGCAGCGGCTCGCCGAGGCGGAGGAGGAGGACACCACGCGCCGCGCGCACCTGGCGTACTTCACCGCGCTGGCCGAGGCGGCGCAGCCGCGGCTGCGGCGCGCCGACCAGCTCACCTGGCTCGCCCGGCTCGAAGCCGAGCACGACAACATCACCGCCGCGATGCGCGGGGCGCTCGCCGCCGGTGAGGGGGCCGAGGCGATGCGGCTCGCGGCCGGCGGCGGCTGGTACTGGTGGCTCGGCGGCCACCGCAGCGAGGGCATGGAGCTGATCATCGCGGCCACCGAGGCGCCGGGCGACGTGCCCGACGACATCCGCGCCGTGGTGTACGGACTCGTGGTGCTTTTCCTCACTTCCGGGCCGGGCGACGCGCAGCATGCGTCGGAGTGGATCCACAAGGCGTACCGGCTGGGCGCGGAGGGCCGCGGCACCTACCCGGAGATGGCCCTGGTCGTGCCGCTGGAGCGGATGCTGCGGGAGCCGGACGCGCTGCTGCCCGCCTGGGAGTCGCTGCTCGACCACGAGGACCCGTGGGTATGCGCGCTGGCCCGGCTGCATCTGGGCAAGCTGCGGGTCATCCTCGGCGTCGAGGCGCCGCAGGCGGAGGCGTGCCTGCGGCAGGCGCTCGCCGAGTTCCGGGCGATCGGGGAACGCTTCGGGATCTCGTTCGCGCTCAGCGAGCTGGCCGAGCTGACCGCCGTACGCGGTGACGTCGCCGCCGCCTGCGACTACTACGAGCAGGCCGTCGCGGCGGTGACCGAGGTCGGCGCCGTCGAGGACGTGATCCGGATACGGGCGCGGCTGGCGTGGCTGTACCGGCTGGACGGCGACGAGGCGGCGAGCGCCGCCGCAGTGGCCGAGGCGCAGCGGCTCGCCGCAGGGGTCGCCTGGCCGGGCGCGCTGGCCGAGCTGGCGCTGACGAAGGCGTACCTGGCCCGCCACGACGGCGACGCGGACGAGGCGTACGCGCAGCTGCGGTCGGTGTCGGCGCTGCTCGGCGACGAGGCGAACCTGGCGGGCGTCCGGGCCGGCATCGAGGATCTGCTGGGCTACCTGACCGACGACGTCGAGCAGTCCCGTACCCATCGGGCGGCGGCGTGCCGGGCGGCGCGCGAGGGTGGCTACGCGCCCCTGACCGCCCAGGTGCTCGTCGGCGTCGCGGACCTGGCGGTGCGGCTCGACCGGCCGGACCAGGCGGCGCGGCTGCTCGGCGCCGCCACCGCGGTACGCGGGCTGCCCGACCGCGCTCACCCCGACGTGCCCCGGATCGAGGCGGCAGCGCGCGACCGCCTCGGCGACGCGGGGTTCGCCGAGGCGGTCGCACAGGGCCGGGAGACCGGCTGGGAGCGGCTGGTCGAGGTCACGCTCGCTTCGTGAACGTGGACCGCGCCCACAGGTAGCCGACCACCGCGATGCCGGCGCACCAGGCGAGCGCGGGGATCAGGTCGCCGGCCGACGGCGCGCCCTCGAGGAGGCCGCGCAGGGTCTCGATGATCGGCGTGAACGGCTGGTACTCGGCGAACTGCCGCAGTCCCGGCCCCATCTTGTCGGCGGGCACGATCGCGCTGCTGAAGAACGGCAGCAGGACCAGCGGCACGGAGGCCATGCCCGCCGACTCCGGCGACTTGGCGAACAGGCCCAGCGCGACGGTGAACCAGCTGACCGCGACGCTGAGCAGCACCACCACGCCGGCCACGCCGAGCCAGTGCAGGGGCTCGGCGGCCGGGCGGAAGCCGAGCAGGAACGCCACGCCGACCAGGGCCGCTACCGCGAGGACGTTCGTCAGCACGGTGGCGACGACGTGGCCGGTCAGCACCGCGCCCCGGGAGACGTGCATGACCTTGAACCGGTTGATGATGCCCCTGGTCATGTCCGAGTTCACCGACGTCGCGGTGCCGCCGAGGCCGTAGCAGACCGCCAGCAGCATCAGGCCCGGCGTCGCGTAGTCGACGTAGTCGACGCCGACGGAGAACGCGTCGCCGAGCATGTACACGAACATCAGCATCACGATGATCGGCATCAGCACGGCGTTGAACACCGAGGTCGGGTTGCGGCGCAGGTGCGTCAGGTTGCGGCGCAGCATGACGACCGAGTGGTTGCGGCTCATTTGGCGGCCACCTCCGGGGTACGGCCCGTCAGGGCCAGGAAGACGTCGTCGAGGTCGGGGGTCTGCACGGACAGGTCGTCGGCGCTGATCGCGTGCGCGTCGAGCCGGTCGAGCAGGGCGCGCAACGAGGCGGTTCCGCCGTCGGTGGGCACGCGCAGCGCCAGCGCCTCCTCGTCGCGTTCCGCCTCGGGCAGCACCAGCGCCGCCGCGTCGAGTTCGGCGCCGGTGCCGAACCGCAACCGCACGTGCGTGCCGGGGATCCGGCGCTTCAGCTCCTCCGGCGTGCCCTGGGCGACCAGCCGGCCCTGGTCGAGCACCGCGATCCGGTCGGCCAGGCGGTCGGCCTCGTCGAGGTACTGGGTGGTGAGGAAGACCGTCACGCCGCCTGCGACCAGCTCCCTGATGATCGACCACATGGTGCGCCGGCTGCGCGGGTCCAGCCCGGTCGTCGGCTCGTCCAGGAAGATGATCCGCGGCTCGCCGACCAGCGTCATCGCCAGGTCCAGCTTGCGGCGCATGCCCCCGGAGTACGTCGACACGAGCTTGTCGGCGGCCTCGACCAGGTCGAACCGTTCCAGCAGCTCGGCGACGACCCGCTTGCCGGGCACCCGGTCGCGCGGGCCGAGGTCGACCATCAGTTGCAGGTTCTCCCGCCCGGTGAGCAGTTCGTCCACCGCCGCGAACTGCCCGGTCACGCCGATCGCCGCGCGGACCGCCTTGGCCTCGGTGGCCACGTCGTGCCCGGCGACCCGCACCGACCCGCCGTCGGCGCGGATCAGGGTGGTCAGGATGTTCACGGTCGTGGTCTTGCCGGCCCCGTTCGGGCCGAGCAGGGAGAAGATCGTCCCGGCGGGGACGTCCAGGTCGATGCCGTCGAGCACCACCCGGTCCTTGTACGCCTTGCGCAGCCCGGAGACCGCTATCGCTGAACTCGTCATGCGACCACCATCCGCGGCCGTACCGCCACCGCCCTGACACGGCGCTGACACGGGCGCTGACAGCTTGTCGGTGGGGCGGCGTACGGTCCCGCCGTGGATCGGGAGACGTTCTGGGACATCGTGGAGCGGGCGCGTCGCGCCGCGGGACGCGAGACGGTCACCGCCGAGGGGGCCGACGTCGTGGCCCGGCACCTGGTGGCGGAGCTGTCGGCGCTGAGTCCGGCGGCGATCGTGGGCTTCGAGCAGGCGTACGACGACGTGACGTCGGAGGGATGGCGCTGGGATCTGTGGGCGGCCGCCTACCTGATGCGCGGCGGCTGCTCGGACGACGGGTTCGACTACTTCCGGGGCTGGCTGGTGGCACAGGGGCGGACGGTCTGGGAGCGGGCCGTCGCCGACCCCGACTCCCTCGCCGGGGCCGGTGTCGACCCGGACGACGACGCGGTCGAGTGCGAGGCGGTGCTGAGCGCGGCGGGCGACGCGTACGCCGAGGCGACCGGCGCCGGCACCGACGCGTTCTGGGAGGCGCTCGACGCCGCCGACCGCGCTGCTCCCCCCGGCCCGGCGCCGGCCGACCCGGCCGGTGAGGACTTCGACTTCGACGACGACGAGCAGATGCGCGCCCGGCTGCCGCGCCTGACCGCGATCTACCAGCCGGTGGAATGACGCGTCACGGCCCGCCGCCGGCCCGATCCGGGTTAACCGCTGGTCCACCGCGGGCCGGGTGGGCGAGCATGGTCGGCATGGCCGGGTCGACGGGTGCGAGGCTGCCGCTCCAGGGCGGGCTGCCACCCGACGTGGCGCTGACCGGCGCGGTGCGGGAGATCGCCTGCGACGAGTCCGGCTTCTCCGGCACCAACCTGCTCGACCCGGCCACCCCGGTGATCGTCCACGCCGGCGTCGACCTGAGCCGCGACGAGGCGGCCGAGCTGATCCGTACGCTGCGGTCCGGGTTCCGGTTCTCGCCCGACGAGGTCAAGTCCCGGCAGTTCCTGCGCCGCCGCGAAGCCGCCGAGGCGGTGCAGTGGTTCCTGTCCGCGCTACGCGGGCGGGCGCACGTGCACCTGGTCGACAAGGAGTTCTTCCTCGCCACCCGGGTCGTCGACCTGCTGCTGGCCGAGCCGTCGTACGCGGCGGGCACCCGGCTGTCCGGTGACCGGCGTCCGGCCGCGGCGGCGCTGCACCGGGCCGGGCGGGCGGCCGGACCCGGCTGGACGGCCTTCCTCGCCGCCGTGGTCGAGATGCTGCGGACCAAGCGGCGGGACCGGGCCGACGACCGGAGCGTCGAGCGGTTCTTCGCGGCGCGGGACGCGCTGCGGCGCCACGTCGGCGACGCGCAGGCCGGCGCGGTCCTCGACGCGCTCGACCCGGCCCGCGTGGCAGCCGTGCAGGCCCGGTTGTACGCGGGTGACCGGACGATCCCGCCGCCGCTGGAGCCGCTGCTGCCGGCGCTGGCCGAGACCGTCCTGCACTGGAGCG
Source organism: Micromonospora sp. ANENR4 (assembly GCF_015354395.1). Lineage (NCBI taxonomy): Bacteria > Bacillati > Actinomycetota > Actinomycetes > Micromonosporales > Micromonosporaceae > Micromonospora > Micromonospora sp. ANENR4. The sequence continues at coordinate 85,403 of NZ_JADKYQ010000007.1, forward strand.
GCGGCGGCCGGTGGCGGGTGCTGGTGATTCACGACGAGCAGAGCGCCCTCACCGAGGACCGGCTGCGCCGCCTCCAGGCGGCACTGGCCGCGGGCGATCCGGCCGGCCCGTCGCCGCTGGCCGGGCTGGTGATGGCCGACTCGCGCGACGACCCGCGCGTCCAGGCCGCCGACCTGCTCGCCGGGGTGGCCCGCCGGATGCCCGGCGTCCCCGGCGACGGGCCGCTGCGCCCGCTGCTGTCCCCGGCCCCCGGCCACGACCCGGGCGCCGTCGTCGCGACGCACGAAGCGGGCGCCGCAGCCGTGGCGCACGACCCGAACGCCGTGACGGCGGAACAGGAGCCGTCGTGATCCTCGACGACGTGACGCCGACCGGCGGGGTGCACTGCGAGACCACCACGCTCGGGGTGCTGACGCGGCACGCCGGCCTGGACCTCTCCGAGCCGATGCTGTTCGGCCTCGGCGAAGGGCTCGGCTTCGTCTACTGGGACGCCAAGAGCATGGACGTGCCGTTCCTCGGCGGGCGCACCAAGCCGCTGTGCGTGACCCGGGCCGCCGCCGGCCGCCTCGGTCTGGACCTGCGCGTCCGCGAGACGACGTCGGCGGCCAAGGCGTGGCGGAACGTCACCGACGCACTGGACGCCGGTCAGCCGGTCGGCCTGCAACTCGACTCGTACCACCTGGACTACTTCACCACCAGGGTCCACTTCGGCGGGCACACGGTCGCGATGTACGGCTACGACGACACCCACGCCCACCTGGTCGACACCGCCCAGCAGGGCGGCGCGGTGAGCACCACGCTGGACAGCCTGGCCCGGGCCCGCGCCGCGCGTGGGCCGATGACCGCGCGCCACCTGTCGTACACGCTCACCGCTCCCGGCGGCCCGCCGGACCTGGACGCCGCCGTCCGCGCGGCGGTACGCGCCAACGCCGAGGCGTTCCTCGACCCGCCGATCGCCAACCTCGGCCACCGGGGGATCGCCACCGCCGCCGCCCGGGTGACCCGCTGGCTGGAGCGCGCCGCCGACCCGGCCCGCGACCTGCCGCCCGCCGCGACGCTGATGGAACGCGGGGGCACCGGCGGCGCGCTGTTCCGCGCCCTGTACCGGGACTTCCTCGCCGAGGCCGCCGCCGTCACCGGCGACGCGCGGGTGCGCCGGGCACAGCTCATGTACGCCGACATCGCGCCGCTCTGGACCGCCGTCGCCGACCACATCGCCGCCGCCGGGCGGACCGCCGTCGCCGACCACATCGCCGCCGCCGGGCGGACCGGCGACGCCGTCCACCTGACCCGCGCGTCGGCGGTCCTGGCCGACCTGGCCGTCCGCGAACGCGAGGCGATGACGGTGCTGGCGGCGGTCGACGCGCGGTAGGCGTCAGCTCAGCTGCTCGGCCAGCGCAACGATGACGCCCGCCGGGCCGCGCAGGTAGCACAGCCGGTAGACGTCGCCGTAGTCCGCCACCTCGCCGATCAGCTCGCCGCCGTGGGCCCGCAGGCGGGCCACCGTGTCGTCGACGTCGTCCACGGCGAACATGACCGACCGCAGGCCGAGCGTGTTCGGCGGCGCGTCCGCCGGGTCGGCGGCGACGAGCGCCGGCGCCCGGAACCGCGTCAGTTCGAGCTTGCCGTGGCCGTCCGGGGTGCGCATCATCGCGATGTCGACCCGCACGCCGTCGATGCCGTTGACCCGGTCCACCCAGGCCCCCTCGACCGGCATCTCGCCCTCCACCTCCATCCCGAGTTCGGTGAAGAAGGCGATCGCGGCCGGCAGGTCGTCCACCACGACGCTGACGTGGTCCATCCGCTGAAGCGTCACGTTCCGAGCATAGGGCGACGCCCGGCCCGGTCAGCTCATGTCGAGCGTGTACGCGCCCTCCCGCACGTCGGCGTCCGGGTGACGGCGCAACCCGGTCAGCAGGTCCCGCCACGGGGTCTTCCAGCCGAACTCCGACCCGTGCGCCACGAGCGTCACCGCGAACAGCCCGCCGGCCAGGTCGCCGCGCCCGGCGAGGTGGGCCACGGTGCCGGCCAGCGCGGCCGGATCGGGCCGCCGCCGCATGGTGAGCAGGCGCGCGCCGACGCGTTGCGCGGTGCGTACCGCTACCACGGGCCGGCCGGCGCAGAGCGCGGCGACCTCGTCCAGGTCGTCGAGGCGGCCGAGGTCGACGAGCAGCCCGGTGGCCGTACCCAGGAAGGTGTCCCGGCCGGCGAGCCACCGCGCCGCCTCGACCAGCCCGGCCCGGTCGGCGCTCGCGGGGCGTTCCTCGGACCACAGGGCCGCGCCTTCCGCGAGCGACTCGACGCGCCGCCGGGCCGGCCGGTCGGTCACCGGGCCGCCCGGGTCGCCGTCGGCCGCGTCCCGCTCCACCAGCCGGGTCAGGGCGGCCCGGAACGCCGCGTCGCCACCGGCCCGCAGCAGGTTCGCCACCCCGATGCCCGGCGTCGTCTCGTCCGGGTCGGTGAGCCGGTCCACGACCAGGTCGGTGACGCCGGTCAGCCACGGCGACCACTCGCCGAGCGCGTCGAACGCGGCGCGGCGGACCTCCCGGTCGTCGGCCCGGCACGCCGTCGCGATCAGGCCCGCGTAGGCGCGGCGGTGGCGCTCCGAGATCCCCGACGGGTACGCGCCGAGCACCGCCCGGCGCTCCTCGCGGCCGGCGTGCACCGCCGCGCGCAGCACGGCCCAGGTCGCCTCGGTGCCCAGCCGCTGCCGGGCGGCGGAGACGATCGCCGCGCGGACGTCGCGGTGCGTGCCCGGATCGGCGTACGCCTCGCCGAGCGCCGCCATCACGTCCACCTGCGCGTAGCGGGCCAGGAGCCGGGCGGCCTCCTTGCGGCTGGTGACCTTCGCGGCACCGGTCAGCACCCCGCCCAGCAACTCGGCCAGCCGGGCCGGCGGGACGTACCGGGCGGCCCGTCCGGCGGCGTACAGCGCGACGCGTGCCCGGTCGCCGTCGGCGTACCGTAGCAGCAGCGGGAACGCCTCGTCCGGCCGGTCGGTCCAGACCAGCGCGCCGAGCGCCGCCTCGGCCACCGGCACCTCGGACGCGTCGACGTGGCGCAGCACCAGCTCGCGTCCGGCCGAACCGGCCCCGGCGGCGGCCCGGATCGCCGCCGCCCGCTGCCACACCCGGTGACCGGAGTCGGCGATGACGCGGGCCTGCAGCGCGACGAAACGGTCCTGGTGGCGGGGGAGCCACCACTGCGCCCGCGGCGCCGGGCCGGGCACCCACCGCTTCCCGTTCTCCACGAACCGGCCGTGCGGCGGCCGGTTCAGCACCCGGTCGAGCAGGTCGGTGCGCGACGTGCAGACGATCGCCCACACCTCGTGGATCGCGATCGCCGACGCGTCGACGTCGAGCACCTCGGCGACGCGCCGCGAGCGGGTACGCGGATCGTCGAGCCAGAGGCCGACCGCGGTACGGGCCACTGTGGGCAGGGAGTCCGGCCCGATCGCCCGGCGCAGCAGGTCCTGCAGCTCCGGCAGCCGCCACGCCCGCCGGCCGAGCGCGTGGGTGAACGCGAACAGCAGCCCGTACCGGCCGCGCGCCATGCCCGCCTCGATCCGGCCGCGCAGCCGGTCGAACACGACCCGCTCCTGGCCGTGCCGCAGCACCGTGTCGAGCCGGCGCAGCACCGGCACGTTCGCGTCACTGCTCGCCGCGTCGATCGTGCGCAGTGCCCACTCGACCAGCTCCGGCACGTCCACGTGAAGCGTGAGGACGTCGACGGCGAGCCGGCTCAACGCCGTGGTGGTGGTCGCCGAGGTGTCCCGCGCGTCGACCGCGTCGGTGGTGAGCCCGGTCAGCCCGCCCGCGCTCGTGGCGGTGAGCAGTGGCGCCACGGTGGCCAGCGCGGTGAGCGCGGCCGCGCGTACCGGGTCCTGCTCGTTACGCAGCCGGCCGAGCCGGACCACCACCTGGGCCACCGTCCGCGGGTCGCGGGAGCGGCGCGCGGCCGCCACCAGCAGCCGCCAGCCGTCCGCGCGTTCCTCCGCGTCGCCCGAGCGCAGCGCCGCGCTCGCCGACGCGGACGCCTCCGGCCACGGCAGGTACGCGCTCCAGAACCGCACCTGCTCCTCGCGCTCGCGCACGGCCGGGAGGGTCAGCACGCGGGTCGCCTCGCGCGCCCGCACCGGGGCCGGCAACACCTCCATCACCGCGGTGCCCGGCAGCAGCGCGGTGGTGTCGGTGTCGGCAAGCGCCCCGTCGTACAGCTCGGCGCGGCGGCTCGGCGCCACGGCGCGCAGCAACGCGGCGAGCGCCCGGTCGTGGTCCCGCAGCCGGGCGGCGAGCGGGATCAGCTCACCCGTGGGCAGCGCGGCGAGGCGGCCCAGCAGCGCCCGGGGCGGCACGATCCGGGCCAGCCAGGCCGCGCGGCCGGGCGACGTCAGCAGGCGTACGACCCGGCGCGCGTCGTGTGCGGCGAGCCGCCCGTACGCGACGAGCGGGCCGGGCAGCGACTCCTCGGGCGCGTATGCGTCGAGCAGGTCCAGCGCCCGCGCCGGATCGCCGCCCAGCACCGCGCCGGCGGCCTCCGCCCAGATCCGCCCGCGTGACTCCGGTGGGGCCACGGCCATCCGTTCACCGGTGCGCGCCAGCACGATGTCGGAGTGCGATCGCATCAGCCGTTCCGGGTGCAGCGCGTGCTCCAGGTCGGGCAGCCACGCCCGTACCGTCTCGGGGCCGCACGCCGGCAGCAACGCGGCGGCCTCGTGGTCACCGAACCGCTCGCGTACCCCGATGATCAGCGCGTCGGCGACGGCCGGCACCGGGTTGCGGCGCAGCGCCGGGTAGACGCGCCGCCGCGCGCCGGCCGGCCGGTCGGTCAGGTCGGCGGGCGTTACGCCGGCCCGCACGGCGGCGGTCAGCGCGGTGGCGGCGATCGAGGGTTCCGGGTCGAACGTCGCGGCCCGGACGGCCGCGGTGTCCCGGGTCGCCAGCGCGGCGAGCAGCGCGAGACGCCGCTCGTAGGGCCCGTGCCGGCGCAGGTCGGCGCAGACCTGCGCCCGGTCGGGCGCGGTGCGTGCCCACGCCACGAGGCGTCGCGTCCGGTCGCGGTGGGGCAGCGGGTCGAGGGCGGCGAGCAGGTCGCGGGTGGCGGTGGGCACGGGGCTCATTGTGCCGGTGCGCGGGTCGCCGCGGGTGCCCGTCGCGCCTATTCCGCAATTCCTATGGAAATTGTAGATTTTCAGCGTTCTCCCAGCCGCCCGGGATTGACATCAATCGGACCGTCGGGGATATTCCTAGCGGCGCGTCGGGGCGCGGGGCGGAGCAGGCGAGGTCTGCGGACTTCACCTGCGTGACGTGCGGAAAGGTGTTCGTGCTGCCCCTGCTCCGCGGGGTCCGGATGAGGTTGGGAAATGATTAATCGGGCCGTCGAATTCGCCAAGCACAATTCGCCGAATTCTCTGCGGGTCAAGGCCCGGCGGGCGCAGATGGAAGCGCGCAACGCCCGTATGCGACTCACCGTTCCGGTGGTGGCCCACAGCGAGTTCGACAACATCTTCCACTGCACCGTCCGCAAGACCGGCAGTCAGTGGATCAAGGCGCTGTTCAGCGACCCGGCCGTCTACCGCCACTGCGGGATGCTGCCCTACGACCCGCGCTTCTACGCCGGCGGGGCGACCGCGCCGGTGCCGGCCGGCCGCATCGGCCTGGCGATCTTCCTCTCCCACAAGCGGTTCGAGGCGGTGCCCAAGGCCGGCGGCTACCGCGCGTTCTTCGTGATCCGCGACCCGCGCGACGTGGTCGTGTCCAGCTACTTCTCGCTGCGCAACTCGCACGCCCCGATGGGCGACATCCCGCAGGCACGCAAGGCCCTCCAGGAACTGCCGAAGAAGGAGGGCATGCTCTACGTCATCGACCGCCTGCGCGACAAGAAGCAGTTCGGGCAGATGCGCTCCTGGGCCGTCGCGCCGAGCGACGAGACGTTCCGGCTGTTCCGCTACGAGGACCTGACCGGCGAGCGGCAGGCCGACGAGGTCGACCAGCTCCTGCGGCACTGCGGGATCACGCTGCCGCCGGCCGAGCTGGAGGCGCTGCTGGCGCGCTACAGCTTCACCAAGATGAAGAAGTCGAAGGAGACCCCCGGACGGATCTCCCACTACCGCAAGGGCGCGTCCGGCGACTGGCGCAACCACTTCGACGACGACATCTACGCCGCGTACACGAAGGCGGCCGGTGACCTCGCGGAAATCCTCGGCTACCCCGCCCGGGACGACGAGCGAAACGGGCAGGAATCCGCCGCACGGTAGAGCGGTGACGGCGGTACGGTGTTCGTCCCGCTCGGAAGGGGACGCATCACGAGCCTGCCTGCCCGAACCACAGATCGTGGACAGACTGCAAGCCGTCGTGCGTCGAGTCGGTCACTCGGAAGAACTTCCACGCATAGCCGAAGGGGTCCTCGAACTCGACGTACCTCTCTCCCCACGGTGCGTTCGCCGGACCGGCACTGATGACGCAGCCGGCAGCTTCACACCGCAGGGCGGCTTCGTCGATGTCGTCTACCTCGAGCCCGATGACAACGCCGAGCCCGCGCGGGCCGGTCTTCGTCTGACGTTCCCGGGCGCTGTCCGGGAACGGGATGCCAACCAGCGCGTCGACCAGCAACTGCAACGGACCCCGCCGGAGGATTGCCATGGCGAGACCACCATCAGCGCCAGGCACCGTGCCCACCGGGACGAAACCAAAACTCTGATACAACGTCGAGGCCGCCGTTACGTCATTGACCCGCAGCGCGACCCGTACCGGTGGCTCGTCGGTCATCCCGCGACGGTAGCGATTCGGCACACTGCGCGCAACGCTCACCCAACCGGTCCATTCCACCTCCGTATCTCGACGGTCCTTTCCGGAACGCGAAGGATCGTGCGAGGCGGTGAGCGAATGATCCCCACCTGGGCCGCCGTATGCTCCTGCCGTGGAGCTGCGGTTCACCACCCGGACGTCCGACTCGGACTGGATCGACACCGTGTGGACCTGCACCAGCGATCGGGTCGACGAGATGACGTCGGTGGCGACCCCGTGCTGGGGACTCGTGTTCTGGCAGCGCGACGGGCGCTCGTACGCGGCCGTCTCCGGCCCCGAGACCGCGACCGGCACCGCGCCGGTGCCCGAGGGCGCCACGTTCGTCGGCATCGAGTTCGCGGTGGGCACCTCGCTGCGGCTCGTACCCACGCCCGCGCTTGTGGGCGGCGGCGCCGAGCTGCCCGACGTGGGCCGCCGGACGTTCCGCCTCGACGGCGGCCGGTGGCCCACGCCCGGCCCGGACGACGCCGAGGCCCTGGTGGAACGGCTGATCCGTGCCGGCGTGGTGGTCCGCGACCCGCTCGTCACCGAGACGCTGCGTGGCGGCCGTCCACCGGCGTCACCGCGAACCCTCGAACGCCGGTTCCGGGCGGCGACCGGGCTGACCCGGGGCGCGGTACGGCAGATCGACCGCGCGCGCCGCGCCGCCGTGCTGCTGGCCGCGGGCGGCCCGCCCGCCGACGCGGTCACCACCTTCGGGTACGTGGACGAACCGCACCTGGCCCGCGCGCTGCGCCGGTACGTCGGACGGACGGCCGGTGAGCTGCGCGCGGGCGCCGGTGGGGCGATAGCGCTGGACCCGGCTCAGCGGGTCACGTCGTAGATCAGCTTGACGACGCCGTTGGGGTAGGCGGCCGAGTCGCGCAGACGCAGCGTCTGCCGGTCCCGGTCCGCCTGGGTGAACAGGCCCTTGCCGGCGCCGAGCAGCACCGGGAAGACGAGCAGGTGGTACCGCTCGATCAGGTCCGCCTCGGCGAGACGGCGGGCGAGCTCCGCGCTGCCGTGGATGAAGACGTCGCCGCCGTCGCCCTGCTTGAGCGCGGCCACGTCGGCGGTGGAGCGCAGGATCGTCAGCGGTCCCCAGCCGTCGATCAGCGCGTCGTCGGGCAGGGTGGAGGACACCACGTACTTGGGCAGGTCCCGGTAGGCGGCGTGGTCGTCGGAGTCGCGCCAGGTCGGCGCGAACGCCTCGTAGCTGCGCCGGCCGAACATCAGCGCCGTGGTCTGTGCCAGCTCCTCGCCCTTGAGCGAGAACGCCTCGGGCAGGAACTCGATGTCCTTGACGACCCAGCCGCCGCTGCGGTGGTCCTCACCCGGGCCGCCGCCGGGGGAGTCCACGACGCCGTCGAGCGACATGAATCCGGTGTAGACGAGATCACGCATGCGGCAATGCTAGGAACGGCAGCCACCTGCCGTCTTGTACGGAACCGACACGACTCAGCAGCCGCACGACGCGCCGGCCGGGGCGGTGAGGTCGTCGGCGGGGCGCCGGACCAGCCCCGCCTCGGTGCGTACCGGGAAGCCCTCCCGCACCCAGTACTCGTACCCGCCGATCATCTCCTTGACCGGGCGGCCGAGCCGGGCGAACTCCAGCGCCGCGCGGGTGGCGCCGTTGCAGCCCGGCCCCCAGCAGTAGGTGACCACCGTGGCGTCCGGCGGGACCAGCTCGCCCGCCCGCGCGGCGACCTCGGCGGTGGGCAGGTGCACGGCGCCGGGGATGTGCCCCTGCCGCCACGCCGGAAGGGAGCGCGAGTCGACCACGACCAGGCCGGGGACGCCCGCCTCCAGGTCGGCGTGCACGTCGCTCACGTCGGCCTCGAACGAGAGGCGGGCCGCGAAGTGGGCGAGGGCGTCGGCGGGGCGGGCGGCGGGAATGCGCAGGACGTTCGACATGGCACCCATCGTGGTGGCCGCCGTCCGGCCGCTCCAGTGGCGCGAGCGACGCCCTTCGCTAAGATCCCGCCATGAGCCCCGCCACCGTGTCGGTGCTGGCGTACGAGGGCATGTCGGTGTTCGAGACCGGCATCGTCACCGAGGTCTTCGGCCTGCCCCGCCCGGAGTTCGACGTCGGCTGGTACGAGCTGACCGTCTGCGCGGAGACCCCCGGCGCGGTACGGCTGGTCGGCGGCGCCACCCTGCACACCGACCACGGCCTCGACGCGTTTGCCGCCGCCGGCACGCTGATCGTGCCGGGCGTCGCCGACGTGCACGCCGACCCGTCACCCGCGCTCACCGACGCGCTCAGCGCGGCCCACCGGCGCGGCGCCCGGATCGTGTCGATCTGCTCGGGCGCGTTCGTCCTGGCCGGCGCGGGACTGCTCGACGGCCGCCGCGCCACCACCCACTGGCGGTACGCCGACCTGCTCGCCCGGCGCCACCCGGCGGTCCGCGTCGACCCGGACGTGCTCTACGTCGACGACGGGGACATTCTCACCAGCGCGGGCAGCGCGGCCGGCCTCGACCTCTGCGTCCACCTGGTACGCCGCGACCACGGCCCGACGATCGCCAACGCGGTCGCCCGCCGGCTGGTCGTACCGCCGCACCGCGAGGGCGGCCAGGCGCAGTTCATCGAGGCGCCGGTGCCGAGCGACCCGGAGGACGACCGGCTCGCGGCGAGCATGGCCTGGGCGCTGGCGAACCTGAACACCCCGATCACCGTCGACCGGCTGGCGCGGCGGGCGCACATGTCGGCGCGTACCTACCTGCGGCACTTCGCGCGGGCCACCGGCACCACCCCGATCCGCTGGCTGATCGACCGGCGCGTCCAGGCCAGCCTGCCGCTGCTGGAGACGACCACCGCGCCGATCGAGGAGGTCGCCGCGGCGGTGGGGTTCGAGACGGCGGTGACGTTCCGGCACCACTTCGCCGCCGCGATGCGGACCTCGCCGTCGGCGTACCGCCGGGCCTTCACCGGGGCGTCAGGCGGTGCTCACGCGCCAGGCAGCGGGACGACGTAGGAGTCGACGCGGGCGATCAGCCCGTCCCGGAACGTGAACAGGTCGTTGAAGGCGAACCGGAACGGCCCGTGCTCGACGCTGACGCCCCGGCCCTCGCCGGTCACCACGACGACCGGCCCGTCCTCGTGCACGCGTTCGACGTCGAGCCGCGGGCTGCCGGTGAACGCCGGGTTCTCGATCTCGCCGTCGAACTCCGCCCGGCCCCGGGTGGTGCGGTGGCCGTGGATGACCCACTCGACGTCGTCGGTGAGCGTGGCGAGGATGCGTTCGTGGTCGCTCGCCCGGAAGCCGTCGAAGTATTCGGCGACCAGGTCACGCTGGGTTGCTCGGGTCACTGGTGTCTCCATCGTCGTGGTGTCGGAGGTGGGCGGCGAGGGCGTCGAGGATCGAGGCGAGCCCGTCGGCCGCCTGGTCGCTGCGCAACTCGGGCGGAAGTCTGCGCTGGTGCACGGTGAGGTCGGTGCCGTACCCGGCGGGCCGCAGCGTGACGGTGGTGCGCAGGCCGGTGACCGGCTCGTCGAACACCAGCTCACGCGGCTCGTCGACGCTCACGTAGACGAACCGCAGGCGCCCGGTCCGGCCGTCCGGGGCGCGCGTGTCCAGCGCGAACCCGCCGCCCGGTCGCAGGTCGACAGTCACCGAGCCAGGCGGCACCGTGGCGTGCGAGCCGCCCCAGAACGCGGCGATGCCGGACGGTGAGGTGAAGGCCTCCCACACCCGGTCCGGCGCGGCGGGCAGGTGGCGCCGCGCGATCAGTTCGTCGCCGTGCCGTTCGGTACGGGCCGTCACCGGGTCGCCTCCGGATCGGAGAGGTGCGTCTCCAGCGCGTCGAGACGGTCGTCCCAGGCGCGCCGCTGCTCGTCGATCCACGTACTCAGCCGGGCGAGCCGGTCGACGCGCAGCCGGCACGGCCGCCGCGTACCCTCCCGGCGCTGCTCGACCAGGCCGCACCGGCGCAGCACACCGACGTGGTGGGAGATGGCCTGCGGCGTCAGGTCGAACGGCTCACCCAGCTCGCCCACTGTGGCCTCACCCCGGGCGAGGCGGGTCACCAGGGCGCGGCGGACCGGGTCGCCGAGGGCGGCGAAGGCGAGATCGAGGTCCGGATCGGAGCGCATGCCCTCACGCTACCGCAAACACAAGTTTGCGCAAACGATCCTTTGTTGATGCTGGCGCCGGGTCAGAGCGCGCCGCTGCGGACAGCCTCGTAGATGGTGCTGATCGTCGGTGTGAAGCCGAGGCTGCGGGCGAGGCTGATGTCCATCTGCCCCCGCCACGGCTGACTGAGCGGTTCGGCGGAGGAGCCGTAGGAGTAGCCGACGAGCTGGGACATCTCGTAGATGCTCAGGGGTGACTCGTCGGCGATGTTGACGGTGCGGTTGTCGAAGGCGCCCGTGAGGGCCAGTGCGAACGCCGTGGCGATGTCGGCGTGGTGGCAGACGCTCAGTCTCTGTGCCGGGTGCCACCCCATGCCGGCCGCGAGTTCGGGCAACGATTCGAGGTGCCCGTCCCGGTCTCCGTAGATGAAGGGAAGCCGCAGGATGCCCCAGGTGAGCCCGCTGGCACGAAGCAGTTGCTCGGCTTCGATCTTGCTGGCGGGGTAGGCGAGCGTCGGCGCGACGGGGTCGTCCTCACGCCCGGGGTGCGTGCTCCCGGAACCGTAGACGTTGGAGGTGCTGGCCAGCAGGAACCGGGCCTTCGGCGCGTGCTTCTCAACGGCGTCGATGAGATTGCGGGTGCCGTCCCGGTTGACGGCCCAGATCTGATCGTCGTCGCGGGTGCGGAAGACAGCGGCCAGGTGGATGACCGCAGTGACGGCTTCCACGGCTGCCGGCAGGGATTCGGGGCTGAGGACGTCACCCTCGACGCGCCGTACGCCTTCGGGCACTGCTTTTCCGGGACGGGCGAGGGCGCGGCACTCGACACCCGCCGTGGTGAGCCGCCCGAGCAGGCGGGAGCCGACGAGGCCCGTTCCGCCGGTCACGAGAACGGTCATGATCCGTGCTCCTTCCGGTAGTCGATGAGTCGTCTGGTCGCGCCGCTGAGGACCCGGTTCATGGTCTCGATGTCCGCGGGGTCGACTCCGCCGAAGGCGACTTCCGCGATCAACGCCATCGGATCGGGGAGCGAGTGCCACAGGTTCACGCCGGCCGGCGTGATGTGCAGCTGCTTCTGACGCTGGTCGTCCGGGTCGGGCACCTGTTCGATCAGGCCTTTGCGGACGAGCGCTGCGATGACCGCGCTGAGGGTCGCCCGTTCGACCTCGAGTTCGCGGGTGAGGGTGCGCTGGCCGACCGGCCGGCCCTCACTCAGCCGGTACAACACGTACCACTGGGTGTTCCCGAGATCGTAGGGGCGCAGCACGGACTCCATGAGGGCCCGGCTGGCGAGGAAGTACTTCTTCGCCCAGACACCCGGAGCGTCCAGCTCGTAGGCGTTCATATCGTTAGGCACCTGACAACATTGTCAGGCGCCTAACGGTATGTCAAGAGGTGGCCGCGCGCCGGAACGCGGCGGGGTGTCCGGCAGTTGGGTGAGCAGGGGACGGGCGCGCCGTTTCGGGCGGCGTGACATCGGGAACGTCGTCGGGACGGGCACGGGACGGAGGCCGACATGAGGACACCGAGTCGCCGTAGGCGGATGCTTGGCGTACCCCTGCTCGTCACCGCGCTGCTGGCCGGCGCGTGCGGCGACGGCGGTGGGAACGACGGCGGTGGGAACGACGGCGGTGCCGCTGGCACGAGCGCGACCTCGGCGACCACCCCCGCGACGCCGGAGACGTCGCAGTCGTCCGGCGGGCCCGTGACGATCCCGACGTCCGCCTTCGTCGACCTGCCGCCGGAACTGCGCAAGGCCGCCGCCCAGCCGACCGACGCCGCCGACGCGCTGCCCGAGCTGTGCGACAAGGAGTTCCGCAGCGGCGGGCGGTCGGTCACCGCGAGCGCCGCGATGATGAGCACCTACAAACTGCCGAAGGACCCGCCGGAGAACGTCCCCTACGGCACGCTGCACCAGACCGTCTTCGCGTTCGAGGGCACCGGCGCCGCCGACTACCTGCGCCGGGTGCGCGGGGCGGTGGCGGACTGCCGGTCGTTCCAGGCCTCGGGCGGCACCGTCACCGTCGTGTCCCGGCCGATGGCCGGGACCGGGGACGAGGCCCTGCTGGTCACGGTGAGCCGGCCCGCTACCGGCCTGGACGGCAGCCCGGCCCAGGGCCGGAGCACCAGCCAGATCCTCGTGATCCGGGTCGCCGACGCGGTGACTGTCGTGCACGACCAGGGCTGGGAGGGCACCAGCATCGACCCCGGCCTGGCCGACGACATCGCCCGGGCCGCGGTCCGCGGCCTCGACTCCTGGCAGCGCTGACGTCGCCGGCCGCGCCCGCCTGGCCGCGCCGCCGGCACGGTCAGGACACGGCGGCACGCACCAGCTCGGCGAGCTTCTTCTCCACCTCCGGGCTCCACCGCACCAGCGCGAACGACGCCGGCCACATGTCGCCGTCGTCGAGGTTCGCCGCCTCCTGGAAGCCCACTGTCGAGTAGCGGTACTTGAACTTCCCCGCGTCCTGGAAGAACACGACGATCTTGCCGGCGGCGTTCGCGTACGCGGGCATGCCGTACCAGGTCTTCGCCGACAGGTCCGGGGCGGCGGCGGTGATCGTGGCGTGTACGCGCTCGGCCAGCTTCCGGTCCTCCGGCGCCATCTGCGCGATCCGGTCGAGCACCGCCTGGAGGTCGTCGGCCTTCTTCGCGCCCTTCTTGCCCTCGGCGCGCAGCTCGGCCGCGCGCTCCTTCATCGCGGCGCGTTCCTCGGCGCTGAACCCGTCGGACATCTCGATCCCCCCTCGTGACTCGCGGTCCGCGTGGTGCCGACCGCCTGATGACAACGCTATGGCGCGGCGGTGACGGCGCGCTTCTCGATTCCTGATCACCTGCCGGGACCACGGCGACCCGGCGCGGCACCTACCATCGCCGCCATGGCAACCCGGTTCGTACAGATCAACATGAAGGCCCACGACGAGGTGGCGCTCGGCGATTTCTGGGCGAAGGTGCTCGGCTGGGGGATCTCCAGCGAGGCCCCCGGCGTGACGAACCTCGAACCCGAGGACCTCACCTACCCGGACCCCCGCGCCCTCTACATCGATCTCGTCGTCTCCTCCGAACCGAAGACGGCGAAGAACCGCGTCCACGTCGACCTCGCGACCACCTCGGCTGCGCACCACGCGGAGCTGGTCGCGCGCCTGACCGCGCTCGGCGCCACCCCCGCCGACATCGGCCAGGGCGACGTGCCGTGGAGGGTCCTGGCGGACCCGGAGGGCAACGAGTTCTGCGTACGGGAGCCGAACCCGCGGCACGCGGACACCGGGCCGATCGCCGAGGTGGTGGTCGACTGCGCCGACCCGCGGGGCATGGCCGGCTTCTGGAGCCGGGCCACCGACTGGACCGTGCACGAGGTGACCGACCGGCAGGCGATGCTGCGCTCCGCGAAGGGCGTCGGGCCGTACCTGCGGTTCGCCCGCACCGCCGACGCGAAGACCGGGTGGAACCGCGTGCACCTCGACGTCCGCCCGTACCCGTCGGACGACCTGGACGCCGAAACCGCCCGCCTGCGGTCCCTCGGCGCCACCGCCGCCGACGTGGGCGGGGCCGACATCCACTGGCGGGTGCTCGTCGACCCGGAGGGCAACGAGTTCTGCGTCCTCACCCCGGGCTGACCGGCCTCGGCGCCGGGCGCGCGGACGCGCCCGCCCGGCGCCGGTCAGGCCGGCCGATTCTCCGCCCGGAACTCGTGGACCACCTCGATCGGCCCGACGATGTGCCGGTTGAAATCGTCCAGTTCCTCGGCCGGCACCCACAGCTCCAGGATGTCCCGGCCACCCACCTGCCGGACCGGGTAGCGGGCGGCGAACGCCCGCTCGACGTGGAAGCGCGTCACGTAGCCGGCGCCCGACGCCGGCACGTTCCAGTCCCGGGCGATCATGACGGCGTACTGCTCGTTGAGCACCGGATAGAAGATCGGCTGGTCCGGCAGCCGCGGCGGCCAGGCCCGCCAGCCGGAGGCGCGGACGAGGTCGAGCTCCCGTGGACCGGTCGGGCGCCACAGCGTTGTCGTCTCCGTCATCGCGTACCCCTCTCGCGTCTCGTCCCGGCACGGTACCGGCGGACCGCCGCCGCCCCCCACGGATTTCGCCCGCTGCCTATGCTTCGGCGATGGGTGACGCGACCACCGAGACCGAGGCCGAGGCGCTGCTGGCCGTCCTGGAGCGCAACCGGCGGACCTTCGCGTGGAAGACCGACGGGCTCGACGAGACGGGCCTGCGCGCGGTCACCGCCGCCAGCACCATGACGCTCGGCGGCCTGATCGCGCACATGGCCCTGGTCGAGGCGGACTGGCTGGCGGTGAAGCTGGCCGGTCAGGGCTACGGATCGCCGTGGGACGGCGTCGACTTCGACGCCGAGCCCGACTGGGACTGGCGTTTCGGCGCCCAGGCGGCGCCGGACGACGTGTACGCGCTGTGGCGGGCGGCGGTGCGGCGGTCTCGCGGGCTGGTCGACGCCGTCGTCGCCGAGCGCGGACTGGCCGGGCCGTCGTCGTTCACCTGGCCGGACGGCCGCACCCCCACCGTCCGCGCGATGCTCCTCGACATGATCGAGGAGTACGCCCGGCACACCGGCCACGCGGACCTGCTCCGGGAGGCGGTCGACGGGCGCGTGGGCGAGGGCGCGCCACCGGATTTCTCGTTCTGATCCCGGGTGACGTCGTCGCGGGCCGATGAGTTTGACACGGTGCGGCGGTCAACCCGTCGAACCCACTGCGAAGGAGCACCGCGATGGCCACTGTCATCTCCACGCTGTTCATCTCGGCCGACGGTGTCGCCGAGATCGACCCCGACTGGCACTTCCCGTACTTCGACGAGAACATGGGCCGGGCCGTCACCGAGGACTACGACACCTCCGACGTGCTGCTGATCGGCCGGGAGACGTACGACAGCTTCGCCGGCGCCTGGCCGGACCGGGAGGCAGCCGGCGGTGAGGACGCGCCGTTCGCCAAGCAGCTCGGCGACATGCGCAAGGTCGTCGTCTCGCGCCAGCCGCTGGAGTTCTCCTGGCGCAACTCCGAGCTGACCCAGGGTGACCTGGTGGACGCCGTGCGCGCGCTCAAGGCCGACGCCGGCATCAAGGGCATCCTCATCCCCGGCTCGATCTCGGTGGTGCAGCAACTGCTCGCCGCGGGCCTGGTGGACGAGCTGCGGCTGCTGGTGCACCCGGTCGCCGCCCGCAAGGGCCGCCGGCTGTTCGACGAGGGCGACGCGCCGTACCACCTGCGGGTGGCCGCGACCGAGGTGTACCCGACCGGCGTGATCCGGGTGATCTACACCCCGGCCCCGGCGCCGGGCGCGGTCGGCTACGACGACGTCAAGGAGCAGGTGCCGGCCGGCAGCTGACGATCACGGGGCCGCGGCGGGCCAGTGTGTCGTGAAAGGATCCGCCGGTGCGTCGCGCTTCGCTTCTGCTGACCCTCGCGGCGCTGTCCGCCGTCGCCCACGTCGTCGGCGTCCTGGTGGCCGCCCCGCTCTGGCGCGGCGCCGAGGTGCTGAGCCTGGCGCTGCTGCTCGGCTACGCCGTCGCCGCCGGGCTGCCGGCCCCGCGCTGGGTGGTGCCGGTGGCGCTCGTACCGCTGATCGTGGACGCGGTCCGCACCATGCCGGCCGAGCCGGGCGCCGGGGACGCCGCCTGGTTGGTGTACGGCGGCCCCGGCAGCGGCTTCGACGTCACGGCCGGCTTCGACGCGGCGCTCGCCGGCAGCTGGGCGACGCTTGTCGCGGTGGCGGTGCTGCTGCTCGCGTTCCGGGGCCGTGGACGACGCCGGCACCTGATCGCCGCCGCGGTCGCCGCCGCGCCCGTCGTCGGGTACGCGGCCGTCCGGGTCGCCGACATCGGCGCCGCAGCCGCCGCCGTCACCCCGGGCCTGGAGATCCGCACCGAGACCACGCTGACCCGGGTGGACGGCCCCGGCCACGACCAGGTCGACGTCGTGCCCGCGCTCGTCCTCGCGGTGCTGCCGCCGCTGGCGCTCGCACTCGCCGCGCTGGCGCTCGCCGCGCTGCTGGCCGGGCGGGGCCGGCGGCTCGCCGCGACCGGGGCGGCACTGCTGGCGGTGCTCGCGCTGCCGCTGCTCGACGCGGCGCTGGCCGCGGTGCCGCATCCGTTGGACGCCGACGGCACCGCGCTGTTCGCCTGGTCCGCCATCACACCCACCGCGGCGATGCCGCAGCCGGTGGCGGCGCTGACGGCGGCGGTGGAGCTGGCCGCGTACCTGCTGCTCGTCGCCGGGCTGGCCCGCTCGCACCGTGCGGCGGTGCCCGCACCGGCGGCGGCCGGGTGACGTCAGGCGGTCGACTCCAGCTCGTCGAAGGCCATGTTCCACCACGACTCCGGATCCGCGAACGCGACCGGGTCGACCGGGCGCAGGTCGTCGCGGATCGCCGCCGCGCGTGCGGCCCGCTCCCGCCCGCCCGGGTCGGTGGCGATGAGCTGTCCGAGCCGGTAGAGGAACTCCACGAACGCGGCGAACGTGCTGTTCACCGTCTCCAGGTTCGGTGTCTCCAGGTCCAGCAGGATCACCGCGCCGGTGCCCGCGTCCAGGCAGAACAGCAGCGCCGGGTCCTCCGGGGAGGCGCCCAGCACGACGTACGGGCGGGGGCCCTGGTCGCCCAGCTCGATCGACAGCGTGGAGAACAGCTCCACGTCGGGGACCGAGACGTCGACAGTGAACAGGATCGGCACCTCGACCGGCAGCGCCCCGTCGGGCGGGAACACCTCCGGCCCGAGCGGCCCGAGGACCGCGTCGAAGCGCTGATCGGGGAAGTAGATGACGCCCCGCTCACCCCAGAGGGCGGTGAGCTGCTCCCGGGTGACGGTCACGGCTGCGCCTCGTCCTCGTCGACCTCGTCCGCCTCGTCGAGCAGGCCCTGCCGGTCGAGGAACGCGTACCACCCGTCGTCGTCGGTGACCAGCTCGGCATAGCCGGGGCCGAGCACGTAGTAGTGCACGAACGAGTCGAGGTCGGGCGCCAGCTCCTCGAACGCGTCGCCCATGAACCACTCGGTGCCGGTCGGCGGGAAGTACCACACCGCGCCGGTCGCCCGCTCCAGGAAGATCGGCTCGTCGCTGCGCGTGCCGACGACCAGCCAGCCGGTCTTGTCCTGCGGGACGGGGGAGAAGCCGGGCGCGTAGTCGAGGAAGTACTGCACCCCGGCGAGCCGGCCGGTCGAGGCCAGCTCGAACGCCCCGGCCCGCAGGCCGTCGGCGGCGAGCAGCAGATCACGCAGTCCGGCCGGCAGCTCCGCCGGCACGTCACCGTCGTCGGCGGGCGCGCCGATCTGCGCGTACGCGAGACTCGCCGGCTCGTCCGCGGCCAGGTCGGCGCGGAGTTCGTCGAGAAGCTGCGCGAGATCGGAAGTCAATCCACTACCTCTATTCGGATCGGGGTTCCGTCCGGCAGATTCTGGATCTGCCCCCAGATCTGGGAGCCGATGTCCGTGTTGGTTCTACCATGCAGCAGCTTGAGGTTGTCGACGGTGTCCGGCCCGCCGAGCTGCAGTTCCCACACGTGGTCGGGATGGTAGTCGCTGAGCCGTTGACTGAGCCGGTTGGCGAGGTCCTTGTCGTGCGGCCAGTACTTGTCCCAGATCTTCTGCCGGATCCGGTCCTTGTAGCCGTCGGTGATGCTCTTGTCGCGCTGCACCGGGTTGGTGGCCTTGTAGAGCTTGCCGTCGTCGCTGAGCTTCTTCAGCGCGGCCATCTTTCGCCGGAACTGGGCGGTGGCATGGAAGTCGCGGCGCTCCACCCGGACCACCTTGGTGGGCAGGCTCCGGTTCGGTCCGGTGACCCGGACGATCGGCTTCTCCAGCTTCTCGACCGCCTTGCGGACGATCTTGCCGGCGGCCGGTTTCGCGGCGGCGCCCCGGCCGCGCCTCGGGCTAGGCATCGAGCAGTCTCCCGATGACCTGGTCGATGAGCGCGCCGACGATCTCCCGGGTGATGATCTGGAAGATCGGGATCTCGGCCAGCGAGGCGCCGAACGTGACCACGGCGGTGGCGATCGCCTGGGCTACCTGGAACGCGAGGATGGCGAGCTGCACGATCACGGCGATCTTCAGCGCCAGCACGATCGCCGCGCAGATGATCAGCCCGGCGCCGAGCAGCATCGCCGCGGGCATGCTGTCGTGCAGCACGAGCGGCCCGTTCTGCTCGCCGCCCCACCACTTTTGGAACGCCGCGATCGCCGGGCCGACGTTCTGCGTCCACACCTGCGCGGCGGCCGCGTCCGCCTCGCCGGCTGCCGCCCCGATCCGGCCGCCGAACTCGAGCCACGCCTGGCCCATCTCGAAGAGCTTCTCCTCGTCGGCGGCCGGCCAGGTGTAGCCGATCCAGCCGAGCGCGGTGACCAGCTCACCGGGTAGTTGCAGTCCCACGGCTCACCCCAGCCCGCCGGCCAGCGAGCGCATGGTGCCCGCGCCGTCCTCGTCGACCCGCTCGTACGAGTCGGCCATCCCGGTGATGTCGGCGCCCGCGGAGGTGAACTCGTCGGCGGCCATGCCGAGGCAGTCGAAGATGTAGTTCGCCACCTCGGTGTACGCGACGCCGATCAGCGACCCGATGTCGTCGGCGCCCCACGGCTCGCCGTAGCCCTGCATCCGCGCCTCGAACGCCTCCAGCTCGCCGGTGAACCGCTTGGCCACGTCGGTGACGCCACGCCCGGCGGCCCGGATCAGCGGCGGGTGCACCTCGAAGCCGCCGCCGCTCATCGCTGCCCGCCGCGCGCCAGCCGCTCCTGCGCCTCGGTCAGCGCGTCGAGGAACGACCCGAGCCGGGGTACGGCCGTGTCCCGTACCTCCTGCAACTGTTCCCGCAGCTGCGACATGTCCGCGACCTGCGGGGCCGGGCCGGCGCGCAGCCCGTCGATCGCCGCGTTGACGGCGGTGACGACGTGCGCGGTCAGCTCCTCGGAACCGAGCCGCATCAGCCGCGGCTCGACGTGCAGCGACTGGAGCCTGCCGTCGCGCCCCATCTCGGCGCGTACCTGCCCGTCGGCGGCCTCGCCCACCGCCGGCGTCTCCGCCTCGTCCGCCGGCGGCGGACCGACCGTCCGAAGTGCCGCCATCGTCGCGTCGAGCATGCGGGTGAAGTCGCCGCTCATCGAAGGATCCGCACTCATGAGCCCTCCCCAAGGCCAAACGCCACGAGCGTAACCGAGAGGGACAAAGCGATTCCGTCCCGTACGACCGCACGGTCCACGACGGACCGCCCGACCGGCCTACCGTCACGGGCGTGAACCGTCCGGACGCGAGCAGCGGACAACAGGTGACACGTCCCCACTCGCCGAAAGGCCGCGCATGAGAAGACTGAGACGGGCGAAGGATGTCGACGTCGGCGCGCTCACCGACGCCGAGGTCGTCGCCCGGTCCGTGCGGGAGCCGGAGACCTTCGCCGCGATCTTCGACCGGCACGCGCCGCACATCCACCGCTACCTGGCGCGGCGCCTCGGCTCCGCGGCCGCTGACGACCTGGTGGCGGAGACGTTCCTCGCCGCGTTCCGGCGCCGGGAGCGGTTCGACACCGGCTGTCCGAACGCCCGCCCCTGGCTGTACGGGATCGCCACCAACCTGGTCGCCCAGCAGCGGCGGATCGAGGAACGGGAGTACCGGCTGCGGCAGGCGTACCACCCGGCGACGTCCGAGGCGTCCCCCGCCGACCGGGTCGCCGCCGAGGTGACTGCGCGGTCGCTGCGCCGGCACCTGCTGGACGCGCTGGCCGGGCTCGCCGACGGCGACCGCGACGTGCTGCTGCTCGTCGCCTGGGAGGACCTGACGTACGAGGAGGTCGCCGCCGCGCTGGCCATCCCGGTCGGCACCGTGCGGTCCCGGCTGAACCGGGCGCGCCGGCTGCTGCGGGAACGGCTCGGCGGCGAACCGGCCGACACCATCGAGGAGGTACTGAGCAATGGATGAGATGAGACTGCTCCAGCGGCTCGGCGACGAGACCGGGCTGCCGGCGGACGAACGACTCGGCGCCGCGCGTACCCGGTTGGTCGGCGCGCTGACCGCGACGGAGGCCGCGCCGGTTCGGCGGGCGCGACGGCCGGCCTGGCGGCTGGTCCTCGTCGGCGTCGCGACGGCGTCGGTGGCGGCGTCGCTCGCGGCGGTGCTGGTGCTGGCGCCGGACCGGATCGGCGGCAGCGCGCCGGCCGCCCGGGCCGACGCCCGGCAGGTGCTGCGCGACGCGGCGGCGGCGGCGTTGCGGCTGCCGGACGTCGAGCCCCGGCCCGACCAGTTCGTCTACACGCGCTCGCAGGGCGGCGCGGAGCTGCGGGAGAGCTGGGCGTCGGTGGACGGGACCAGGGACGGCCTGGTCGTCGAGTACCCGCCGGGCGGCCGACAGGAATACGTGCTCCCCGGCTGCCGGGACGGCCGCGCGAAGGGGTACAAGGGTCAGCAGCTCATGCCGGGCACCGAGCCGTGCGTGCCGGAGCCCGCCTACGATCCCGCCGTGCCCACCGACGCCACCGCGATGCGCGCCTACCTGGACAAGCACCGCAGCGGCGAGCCCGGTGACGTCAACGCCGCCGCCAAGGACGTGCTGTTTCTGCTCAACGACTCGTACCTGAGGCCACGGTCGCGGGCCGCGCTGTTCGAGGCCGCCGCCGCGACGCCGGGCCTGAAGGTGGTGGAGAAGGCCACCGACGGTGCGGGCCGCTCCGGTGTGGGCGTCAGCTGGTCCTCCCCGGGGAACCCGGCCCTGATGGTGATGGTGTTCGACCCGCGGACGTACGCGTTCCTCGGCGTGGGCGGGGAGGCGGGCACGTCCGCGGTGCTGTCCGTCGCGGTCGTGGACCGGGTCGGCCAGAAGGGCTGACGCCCGCCGGGCGGGCCGCCTCCCCGGCGGCCCGTCCGACGCGTACCCGCTCCGATCGGGTCTGCGCCATCATGAGCGTCATGACGAAGGCGGACGTGGTGGTGGTCGGCGGCGGGGTGATCGGGATGACGACAGCGCTCACGCTCCAGCGGCGCGGCGCCCGGGTCACCGTGCTGACCGCCCACGACCCGGCCGACACGGTGTCGACGGTGGCCGCCGCGGTCTGGTACCCGAGCCACACCGAGGAGGATCCCCGGGTGCTGCGCTGGGCCCGGGACACCCACGCCGAGCTGCGCCGCCAGGCGGCCGACGGCGTGCCGGGGGTGGTCGACCGGCCCACCCGGATGTGGCTGCGCCACCGCTACACCGAGCCGCCCTGGTGGGCCGACGCCTGCGGCGATCTGACGGCCGAGCCGGCGGAGCCGCCGTACACCGCGCTGCTGCGGTTCACCGCCCCGTCGGTGGAGATGACCCCTTATCTCGCCTGGCTGCGGCAGCGCCTGGAGGCCGGCGGCGGGCGGGTCGTCCGCCGCGCGCTGGGCACGCTCGCCGAGGCGTACGAGGTCGCGCCGGTCGTGGTGAACGCGACCGGCCTGGCCGCCGGCCGCCTCGCCGCCGACTCGGCCGTGTACCCGGCGCGCGGGCACGTCCTGCTGGTGGCGAATCCCGGCCTGACCGTCTCGGTGCGCGACGAGGACGACCCGGCGGGCATCACGTACGTGCATCCGCGCCGGCACGACGTGGTGCTCGGCGGCACCTACGAGGCCGGGGTGGGACACACCCGCCCCGACCCGGAGGAGGCGGCGGCGATCCGGCGCCGCTGCGTGGCGCTGGTGCCGCAGCTCGCGGACGCGCCGGTGCTGGGGGAGCGGATCGGGCTGCGCCCGGCCCGGCACGGCGGTCCCCGGGTCGAGGTGGACCCGGCGGACGGGCGGCTGGTGCACGCGTACGGGCACGGCGGCGCGGGGGTGACGCTGTCCTGGGGCTGCGCCGCCGAGGTGGCCGATCTCGCGCTGAGCGTCTGACCCTTCCGGCGCGGGCGAGCTGGCGGCCCACCGCCGGAGCGCGCGGGCGGTAACCTCGGCCCGGTGTCCGCCCGCCGCGCCGCACTGTCCGCCCTCGTCGCCCTGATCGCCGTCCACATCGGCTGCACGCTTGTCGCGCTCGCCGCCTACAGCCACCGGATCGGCCTGGTGACCCACGACGGCTCCGGCTTCCTGGTGGAGCTGCTCGACGCCGGTGCCCCTGCGTGACCTGCTGCCCGCCGTGCTCTGGCTGCTGCCTGTCATGCTGCTCGTCACGTTCGCGGCCCTCGGCCGGTGGGCCGCCCGGCGGACCGTCCGCCCCGACGACGAGCGGCTACCGGCGACGGCGTGGACCGCCGGCATCGCCGCGGTGCTGCTCAACCCGCTCGCGGCCGTGCGCTACGCGTCGGCCACCGCGAACGGCGGCGAGTACATGCGTACGGTTCAGGTGGAGACCAACCTTCTGGTGCTCGCCGCCGCCGTGGCCACCACGATGAGCGCGCTCGCCGTCGCCGGGTTCGTCCGGCGCTCCGACGCCGCCTGAGCGCTCTGGTCACCGCTCCAGGACGGTGAGCCATTCGGCGGCGCGGGGACGGTATCCGTGCAGCTCGAAGAGCCCGCGCACGATCGCCGGCACATGCCCGGCGCCGTACACGACCGCCACGTCGATGCGTTCCGCCGACCGGGTACGGATCAGCTCGGACAACGCGGCGAGCAGCCGCTCGTCGCGTTCGCCGCCGAGCGCGCGCTCGGTGTGCTCGGTGAACTCGTGGTCGGCGTACCGCTCGTCGGTGGCCGACGGCAGGTCGTTCATCTCGATCTCCGGTGAGAGCAGACACCGGGTGCCGCCGAAGAACTGCATCACCGTCACGAACGGGATCACCAGCCACATCTGGAGGCGGTACCGCAGCGGCATCACCCGCCAGCCCCCGGTGAACTCCTCCGCCGACACGTCCGGGTTGAGCACCTCGACGCCGAGAGACGCGTACGGGATGGGGTCCGTCACCAGGCCGGAGCGCCGGTTTGCCGGCATGGCCCGGTAGGTGAGTGTCAACGCCGAGCCGACCGCCGATCGGCCGCTGACGCCCTCGACGACGAGCAGGTCGCATTCCCGGAGCCGCTTCGTGACCGCCGCGTAGAACGCCGGGCTCGCCACGTGGAGCATCGGGAACACCAGGAACTCCAACCGGCTGCCGGGACGGCGTAGCCGGAGCACGGCGGAGCGGGTGCCGATGACGCTGTGTTCGATGATCTGCATGCCTGCCCCCGTGGCATCGGCTGCTCTTGTCGGCAGGGTAGGGCGGCCGGGCAAGGCGTCCCACGGACCGGTCAGGAATCGAGAAGCCCCGAGCGGGCACCCCGACCTAGCGTTTCCGGCACGGGCCACCCCGCCGGGGAGGCCACCGCCCGGAGGTAGGCATCAATGGATACGCGCATCCGTCAGCTCCACCGCTGGTTCTCCGTCGCCTTCACCGTGACCGTCGTGATCACCTTCGTGGCGCTGGCGCAGAAGGACCCGATCGTGTGGGTCTCCTACGTGCCGCTGCTGCCGCTCGCCCTGCTCCTGATCAGCGGTCTCTACCTGTTCGCGCTGCCGTACCTGCGGCGCCGCCGTGCCGCCGCGCGCCCGCGCTGACCTGGGGGGATTACCGGGGCCGGTCAGCGGGCAACACTGGCGGATGGAGCAGAAGGTGATGGTGTTCGCCCCGGCCCCGCTGCTGACGGTGACGATCGAGCAGCAGGGCGACGTACCCGAGCTGCACCTGCACCCCGGCGGGCAGGGGGTGTGGCAGACCCGGATGATCGCGGCACTCGGCGTACCGGTGACGATGTGCGTGGGTCTCGGCGGCGAGGTGGGCGACGCGGTCCGCAAGTTGCTCGACGACGAGGACGTCACGGTCCGGATGGTGCGGCGGGAGTCCGGCACCGGCTGGTACGTGCACGACCGGCGCGATGGCGAGCGGACCGAGATCGCCGAGCACCCGGGCGCGCCGATGGTGCGGCACGACATCGACGAGCTGTACACGGTGACGCTCACCGAGGGGCTGCGCGCGCCGGTGAGCGTGCTCAGCGGCCCGGCCGACCCGCAGGTGGTGGACCCGGACATCTACCGCCGCCTCGCCGCCGATCTGAGCGCCAACGGCGGCACAGTGGTGGCCGACCTGTCCGGGCCGTACCTGGAGGCGGTGCTCGACGGCGGCGTGAGCGTGCTGAAGGTCAGCCACGAGGAACTGCTCGACGACGGCCTGGCCAAGGACGACAGCGTCGAGGCGCTGCGCGACGCCGGCCGCCGGTGCCAGGAGCGGGGCGCGCGGACGGTGCTGATCAGCCGCGCGGGGGAGCCCGCGCTGGCGCTGCCGGAGGACGGCGAGCCGCTGCTGGTGCACGCCCCGCCGCTGGAGCCGGCCGACCACCGGGGCGCCGGTGACTCGATGACCGCCGGGGTGGCGGCGGTGCTGGCCCGGGGCGGGGACCTGCGGGAGGCGCTGCACGTCGGCGCCGCCGCCGGAGCGCTCAACGTGACCCGGCACGGGCTGGGCACCGGCCGGGCCGAGGCGGTACGCGAGCTGGCCGGCCGGGTGCGGCTGACCCCGCTGGACGGCGGCGACGATGACGACTGACCGGCCGCCACGGGTGCTCGTGACGAACGACGACGGTGTGCACGCCCCCGGCATCCGCGCGCTGGCCCGGGCCGCGTACGAACGGGGGATGGACGTGGTGGTCGCGGCGCCGGAGGCCGAGGCGAGCGGGATGAGCGCGGCGCTGTCGGCGGTGACCGACGACGGGCGTCTGGTGTTCCGCGAGACCGAGCTGGACGGCCTGCCGGGTGTGCCCGCGTACGCGGTGGCGGCCTCCCCGGCGTACATCGCGGTGCTGGCCGGCCTGGGTGTGTTCGGGCCGGTGCCGGACCTGCTGCTGTCCGGCATCAACAGGGGCGCCAACGCGGGCCACGCGGTCCTGCACTCCGGCACCGTCGGCGCGGCGCTGACCGCCGGCAACAACGGCATCCGGGCGCTCGCCGTGTCGCTCGACGTGCTCACCGCGGCGGCGGCGAGCGCCGGCAGCGGTGGCGCGGCGATCGCGGTGCTGGACAGCGTGGACGACGAGTCCCGCCACTGGTCGAGCGCCGCCGAGCTGGCCGCGACGCTGCTGCCGTGGCTGGCCGGCGCGGATCCGGGCACGGTGCTGAACCTCAACGTGCCGGACCGGCCGGCCGACCAGGTGGCCGGGCTGCGCCAGGCGACACTGGCCCCGTTCGGTCAGGTGCAGGTGTCCGTCGCCGAGCGCGGTGAGGGATTCGTGCGGACGGCGGTGGAGGCGAGCGCGGTCCGCGCGGTCCCCGGCACCGACATCGCCTGGCTGGCCGACGGGTACGCCGCGGTCACCGCGATCCGGGCGCTCGGGCACCTGCCCGACGTGGAACTGCCGGTCGACGGCTGAGGACGGCTCCGCCCCGCCACCGTCGTACGGATGGCGGGGCGGAGATCGTCACTCGCCGGCCGCGCGCCTGCGGTCGGCCTCGGCGTCGGCGGCGCCCACCGGGGTGCCGTCGCTGTCCCGGTCGGCCCGCGACAGGTCCACGTCGGCGCCGGCCCGGGCGGCGTCGGCAGCCGCGTCGTCGGCGCCGACGACCTCACCACCGTCGGTCTGTCCGTCGTCGGGGACCAGCCGCCCGGCGGCGGCCAGCCCGATCGGTGCGTACCTGGGGTCGGTCATCTCGTCCTCCTCACCGGTGCTCCTGCGCAAGCGGTACCCCGGTACGGGACGCGGCACACGCGCGCGGGTCAGCGGCCGCGGTCGAGGAAGTCCAGGGTGACCGCGGCGAACAGCGGCGACTGGTCGATGTCGTAGTGGGTCAGGCCGGGCAGGATCGCCAGCGCGTGTCCGCCCGCCGGGCGGCCCTCACCCGTCCAGCCGCCGTCGCGCCGGCCGCCGTCGAGCAGCCCGAACACCTCGACGAAGTGGCTCGGCGGGGCCATGTCGGCGTCGGCGGCCACCACGAGCGTCGGCACCCGCAGGGCACGGACCTGCTCGGTGAAGTCGAAGTCCGTCCGCATCGCCTCGCCGATCTTGTCGAGCAGCCGGGGGAAGTCCTCCGGACGCGGCGCGACCCGCTGGTACAGCTCGTACATCGGCGTGTCCTTCATGTACTCGGCCGCCGCGGCGCCGACCTGACCCTGCTGCGCCAGCAGTTCCGGGTAGACGGCGTCGCGGCGGATGTGCGCGGACGCGGCGACCAGCCGGCCGATCCTGTCGGGGTGCCGGAAACCGGTGTGCAGGGCGACGCCGCCGCCGAGAGAGAAGCCGACCACGTCCGGGCGGTCCAGCCCGAGGTGGTCGATCAGCGCGGCCACGTCGTCGGCCATCAGCGCCATGTCGAGCGGCCGGTCCACGTCGGCGGTGCGGCCGTGCCCCTGGAGGTCCACCACGATCACCTGGTGCCGGGCGGCCAGCGTGGGCAGGAGCGGCGCGAACATCTCACCCGAGGTGAGGCCGCCGTGCAGCAGGATCATCGGCCGGCCCTCGCCGTGCGTCTCGTAGTAGAGGTGGACGCCGTTGACGTCGGCGTACCGCCCCGGGGCCTGTGTCTCGTCGCGCTGCGCTGTGGTCATCGGTGCTCCTCGGACGTGGTGACCTGACGGCTGGTGGACCGGCCGGGCGGCACGGACTCATCGGTGCGGGCCCGAACGTGCTCGCATTGACGCAGCATGTGGGCTAGTTTCGGCGGGGTGAGCGAGGTGGCGAGCGTCCCCGTCGAGGCGCAACTCGAGGAGTACCGGTCGGAGCTGACCGGCTACTGCTACCGGATGCTGGGTTCGGCCTTCGAGGCCGAGGACGCGGTACAGGACACATTCGTCCGTGCCTGGCGTAATTTCGACAAGTTCGAGGGGCGGTCCGCGCTGCGGACCTGGCTCTACCGGATCGCGACGAACGTCTGCCTGTCCATGTCCACCAGCGCGCAGCGCCGGGTCCGGCCGATGGACCTCGGTCCGGCCGGCGTCGGCACCGCCACCCACCCCGGCGAGCCCCGCCCGGAGCAGATCTGGCTCGGCCCGGCGCCCGACGACCGGGTGCTGCCGGAGGTCGCCGACCCGGCCGAGGTGGTGGCCGGCCGGGAGTCGGTCCGGCTGGCGTTCGTCGCGGCGTTGCAGCACCTGCCGCCGAAACAGCGGGCCGTGCTGATCCTGCGCGAGGTGCTGGCGTGGTCGGCCCAGGAGGTCGCCGACCTGCTCGACACGTCGGTGGCGAGCGTCAACAGCGCGCTGCAACGGGCGCGCGCCACGCTCGCCTCGGCCGACACCGAGGCCGACGTGCGCCGGCCGCTCGACAGCGAGCAGCAGGCGCTGCTCGCCCGCTACGTGCGGGCCTTCGAGGCGTACGACCTGACGGCGCTCACCGCGCTGCTGCACGAGGACGCGACGCTGTCGATGCCGCCGCTGCCGCTGTGGCTGCGCGGCCCCGAGCACATCGCGGCGTGGATGGCCGGCACCGGCAGCGGCTGCCGCGGCTCCCGCCTGGTGCCGACCGCCGCCAACGGGATGCCGGCGTTCGGGCACTACCGGCGCGACCCCGACGGCTCAGGCCACGTGCCCTGGGCGCTGATCGTGATCGGCGTCTCCGGCGGCCGGATCACGTCGCTCAACAACTTCCTCGACGTCGAGCGCCTGTTCCCGTTGTTCGGACTGCCGGACCGGCTCGAGGAGGGTGCCGGCCAGCCCGAGCAGGCCGGCGAGCTCGCGTAGCTCGTCGCAGGCCCCGCGTACCTCCAGCCGCCAGCCGAACCGCCGCGCGGTCAGCCGCATCCGTGCCAGCACCTCGACCGTGACCAGGTCGGGCGCGCTCACCGCGGACACGTCGCACACCACCACGCCCCGGTCGCGGCCGCGCAGCGCCTCGGCCAGGTCGGCGCAGCGGGCCGCGATGTCCGCGCGGGTCGGCGTCCCGTCGGGCAGGCAGAGCAGGTGGGTGATCACACGCATTGGACCGCCGTACGCCCCGTCTCTCATCGGTACGCGCGTGCCGAACACGGCCCGGCGCACGTTGCCTCGAACACCTTGTTGCACGCAGTTACATCGACGTTAACTGCTATACCAATCATCGGTGCTCAGCTATATGATCCCGGTAGTTCACCCCGAAGCCTCACGAAACCGCAGCTCCCACACCCCTCGGGTCGAACTCCGCAAGCCAGGTGCCTCCGCAACGTCGTGCCTGGCGACCGCCCGGCGTTGTGGTTCGGCCTGCCGGAAAGGTGGGAACGGATGACAGGGCTCCCGTCCTTGGTCATCGGCATCGCGTCCTCGTCGGCCGAGCGCCGGCAGCTCGCCCAACTGCTCGGCGGCACCGAGTCCTTCCTGATCGTGTCCAGCGCCCATCAGGCCCGCCGTTTCCTCGACCTGGTGCGCAGGCCCGCGCTGGCCCCGGCGCCGCAGCCGCCCGCGGCTGACGAGGCGCCGGCCGAGCCACCCCGGCGGGATCTGGCCGTCGACTCCGACCGGCGGGTGCTGCGCTGGCGGGAGCGGGAGATCGGGCTGACGCCCCTGGAGCACGACCTGATCGTCTGCCTGGCCGGCACGCCCGGTCAGGTGTGGACGTACGCCCGGCTGCACCGCGCCGTCTGGGGCAACGACCACTTGGGACGGGGCTCCGACATGCACTCGGTGGTCCGCCGCCTCCGCCGCAAGTTGGGCCGCCTCGACGCTTCCGCCACGATCCACGCCGTCCGAGGCGTAGGTTTCCGCCTCACCCCCTGACAGTCCTGACCCACCCACCCACCCCACCCCTGGCTCGGCGATCTTGCACTTTTGGCCCCCGGCGTGTCCCTTTGGCGCACTTTGCCAGGGCTGCAAGTGCAAGATCGCCGGGGCTTGTGGGGTGGCGTGGGCGGATGCTCGTTCGGGCAGCTGCCGGCCGGGAGCCGGGAGCCGTGGTGGTCTCCACTCACGGACCAACAGGAGTGGGACGACCCGCCCGGTGTGTGCCGGGCGGGCCGTCCTCGTCGGTGCTGAGGTCAGCAGCGGGTGGGGGAGAGGGTGAAGTCCTCCACCGTGGGCGTGCTGCTGTTGATCTTCGTCTGGCGCGTCTGGGGCTTCCAGCCGTCCTTTGCGACGATCAGCGTCAGCGGGTTGTTGCGCCGGTCCATCCAGTAGGCGTACCGGCCCTGGGCGTCGGTGGTGAAGGTGTACGAGTTCGCCCAGGAGTCGACCTGCACTGTCACGCCTGCCAGCGGCGCGGTGGCGCCCTGGCAGCTCTTGCCGAAGACCGTGCCGGACAGCTTGCCCCAGGTGGTCGGCGGCTGCGCGATCATCGTCACCGTCACCGGCTCCACCGTGTACGGGGTGTTCTCCTTGATCACCACTGATGCCGAGTACGTGCCGGGCTGGTCGACGTTCGCGGTCATGCCGACCGTGACGGTCACCTTCTCACCCGGCGCCAGCGTGACCTTCGACTTGTCGACGGTCAGCCAGCTCACGTCGGCAGTGCCCTCGGCGCACTCGCCGAAGCCGGGCAGGACCTCGCTGTCCTTGGTGGCCGTGAAGCCGCCCGACGAACCACCGATCTTGTAGAACCCGCAGGCCGCGCCACCCCGGTAGCGGGGGGCGTTGGCGTTGGGCAGGTTGGCCCACGAGTTGGTCGCCGGGTCGAACGCGAAGCCGGCGTTGGTGATGGCGCCGCCCTGCGACCCGCCGACGACCAGCAGCTTGCCGCCTGCGACGGCGTACGAGGAGGCCCAGCTGTCGGCCGGCGCGTCCGGGATGGCGGTCCAGGCTCCTGCGGCCGGGTCGAAGGCGTAACCGACCTTCTGCGACGTGGTGCCGTCGTTGCCGCCGGTGCAGTAGACGGTGCCGTCGATCCCGCCGCAGGACAGGAACGCCACCGACTTCGGGTACGCCGGCAGCGTCTCCCAGGCGTCGGCGCCCGGGTCGTACCGGACCACCGAGTTGGCCATCGGCGTGCAGCTCGCGGTGGTGCAGCCGCCGATCGCGTACAGCTTGCCGTCCGCGACCGCCTGGCCGGCCGCCGCGCGCGGCGCCGGGTTGTCGGCCTTGCGGGTCCACGTGTTCGCCGCCGGGTCGTACGAGAAGGTGGCGGCGTCCGGACCGGCGGCACCCCAGCCGCCGGTGGCGATGATCTTGCCGTCGATCACGCCGACCGTCATGGCGTTGCGCGCGCCGGGCAGGTCGGCGATCCCCGTCCACGTCTGGGTGATCGGGTCGTACTTGTAGTTCTTGGCGCTCGACGCGGTGCCGTCGCCACCGGCGATGGAGTAGACGGTGCCGTCGACGTTGACGACCCGGTTGTCCATCACGTTCGCCGGGTAGCCCGGGATGGTGGTCCAGGGGTCCGCCTGCGGTGCGGCGGCGGCGATCGCGTTCGACGACTTGCCCGACGAGCGGGCCGCGAACGACGTGGCGGCAGTCAGCCGTTGCGCCGGCGCGCCGGTGGAGCCGAGCAGGGCCTGCTCGGACAGCTGGGAGCCGTCGGCCCGTTGCAGTACGAACCCGCCGTCGCGCTCACTGAACTCGGCGGTGACCGGGGCCCCGCCGGTGTTCGTGACGGTGAACGTCTTGCTGACCTTCCCGCTCGGCATCCGGACCGTGCCGGTGATCGAGGTCGGCTTCACCGACAGCCGGCCGGCGGCGAGCTGGAAGTTGGCCGCGGTGGCCCAGTCCTCCTCGACCGTGACCTGCTTGGTCTGGCTCACGTAGTTGCCCGCGCCGGCGGTGAACGGGTGCGTCCCGGTCAGCGAGGAGAACATCCAGTAGAAGCCGTCGGGCAGCTCGGTGTCGTCGGGCGTGGCGACCGTGGTGGCCTTCTCCGCCGGACGGTCCTTGCTGGTCACCGTGGCGCCGTTGACGTAGCCGTTGTCGTTCTTGTCGCGGACGTGGCCGAGCACCAGGCCGCCCGTGACCGGCTTGCAGACGAGCTTGCTGCCGATGAGGACGTTGTCGACCTGCCACCACCATTCCCAGCTCGCCTCGTAGTAGTGGAAGCGCACCCGCACCTGCGACTGGCCGGCCGCCTGCGGGATCGGCACCTCGGTCACCCGCGGGCCGCGCACGTCGGCGGCCTGCCGGAGCACGTTGCTCCACGTGGTGCCGCCGTCCAGGCTCAGGTCGACGTCCGCGCGGTCGCTGTTGAGCCAGTTGTAGTCCTGGTTGAAGCGGATCACCGGCGTGGTCACGCCGGTCAGGTCGACCACCGGGCTGACCAGCGACGTGTCCTGCTGCCCGCCGCTGCCGTAGTTGTCGCTGTCGATGATGGCGAAGTTGCCGCTGCCGCCGGTCAGGTTGCCGCGCTCACCGGCGTCGGTGAACTCCCAGACCTGGCCGGTGCCGGCGTTGTCCACCACGCTCCAGCCGTCCGGGACACCGGTGCCGTCGAACGTCTCGTACTCGCCGTCGGAGCTGACTGTGTAGCCGGGGGCGGTGGTGCACGCCTCCGGGTTCGCCTGCACCGCGATGTTGGCGGTCACGTTGCCCGTGCCGACGGTGACCTCCTTCGTGGTGGTCAGGTAGCCGGCGTACTGCGGTTCGACAGTGAGCCGGTAGGTGGCCCCGGACGGCAGCGACAGGCTGTAGTGGCCGGTCGCCGGCGTCGTGTAGTCGGAGATCGGCGTGCCCTCGACGCTCACCTTCGCGTACAGCGGCCAGCCGTGCCCGGACCCGTCGGTGACCTGCCCGCTGACCGTGACGCTGGGTACCGCGGTGAGCGCGACGTCGAGCGTGGTGGTCGTGTTCGCGGTGATCGTCGCGGACAGCGTGCGGGTCGCGTACCCGAAGGCCGAGACGACCACCTGGTAGTCGCCGGCCGGCAGGAGCGAGGAGTACGTCCCGTCCGCGCCGGTGGTCAGCGTGCGGTCCGCCGGGCCGGTCAGGGTGACGGTCGCGCCGGCGATTTCGGCACCGGTGGCGGCGTCGGTGACCTTGCCGGCCAGCGTGCCGTTGTCGCCGATCGGGGCGGCGGCGAGCAGCGCGAGCGCGTCCAGGCGGCCCTCACCGTAGACGTTGTTGTCGTCGGTGGTGCCGCCGCACTGGGTGTCACCCTTGTCGATGGCCGCGTCGTCGAGCAGCGCGCGGGTCGCCGTGACGTCCCCGACCAGGGTGGGCGCCGCCGACCAGAGCAGCGCGATCGCGCCGGCCAGGTGCGGCGCCGCCATCGAGGTGCCGCTGATGCTGGCGTACGAGTCGGTCGGCACACTGGAGCGCACGTTCACACCCGGCGCCGAGATGTTCGGCTTGATCTCGCCGTTCTGCCCGGTGCCCCGGGACGAGAAGCTGGCGATGTTGTTGTTGATGTCGTACGCGCCGGCCGAGTAGTTGCTCGCCAGGCTGCCCGGCGAGCCGCTGGTCTGGCAGGACGGGCCGTTGTTGCCGTTGGACCAGACGCCGAAGATGCCGGAGGCGTTCCACGCGTCGGTGACGTCCTCCATGAACGGCTCGTTCGACGGCGTCCTGGTGCCCCACGAGTTGTTGATGATGTTGGGGCGCTTGCTGGCGTCCGGGTTCTGCCCGTCGAGGTCGGTGGGCTCCAGCATCCACTGCCCGGAGGAGATCAGCGCGGCGTCGGACGGGCAGCAGCCGTTCGCGGCGATCCACTTGACCTCGGGGGCGACACCGATCTGGTTGGCCCCGTCGGCGCCGGCCATGGTGCCCATGGTGTGCGTGCCGTGGCCGTCGGAGTCGCATGGTGCGGTGGCGCACTCGCCGGCAGCGTCGAACCAGTTGTAGTCGTGGTCGAAGGTGCCGTCACCGTTGTTGCCGCGGTAGGCGTTCACCAGCGCCGGGTGGTCGAACTGGACGCCACTGTCGATGCTCGCCACGGTGATCCCGGCGCCCTTGACGCCGTACTGGGACCAGACGTCGTCGGCGTTGATGTTGGCGATGCCCCACTCCAGGGCGTTCGCCGACTTCTCGTCGGTGCCCTTCGTGGTCTCCGGCAGCTTGTACTCCACCGGTGCGTACAGACCGTCCACCTCGGAGTGGGCGGCGAAGTTCTGCGCCATGGTCAGCGACCCGTCGGTGACCTTGATGGCGTTCGTCGCCCAGAAGGTCTGGTACTTCGTGCCCGAGCGGTCCAGCTCGGCCCGGATCTTCGACTGGCTGTCGGCGGCGGTCTTCTTCAACGCCGCCGCGACGGCGGCGCCGCGCTCGTTCCAGTCCTTGATCGCGGCGGCCTTGCTCAGGTCCGCCTCGGCGCCGAAGTGGATCCAGAAGTCGCCCTCGCTCTTGCCCTGGAGCTGCCGGGTGAGTTCGGGGCGGATCTTGTCGCCGGCCGACGCGCCCGCGCCCGTCTCCGCCTGTGCCGCGGTGCCGGTAGCGGCCAGCGCGGTGGCGGCGAGCACCAGGGCGGCGCCCGCGCTCACCAGCCGCCGGGCCGGGCCCCATCTGTGTGGACGTCTCAGCATCGGTGCTGCCTCCTGTTCCGATGACCCGCTGATGATCGAGCCATGGCAGAAGGGCCAGGAGACGTGCTCTCCCGACTACGACACCGGTGTGAAAAGAACCCCCCCAGGCCCCCTAGGCGCCGTGCGGGTCTGCGCCGGACGCCTGAGTGGACACTATGATCGACAGTGAGGAACGATCAATGACCGTACGTGAGCAACATGTCACCAACAGGTCCCCGGTTAGAGCGGCCTGTTGACAGTTTTTGTCACGGTGGGGCGCGGTGACGACTGACGGCACGAACGCGGCGAACTCCGGCACCGACCCGTCGGAGCGCCCATTCTCGCTCGTCATCGGGGTGACGTCGTCCCCGGCCGAACGGCTGCGGCTGACCGAGTTGCTGGACGGCGTCGCGCCCCTTCTGATGGTCACCGATCTGGACGAGCTGCGCGAGTTGATCACCGATGCGCCGGCCTCGGCGCACGCGCCCGCACCGGCCGTCGCGCCGGCTGCGCCAGTACCCCGGGACAAGCCCGCGCCGGACGGCGCGCTGGTCATCGACGCGGCCCGGTCGACCGCCCGGTGGGGCAACCGGGAGACCGCCCTGACCCGGCTGGAGCGTGACCTGCTGACCTGCCTGACCGTCGAGCCGGTACGGGTGTGGAGCTACGCCGAACTGCATCACGCGGTCTGGCACGACGCGCCGACGCACGGCCGGGCCGACGTGCAGTCCCTGGTGAAGCGGCTGCGCCGTAAGCTCGACGAGCTGGGCACCGGCGTCACCATCGCGGCGGTACGCGGCGTCGGCCTGCGGCTGACCGACCACCGCCACCCCCGGGTACGGGGCGACTGACCACACGCCCACTGTGAAGGGATGGCATTGGCACCCTGGCGCTGGCTCCTGGCGGATCAGGCCGGACCGCACTTCCTCGACGACGACTCGCAGCGGGTCCTGCTGGTGGAGGCGCGGTCGCTGTTCGCCGCCCGGCCGATGCACAGGCAGAAGGCACACCTGATCCTGTCCACGCTGCGGCACCGCGCCGCCGGACTCGGCGACCGGGCACGGCTGGTACGGGCCGACACGTTCCGCGAGGCGCTCACCGGGCTGGGCGAGCCGGTCGAGCTGGTGCACCCGGCGTCCCGGGCGGCGTTGGCGTTCGCCAGTACCGTGGACGGGCTGACAGTGCTGCCGCCGCGCGGATTCGTCACCGATCGCGCCGACTTCGCCGCCTGGGCCGACCGGCGGCGCGGCCGGCTGCGCGTCGACGACTTCTACCGGTACGCCCGCGAGCGCCACGACGTGCTGCGCGACCTGCCCGCCCCGGCCCGCCGCCGCCGTGCCCGGCCACCGGTCGACGTGCCGCCGCCCCCGCCGGTCGTCGAGGACGACATCGACGCGCAGGTCCGCCGCGACCTGGACCGCTGGGCGGAGGAGGGGATCCGGTTCACCGGCCGGGACGCGCCGCGCCGTCACCCCGCCACGCACGCCGAGGCGCAGGACCGGCTCACACACTTCCTGACCCATCGGCTGCCCGCGTACGCCGACACCCACGACCTGCTCCGCGACGGTGACGGACTGCTCGCGTACAGCGCGCTGTCGTCCTCGTTCAACAGCGGCCTGCTCGACCCGGAACCGGCGATCCGGGCCGCCGAACGGGCCGGCCGGGACGGCGCCGCGCCGCCCGCCGCGGTGCATCGGTTCGTGCGCGGCCTGCTAGGTTGGCGCGAGTTCTTGTGGCAGCTCTACTGGTACTTCGGGCCGCGGTTCCGGGGCGCCGGCTGGCTCGGCGCCGCGCAGCCGCTGCCGGAGTGGTTCGACCGGCTCGACGCCGACGCGGTGGAGGCCCGCTGCCTCGCCGGCGTGCTCGCGGGCGTCCGGGACACCGCCTGGGCGCACCACACCGCGCGGCTGACGGTGCTCGCCAACTACGGCCTGCAACGCGGCTGGCGTCCCGCCGAACTGGCCGACTGGTTCCGCCGCAGCTTCGTCGACGGCGCGGACTGGGTCATGAACGCCACTGTCATCGGCATGAGCCAGTACGCCGACCTGTCCCGCATCGACACCCGGCCGTGGGCGTTCGACGGTACGCACCTGTTCCGGATCGGTGCCCCGTGCGCCGGCTGCCGGTACGAGCCCGACGTGGCGCTCGGCGACACGGCGTGCCCGTACACCGGGGGTTTCGAGGCGTTCTGGCACCGCAACCGGGAGCGGCTCGCGGCCGATCCCGGGCTGGCGACGGCGCTTGCCGGACGCGACGAACCGCGTCGCCGCGACGCGGTGCTGGCGCAGGAGGACAAGCGCGGCGACGAGGCGCCCTGAGCCCGCCGCGACGGTGATGTCGCGGACCCGACGGCGCACGGCCGGACGGTGACAGCCGGTGACCCGATCGGTGGAGGCGCCCTGCCGGTGTGGCCGGAATTGATGGCGACCGGTCGATTACCGGTGCGGCACGTATCGCGAGAAGTCTTTGCCTCCTACGGTGGCGTCCGGCACGCGGACGGAGGGGACTCGGGAATCACCCGAGAGGGCCGTCCCGGCGGACAGGGAGAGTTGTCTCGATGCGAGTCTGGCTTCGCGCAGTGGCGGTCGTCGCCGCCGGCGCGGTCGTGGTGGCGGGAGTGCCGGCGCTCGCCGCCACCGTCACCGTGCGGGACGCCGGCGTGGCCGGCCACACCGGCGCACAGGCGACGGGAAGCAGCGCCGCGCTCGGCGCCGCGCGTACCACAGCGACCCGTGCGCTGGTCACCCCCGGCGACACCCGGCTGATGCCGACCACGCCCCGCACCGACACGCCGCGGATCACCAACGGCGAGATCACCGACATCGAGGTGATCGGCAACCGCGTCTTCGTCGCCGGCACGTTCACCTCGATCGCGAACGTCGGCGGGTCCGCGATCGCGCAGAAGTCCCTGGCGTCGTACAACCTGGACACCGGCAAGGTGGACACCGGGTTCAAGCCGGTCATCGACGGCGCGGTCGCCGCGGTGGAGGCGTCGCCGGACGGCTCGTCGCTCTACATCGCCGGCGCGTTCAACACGATCAACGGCGTCACCAAGCGCAAGATCGCCCGGCTGAACCCGACCACCGGCGCGCCGATCGCCGCGTTCACCGCCACCGCCAACGCGCGGGCCACCGCGCTCGCGGTCAGCGGCAACGCGGTCTACGTCGGCGGCCAGTTCGCCACCGTCAACGGGGTCAGCCGGAGCGGCCTCGCAGCGCTCAACCCCACCACGGGCGCCGTCGACACCGGCTTCAACCTGCCGCTCACCGGCGGCATCGGCGTCGGCGGCATGCTCACCGTGCAGCAGCTCAAGCTCACCCACGACCGCAGCAAGCTGCTGGTCGTGCACACCGGCCGCCAGATCGCCGGCCAGGACCGTTACGGCGTGGCGCTCATCGGTACGGCGAGCAAGGCGCTGCTGCCCTGGCGTACCCGGCTGTGGGAGGACAACCTCTCCTTCGTCGGCGGCATCCAGCGCGTCTTCGCCGGGGACATCGCGCCGGACGACTCGTACTTCGTGGTCACCAGCGGATCCGGCGGCGACCGCCCGCCGATCAACGACACCGCCATCGCGTACTCGCTGACCGGAAACGACAACGTCGAGCCGCTCTGGATCTCCCGGCACTTCGACAGCATCTACTCGGTCGCGATCACCGACACCGCCGTCTACGTCGGCGGCCACTTCAGCTGGCAGGAGTCGCCCACGTCGAACGTGCCGTGGCCCGGCCTGGACAACGTCGGCTACGGCACCGGCCAGGGGCTCAGCGGCTACGGCCTCGGCGACCAGGTGGTCCGCCGCGACCACCTCGGCGCCCTCGACCCGCTCACCGGCACCGCGCTGGAGTGGAACCCCGGCTCCAACTCGTACGAGGGCGAGAAGGCGATGCTCGCCACCTCGCGCGGCCTGCTCGTCGGCGGTGACGGCAACGTCAAGGGCGGCAAGACCACCGGCCGGGTGGCCTTCTTCGACCTCTCCAAGGAGCCCGCGCCCGCGGCGCTGGACACCACCATCACGACGCCGATCGAGGGTGCGGTGAAGCCGGCGGGCGAGTCGTTCACGATCAGCGGTCAGGCGCTCGCCCCGGCCGGCGTGGCCCGGGTCCAGCTGGAGATCCAGGACCGCAACAGCGGCAAGTACCTCCAGGCCGACCTGACCACCTGGGGCGCGTTCAAGGCGATCAACACGACGGTCGCCGCGCCGAACGCCACCTCCACCACGTGGAGCCTGCCGGTGACGCTGCCGGCCGGGGTCTACCAGTTGCAGGCCAAGACGTTCGACCGCAACGGCGCCGGCGACACCACCAAGGCGGTCAAGAAGATCGAGGCGTTCCGCTTCGACGACCTGCCGCCGACGACCCGGATCAGCTCGCCGGCGGCCGGCCTGGTCGCCACGCAGACGTTCGTGGCCTCCGGCACCGCCACCGACGACAAGGGCGTCAATTCGCTGATCTACTCGTTCCGCACCCCGGACAACAGGTACCTGCAGGACGACGGCACCGTCGCCGCCGTCTACAACACCTTCCGTGGCGAGCCGGACGTGATCGGCGCGACGTCCACGACCTGGCAGTACGAGGTCACGCTGCCCGCCGAGGGACAGTGGAAGATGACCGCCACCGCCGTCGACACGACCGGGCAGAGCGACCTGCGCGGCGACACCCGCGACTGGACCGTCTCCGCGAACGGCGTACCGCCGACGGTGGCGATCACCTCGCCGGTGGCGATGACGCCGCCGGGCAACGCCGTGCCGTTCACCGTCGCGCCCGGCGGGACCGTCACGTTCGCCGGTTCGGCGAGTGACGACGACGCGCTCAAGTCGGTCGAGATCTACCTGCGCAACAACACCACCCGCGAGGCGCTCGCCAGCGACGGCACGTGGGGCGCCGACTCGGTCGCCGGTTACCACCGGATCTCCCCGACCAACCTCGACGCCGCGACGTTCGACTGGTCGTTCACCACGGTGCCGCTCACCCCCGGCGTCTACGACTTCCGGGTACGGGCGACCGACAGGCTCGGCCTGACCACGTCCAGCACCAACATGGGCCGGCTCACCGTCACCGCCCAGGTGCCGGGCGACGCGTTCCCGAACGGGCTGCTCGGCTTCACCGGCACCAACCAGGACATCGACCAGCTGCACCTGGACCTGGCCGGCACGGCGACCGACGACAAGGGTGTGCGGGCGGTCCGGATCGCGCTGCGCGACCTCGACACCGGCCGGTACGTGCAACCGAACGGCACGATGGCCGCCGCGTTCGCCACGGTCGACGCGACGCTCGCCGCGCCGGGCGCGACCAGCACCGCGTTCACGCTCTCGATCGACCTGCCCACCCGGGGCACGTACAGCGTCGAGGCGTGGGCCGTGGACACCGCCGGTCAGCAGGACAACTCGACGAGCGGCGCGACCGCCCGCTACCTGGTCTACCCGGGTGACACCGACCCGACGCTGGAGCCGAGCATCACGCCGGTCGAGGGTCAGGCGTACACCGGTGGCCGGATCGTGGTCACCGGCCGGGCCGTGGACGACGGCGGGATGCAGAAGGTCGAGGTGCAGATCGGCAACAGCGCCGGGCAGGGCATGAACTCGGCCGGCACGTTCGGCCGGGCGGGCGCGCCGACCAGCTGGCCGTGGATCGCCACGTTCCTCACCAGCCCGGGCTCGCCGGGGTCGAACTTCGCGTACACGTCACCGGTGATCCCGGCCGGCACGTACACGGTGACGATCCGCGGCATGGACAACCGGGGGCAGTACCAGCAGCCGCCCCGTACCGTCACGGTGACCGTCACCGACTGACCGGACGGCCTCGCGGGCCGGTCCGCGCCGGGTCTCCCGGCGCCGGGCCGGCCCGTGCCCGTCTCAGGGCCGGATCAGGCACATCCCGGCGGTGGCCGGCCGGTCCATCGTGGCCAGCGCGTCAGGGGCGGCGTCCAGGTCGATGGTGCGGGTGACCAGCTCGGCCGGGCGCAGCACCCCGGCGGTGACCAGCCGCAGCATCTCCGGGTACGCGTGTGCCGGCATGCCGTGGCTGCCGCGCAGCTCCAGCTCGTACGCGATCACCAGGTCCATCGGCAGCGCGGGCCGGCCCTGCGCGGCGGGCAGCAGCCCGACCTGCACGTGCCGGCCGCGCCGGCGCAGGCCCTCGATCGACGCCACGCAGGTGGCGTGACTGCCGAGCGCGTCCAGCGACAGGTGGGCGCCCCCGCCGGTGGTCTCCCGGATCGCGGCGGCCACCTCGCCCGGACCGCCGAGCGCGCTCGCGTCCACGCAGACCGCGGCGCCGCTGCGGCGGGCCAGTTCCAGCGCGCCGGACGACACGTCCACCGCCACCACCCGCGCCCCGCTCGCCGCCGCGACCATCACCGCGGACAGGCCGACGCCGCCGCAGCCGTGCACCGCCACCCACTCGCCCGCCGCGACCCGGCCCTGCGCGACGACGGCCCGGAACGCGGTGGCGAACCGGCAGCCGAGCGCGGCGGCGGCCGCCTCGTCCAGCTCGTCCGGCAGCCGGACCAGGTTGACGTCGGCGTGCCGTACCGCGACCAGTTCGGCGAACGAGCCCCACCCGGTGAAGCCCGGCTGGGTCTGCCGCTCGCACACCTGCTGGTCGCCCGCGAGACACGAGGGGCACCGCCCGCACGCGCAGACGAACGGCGCGGTCACCCGGTCGCCGGGCCGCCACCCGCGCACGTCCGCGCCGGCCGCCACGACGACACCGGCGAACTCGTGCCCCGGTACGTGCGGCACGCGGATGTCCGGGTCGTGGCCCTGCCAGCCGTGCCAGTCGCTGCGGCACAGGCCGGTAGCGCCGACCCGGACGACCACCCCGTCCGGCGCCGGCGCCGGATCATCCACCCGGCAAACCTCCGGCCGCACCCCGAACCGCTCGAACACCACAGCACGCATGCCCCGATCCTCACACCCGCCCACCCCACCCTCGCCCCGCACCCTCACCCGCTCCCCGCGATCTTGCACTGCGGCCCGGTTGATGTCGCGAATGTCCAATCTGACCGGGCACGAAGTGCAAGATCGCCGACGAGGGGCCGAGGGTCCAGCCGCCTTTCTCACCTGAAGGAGCGGCGGTCTGCATTCTGAGGGCAGTCGTGGATCTTGGTACGAGAGCGCCCTCATAGGGGCTGCGACTGCCCTCCTCCCGCCGGTGATCAAGGAGTTTGTGTCCTCAGCAGGGCGATGTCCGCCCGCAAACTCCTTGATCACCGGGCACAGGAGGGAGGGACAGGGAGGGAGAGGCTACAGGCGGCGGCCCTGGGAGGTGCGGGCGGTGATGCCGTCCAGGGGGGTTCCCGGGGTGAGGGTCTTCGGGTCGAACCAGAAGATCACCACCTGGGGGTCTTCGCTCCAGCGGACCAGCTTCGCCTCGACCTGCCGGCCGTCGACAGTCCCGACGATGCGGGCCGCCGGGCCGACGAAGTAGCCGAACGTGGGGATCGTCGTGTCGGTGGGCGCCCGCTGCTGGTCGTACCCGATCTCGTGGAAGCCCGGCCGGCGGTCGCTGCCGGTCACGTCGTTCACCAGGAAGTCGGAGGTCAGGCGGCCGTCCGGCGCGCGCCGCCCGGCGACCAGGCCGATCGTCACGCGCGGCAGCTCCGGCACGTCGACCGGGACCATGAAGAACACGCGCGCGTCGGCGCCGTACCGGATGCCGCTGTCCACGACCGTTCCGAGCGGTTGCGGCGGCGCCTTGGTCGGGGCCGGCGCGGCGGTCGGCGTGGGCGGCGGCGGGCCGGGCGACACGGTGGCGACCGGCTCCCCGGGCGGGAGGTCCGGCGGGCCGGACCGCGTCGCCACGGCGTCGACACCGACCGCCACCGCGACCGTCGCCACCGCCGCCGCGACCCCGGCGCCGATCCGCCGGCGGCGGCGCAGCCGGCGTCCCCGGCGCATGATGTCCGCGATGTCCAGGCCGTCGGCCCGTTCGGTCGCCCGCATCGCGCGGCGCAGCTCGTCCATCTCGGTCACCGGCACGTCTCCTGCGGTCGGGGCGCGGACAGACCGGCGGTACGCAGCTTCTCCAGCGCCCGGGACGAGGTGCTCTTGACGGTGCCGACGGACACGTCGAGTTCGCGGGCCACCTGGGCCTCCGGCAGGTCGAAGTAGTGACGCAGGACGACGACGGCGCGTTCGCGCGCGGTGAGCGTGCCGAGCGCGGTGACCAGCCACCGCCGCGTCGCCACCTCCTCGGCCAGGTCGCCTCCGCGTCGCTCCGGGAGGTCCTCGCTCGGGTACTCGCGGATCGGCCGCCGCCAGGTGTCGACGAGGTGGTTCACCAGCACCGACCGGGCGTAGCCGTACGGATCGCCGTTGCGGATCCGGGACCACGACGCGTACGTGCGCACGAGCGCGGTCTGGGCGGCGTCCTCGGCGTGGTGGTGGTTGCCGGTCATGAGGAAGGCGGCGTGCGTCAGCCGCGCGGAGGACGCCCGCGCGAACTCGACGAACTCCGCGTCACCCCGGGCCATGCCGGTCCTCTGCACCTCTCACCCCGGTAGGGACGTGCGGGACGCGGAAAAGGTTGAGTCCCCGCCGGACCAACTTTCGCGACTGGCCACCCGTCCTCATCCCCGCGCCCCCGACCGGGCGCCGAGGGGAGACGAGATGACCAGGACCGTGGACCGGACGCGCGGCGGCGCGGCGGTGATCGCGCTGACGGTGGCGCTGGCCGGGTGCACACCGGCCGTGGCGGACCAGCCCGCAGTCGCGCCGTCCGGGCCGGCCGGACCGTCGGCCGCCGGGCCGGCCGTGTCGGCGGCAGCGCCCGTCCGGCCCCGGCCGGCGCGGATCGGCTATCCCGCCGAGGGCGGCAACCGGTGGCGGTTCGCCGCCGCCGAGCCGGCCACCACAGGGGGTACGGGTCGGC
Organism: Micromonospora sp. ANENR4; assembly: GCF_015354395.1. Taxonomy (NCBI): domain Bacteria; kingdom Bacillati; phylum Actinomycetota; class Actinomycetes; order Micromonosporales; family Micromonosporaceae; genus Micromonospora; species Micromonospora sp. ANENR4. The sequence goes on from NZ_JADKYQ010000007.1 coordinate 128,365, forward strand.
TGCTGCGCTACCGGGTGGCGGTGGAGCGCGACATCACCGGCCTGCCAGCGGCCGAGTTCGGGGCGCAGGTCACCGGCATCCTCGTCGGACCGGGTGGCTGGACGACCGACGGACGGATCGCCCTGCGCCGCGTCGGCGCCCGTGAGCCCGCCGACTTCACCGTCTACCTCGCCACCCCCGGTACGCGCGACGACCTGTGCGGGGACGGTCTGGACCGGTACACGTCCTGCCGTAACGGGGACCGGGTGGTGGTGAACGTGGCCCGCTGGGTGCTCGGCGCGCCCGCGTACGGGAGCGACCTCGCCGCGTACCGCCGGTACGTGGTCAACCACGAGGTGGGCCACCGTCTCGGTCAGGGGCACGAGCGCTGCCCGGGGCGGGGCCGCCCGGCGCCGGTGATGCAGCAGCAGACGCTCGGCCTGCACGGCTGCACCCCGAACCCGCTGCCGTTCCTGCGTGGCGAGCGGTACGCGGGCCCGTCCGGCGCGTACGACGACCGCCTGCCCCCACCGGAGGGCGGCCGGCCGGGCTGAGTGGGACCGCCGGCGGGTCATGCGCCTCGCGCGGCGGCCGGGCCGGCGCCGGCGGCGATCCCATCCGGCGCTCAGAACAGCGTGGCCGGGCCGACCGGCTCCGGCTCGGGCAGCGGCGCGAGCCCGGGAACGCGCTCGCGGACCTGGTCGTGGAAGCGGCGGGCCAGCTCGGGCGCGTCCGCGTTGTCCGGCGTGTGCACGAACACGGTCGGCGAGCGGCCCTCCCGCAGCCAGCCGGTGACCACGTCCAGCCACGGCTGCCAGCCCTCGACGGTGCTTGCCGGGTCGTCGCGGCCCAGGTAGCGCACGATCGGCCGGTCGGTCAGTGCCCGGGTACGCAGCGGGAGGCGTGGCTTGCGCGTCCACGCCTCCCGCTCGGCGTCGCTGGTCGGCGGCGTGCGGAAGAACGCCGTGGTGTCGAACGGGATCCACTCGGCGCCGGCCCGGTGCAGCGTCGCCTCCAGCGCGCGTACCGCACCGGCCTCGGTGAAGAAGGCGGGGTGGCGGACCTCGACGGCGTACCGGTGACCGCTGGGCAGTGTGCGCAGGAACCGGTCGAGGTCGGGCACGTCACCGGGGCCGAACGAGCCGGGCAGCTGGATCCAGAGCGCGTCGGCCCGGGGCCCGAGCGGCTCCATCGCGTGCAGGAACGCCCGCAGTTCCGCCTCGCCGCCGGTGAGCCGGCGCTCGTGCGTGACCACCTTCGGCAGCTTCGGCAGGAAGCGGAAGCCCGGATCGGTCTGCTCGGCCCAGGACGCCACCGTCTGGCGGGCCGGGGTGGCGTAGAACGTGGTGTTGCCCTCCACGGCGTCGCACCACCCGGCGTACGCGCGCAGCCGCTCGTGCGCGGGCAGCGGATGCGGCAGGAAGCGGCCGGACCAGGACTTGTGCGTCCACATGGCACAGCCCACGTGCAGGCGCATCCCGGTCACCGGTAGGGCCAGCTCGTCGAGCCGCCGCGCAGCGCCGCCTCCCGGTTCCACTTCCGGGTGAGGTACAGCGCGAGGCAGCCGAGCCCGGCGAACACCGGCGCGAGCAGCATGAGCAGCAGGCCGGCGCCGAGCCGGAACCGGTCACTCTGGAGGCCCTTCGCCGACGCCAGCGTGAACGCCTCCACGCCGTCAGCGGTGCAGCTCACGAAGTCGGTGTCCATCCAGGTGATGCCCTCGGTGGCCACCACCGGCGTGAACAGCCGTGGGTCACCGCGGTCGGTCATCACAGACGCTGTCCCCTCGGGCCGGGCCCCGGTCAGCTCCCTGCTGCGCTGCTCGCCGGTGGAGTAGACGCGGCTCTTCGCGGTGCACCGGACGGTGGCGGGATCGACGTCGGCCGGCGTCGCGAGGATGAGGATGTTGCCGGGGCGTACGCCGGTGTCCCGCACCTTGATCTCGGCGCCGGGTGCGAACTCGGCGGCGGCGGAGAAGGTCGACGCGGCCGCGAACGGACCCGTCTGGGTCAGCAGCGCGAGGCCGAGGAACCCGGCCAGCAGGAACCCACCCCCGCCGACGAAGATCCACATCGCGACCACGGCGCGGAAGCGTTGCACGAGCGCGCTCACCGGACGCGGTCCATGTCGAAGGCGCCGTCGGTGACCTGTCCGCGCATGGCGTCGCGGAGGTAGGTCTCGGGATCGGTCCCGGCGTCCCCGCCGCAGGAGGCGAGTGAGAGCGCCGCCACCGGACCGGTCCTTCTCCGTCGCATTCGTCCTCCTCGCGCTCGCGTCGCGGCGGGCCGGGGCCGCCCGGTCGCCGCGACCACGGTAGCCGGGGGCGGCAGGCGCGGCGGATCGGGCCGGGTCAGGGCCGCTCCACCCGTACCGGGTCGCCGCGCACGAGCTCGTCGTGGATCCGCCAGCGGGCGTCGACGCCCGCGCGCCGGGCCGCCTCGTCGTCGGCGGCGATCCGCTGCCGCAGCAGCTCGACCGCGATCCGGCGGTTGAGGTGCAGGTGCCGTTCGGTGTCCACCACCACGGTCCGGCCGGACGGGCGGTGCGTGGCCCGGACGGCGGTGCTCGCCTTGTTGCGGTGCTGGCCGCCGGGCCCGCCGGTGCGGCACGGCACGAACTCCACGTCCGCCTCGTGGAACGGCGTGACCACCACGTCGGTCCGGCAGGTCCGCGCGGTGACGTACCAGTTCTTCCGGCCGTGGCCCGTCCGGTACGGGCTGGGCGCCTGCCAGCAGAGCGTGCCGGTCCACCCGGCCGCGAACGCCTCCGCCCCGGCGCCGCTGATCCGGACCAGCACCGACCGGTACGTGCCGGCCCGGTCGCCGGGTACCGTCTCGACCCGCTCGGTACGCAGGCCCCGCCGGGCCGCCTCGCCCTCCATTCGGGACAGCAGCCGGGTCAGTGCCCAGGCGCACTCGGCGGGTCCGCGCCCGGCGGACAGCAGCAGCTCGGTCACCGGCGGCCCTTCCGGCGCTCGTCGCGGCGGCCTGCGTCCGGCGTCTTGTAGGTGACGAGCGGAACCGTGGTGGTGACCGGCGTGGCGAGGTCGTGCGCCACCAGGTCGCCGATCACCTGCTCGATGCGCTTGTACGCGGTGGGCGCCTCCTCGAACAGCAGCTGCCGGTCGCCGCACACCACTATCGAGCCGACCGGCGTACGCCGCAGCTCCTCGACGGTGTGCTTGGCCCGGCCCCGGCGCAGCGCGTCGGCGCGGGACATCTTGCGCCCGGCGCCGTGCGCCACCGAGTAGCCGGCGTCCGGCCCGGCGTGCGCGGCCACCAGGTAGGAGGGTGTGCCACGGGTGCCGGCGATCAGCACGTCCCGCCCGTCGCCCGGCGCCGCGCCCTTGCGGTGCAGGTAGCGGCCGTCGCGGATCTCGACCAGGTTGTGGCACTGGTCGACGACCGGTTCGGTGGGTTCGGCGCCGAGCGCGTACGCGACCCGCGCGGCCAGCAGCCGCCGGTTGAGCGAGCCCCAGCGCACGGCCGCGTCGTGCCGGGCCAGGTAGGCGTCCGGGTCGGGCGCGGGACCGGCGCCGTGCGTCTCGGTGTGCTCGCGCAGGATCCGCTCGCCCAGCCCGCGCGACCCGGAGTGCACCACGAGCACCAGGTCACCGGCGTCCAGTCCGAGCCGCTCGGCGTGCTCCGCCGCGAGGATCGGCCCGACGCGGGCCAGTTCGACGAAGTGGTTGCCGCGTCCGACGGTGCCGAGGCCGTCGAGGTGCCCGGCCGGCACGTCGCCGTCGAGCACCGACCAGGCCGGGTCGTCGGCGTCCCGGTCCGGGTCGAGCGCCCGGTCCAGGTCGGGGAACCGGGCCGCGAGCCGTTCCGGTACGACCCGGCGCAGCGCGATCGGGAAGACCGCGATGCCGCACCCGATGTCGGAGCCGACGAGGAACGGGTAGAGCACGGTCGAGGACATCGCGGCGCCGATCGGCGCGCCCTTGCCGGGGTGCAGATCGGGCATGGCGGCGACGTGCGCCATGCCGTCCAGGGCCGCGACCTGGCGGCACTGGTCGAGCGCGGCGGACTCGATCCAGCTGCCGGGGGAGGAGAAGACGGAGACGGTGGCGGGCACGACGGCCCGCCCGGAGGGGTACGCGGACACAGACGCTCGATTCTGCGGAAAGAGAAGCGGGAACGGCAGGCGGCGAGGAGGGGCCTGCGGGCTGGGTGCGATCCGTCAGAACGTCATGCCGATCACCTTCTCGGACGCGGCGCTGGCCGGCAACCGACTTTCGACCCGCCGAGCGCCCGCGTCGACATCACCCCACCCGATCCATAGACTCCGGTCGTTCTGGTACCACGAGTCCAGGGAGGACCACCGTGTCGAGCGAAACCCGAACGCACGCCGCCTTACCCCTGCTGGCCCGCCTCGCCGGGGTGAGCGTGGCCGCCGCGACGATCGTCGCCGCCGCAGGTGTCGCCGCGACCGCGGCGCCTCCTGCCGACCCCGCGCCCACGAAGGGGCCGTGCGCGTACACGCCGACGCCGGACGAGCCGGCCGCCCGGCCGGTGCCGCTGCCGCCGGACCCGCGCCGCACGCCGGACCGGGGCACCGTGCGGGTCACGCTGCGCACCAACCAGGGGCCGATCGGGTTGACGCTGGACCGCGAGCAGGCGCCGTGCACGGTGCAGAGCTTCCTGCACCTGGTCCGCAAGCGCTTCTACGACCGGACGCCCTGCCACCGGCTCACCGCGTACCCGACGCTCACGGTCCTCCAGTGCGGCGACCCGTCCGGCACCGGCGAGGGCGGCCCGGGCTACCGCTACCGCGACGAGCTGCCCACCGACCTGCCGCCCGCGCCGACCGACCCGACCGGTGTACGCCGCCTGTACGCGCGCGGCACCCTGGCCATGGCCAACGCCGGCCCGGACACCAACGGCAGCCAGTTCTTCCTGGTCCAGGCCGACTCGGCGCTGCGCCCCAACTACACGGTGTTCGGTCAGGTCGACGCGGCCGGGCTGGCCACGCTGGACCGGATCTCGGCCGGCGGCATCGCGCCCACCCCGGAGGATCCGGCGCCGGTCGACGGCGCCCCGGCGGTGCCGGTGGAGATCTGCCGCGCCAAGCAGGGCCGCTGACGTAACGGCCCGGCGGGACGGCTGCCGAGGCCGCCCGCCGGGCCCGCGACGGCGTCGGTAGCCTGCGGCGATGACGCATGAGCGGGAGATCACCGAGCCGGTCGACCTGTGCCGGCCGGACGGGCGGCTGAACCCGGACGCGGTCGGCTGGAGCCGCCGGCCGCTGCACCGGGCGAACCTGCGCGGCTGGGGCCGGGCCAAGCGGTGGGAGCACTGGGGTGTGGTCACGCCGACGCACATCCTCGGCCTTGTCGCGTCGTCGCTCGACTACGCCGGGGTGCAGAGCCTCTACCTGCTCGACCGGCGCACCGGCCGGGAGACCACGGCGGAGGCGGTGGTGCCGTTCGCCCGGGGCACTGTGCTGCCGCCGGTCAGCGGCGCCGGCCCGGTCCGGGCCCGGGGCGGGAACCTGACCATCGCAGTCGAGCAGGGCCCGGACGGCAGTACGCTGCGCGCCAGCGCGCCCGGCGTCGAGGTGGACCTGACCGTGCCGCTGCCGCCGGGGCACGAGTCGCTCGGCGTGGTGGTGCCGTGGAGCACGCGACGGTTCCAGTACACGGTCAAGGACATCGGCCGGCCGGTGCACGGCACGATCACCGTGGACGGCACGGCGTACCCGGTGGGGGAGGGGTCGTACGCGGCGCTCGACCACGGCCGGGGCAAGTGGCGGTACGCGGTGCGGTGGAACTGGGCGGCCGGCAGCGGGCCGGGCCGGTCGATCCAGCTCGGCGGCAAGTGGACCGACGGCACCGGCTCGACCGAGAACGCGGTCTTCGTCGACGGGCGGCTGCACAAGATCGGTGCGGATCTGATCTGGGAGTACGACCGCGCCGACTGGCTGCGGCCGTGGCGGATCACCGGTGACCGGGTGGACGTCACGTTCCACCCGTTCCACGAGCGGGTGGCGCGGACCAACCTGCTCGTGCTGGCCGGGGAGACGCACCAGTGCTTCGGGACCTTCACCGGCTGGGCGGCCACAGACGACGGCGGGCGCGTGGACCTGGACGGCCTGGTCGGCTGGGCCGAGGAGGCCCGCAACCGCTGGTGAGGCCGGTCCCCGCCGGGCCGGGCCGTACGCACGGCGTGGGGCGGCCCCGTCCGGGACCGCCCCACGCGCGACTTCGGGATCAGGCGACCGAGGCCGGGAACCTCTCCCAGACCCGGTGCGCCGCCATCAGCCGCTGCACCTCGGCGAGCACCTCGGCGCCGGAACCACCGGTGACCACGCCGGGCGTGCCGGTGACGCCGGCCTGGTTCAGCACCTCGGCACCGGCGCCCCAGGCGCCGATCACCTTGGCGTGCCGCCACGCCTCCTCGACCAGCAGGAGCACCCGCGGGTCGACGGTCGCCCCGCCCGGTGCGCCGGCCTTGGCGTCGCGGGCCGGCAGCGCGTCCGGCGCCGGAGCCGGAGCGCCGGCCAGCAGCACCGCGTCGAACTCGACCGAACGGCCGGTGGCGAACGTGCGCTGCACCGGCAGCCCGTCGACGGTGCCGCCGTGCGCGGCGATCAGCAACGGCACCATGCCGGCGGCGGCCACCGCCCGGCGTACCTCGTGCACGTCGTCCAGGCCGGCCTGGGCGTCGACCACGATGCCGACCATCCGGCCGTCGGCCGGCCACTGGCGGCCCACCTGGGACAGCGCCGGGCTGGGCTGCACCTCCGCCAGCGGCACTGTGGGCTGCGGCACGGGCAGGCCCAGACCGATCGCCACCTGCTCGCACAGCACCGGGTCCACGTTCGCCAGGCACTGGAGCTGCCGCTCCTTGATCGCCTGGTGGTAGCACTTGCCCAGCTCGAACGTGTACGCCCGGATGATGTGCTCCTTCTCCACCGGCGACATGCTCTGCCAGAACAGGCGTACCTGGCTGTAGTGGTCGTCGAAGGAGGCCGGCGCGGCCCGCACCTTCGGCGCCTCGGCCACCGTCACCGGGGTGTCCACGAACGCGTGCTCCCGGTCGCCGGCCGGGAACGGGTTGCCGCCGTCGAGCGAGTTCGGCCGGTACGGCGCCACCCCGGCGTGCACCGCGTGCTGGTGGAAGCCGTCACGCAGCATGTCGTTGACGTCGGCGTGCGGCCGGTTGATCGGGATCTGGGTGAAGTTCGGCCCGCCCAGGCGGGTGAGCTGCGTGTCCACGTACGAGAAGAGACGGCCCTGCAGCAGCGGGTCGTTCGTCACGTCGATGCCCGGCGGCAGGTGCCCGACGTGGAACGCCACCTGCTCGGTCTCGGCGAAGAAGTTCCGCGGCGTCTTGTTCAGCGTGAGCTTGCCGATCGGCTGCACCGGCGCCAGCTCCTCCGGCACGATCTTCGTCGGGTCGAGCAGGTCGATCCCGGCGAACGTCTCCTCCGGCGTGTCCGGGAAGACCTGGATGCCCAGCTCCCACTCCGGGTACGCGCCGGCCTCGATCGCGTCGTACAGGTCGCGGCGGTGGTAGTCGGGGTCGATCCCGCCGATCAGCTGTGCCTCCTCCCAGGTCAGGGAGTGCACGCCCAGCTTCGGCTTCCAGTGGAACTTGACCAGCACCGTCGCCCCGGCCTCGTCGACCATCCGGAACGTGTGCACGCCGAAGCCCTCCATGGTCCGGTACGACCGCGGGATGCCCCGGTCGGACATGTTCCAGATGGTGTGGTGCTGCGCCTCGGTGTGCAGCGAGACGAAGTCCCAGAACGTGTCGTGCGCGCTCTGCGCCTGCGGGATCTCCCGGTCCGGGTGCGGCTTGCCCGCGTGGATGACGTCCGGGAACTTGATCGCGTCCTGGATGAAGAACACCGGGATGTTGTTGGCGACCAGGTCGAACGTGCCCTCGTCGGTGTAGAACTTGGTGGCGAAGCCGCGGGTGTCGCGGACCGTGTCGGCCGAGCCGCGCGAGCCCAGCACGGTGGAGAAGCGGACGAAGACCGGCGTCTCGCGCCCCTTCTTCAGGAAGCCGGCCCGGGTCACCTCCTCGGCGGTGCCGTACGCGACGAACGTGCCGTGCGCACCAGCGCCGCGGGCGTGCACCACCCGCTCCGGGATCCGCTCGTGGTCGAAGTGGGTGATCTTCTCCCGCAGGTGGTGGTCCTGGAGCAGGACCGGGCCGCGCGGACCGGCCTTGAGCGAGTGGTCGGTGTCGCGCAGCCGGGCGCCGTTGGCGGTGGTGAGGTACGCACCCTGCTGCCCCTTGGCGATCTTCGGCACGCCGGTCTCGGCGCCGGTCGGGGTCCGGGTGTCCGGCGCGCCCTGCTCGGCCTTGGGCGGCAGCGGGCCGTGCGGCGTGGTCGGCTCCTCCAGCGGTGGCGGCGCGCTTCCGGGAGCGCCCGGCACGTCCGGAGTCAGCGCGTCGCCGACCTTCTCGACGGCGGCTTCGACGACACCCTTGACGATCTGGGCGGGCTTGCTGGATTCCATCAGGACCTGTCCTCCTACAGCTAAATGTCCAGGCCCTTTCGGCCCTACCCCAGCTCAGGGCGGGCAAACCGGAACAATCGCGGTATCGCCGGTCAGGACCGGCGCGGCACGGACACGGCGGTGAGCAGCAGCCCGCCGGCGACCAGCCAGCGGCCGTCCAGGACGTCGAGCGGCGGGCCGCCGTCGGCGCGGGCGCCGTCGACCAGGATCCGGGCGGTGAACCGGCCGTCCCGGTCGAAGGTCAGCTCCGCCTCCTCGAACCCGAGCCAGCGCCCGGTCAGCGGGTACCACGCCTTGTAGACCGACTCCTTGGCGCTGAACAGCAGCCGGTCCCAGTGCGTCCCCGGGTCGGCGTCGCGCAGCGCGGCCAGCCGCTCCGGCTCGCCCGCCACGGTGACCACCCCGGCCACCCCGTCGGGCAGCGGCTCGTGCGGCTCGGCGTCGATGCCCAGCCCGGCCAGCGCCCCGGCCGGGGCCACCGCCGCCGCCCGGTAGCCGGTGCAGTGCGTGATGCTGCCCACCACGCCGGCCGGCCAGACCGGTTCCCGCCGGGGACCGGGACGGATCGGCGCCGGGGCGTAGCCGAGGCGGGCCAGTGCCTCCCGCGCGCAGCGGCGGGCCGTCACGAACTCCTGGCGGCGCGCGGCCACCGCGCGGGCCACCAGGTCCTCCTCGCCCGGGTACGGCGCCTCGTCCGGCACGTCGGCGAACGCCTCGACGGCCAGCGCCCCGGCCGGCAGCAGTGCCGCGATCATCCGAGGATCCGCTTCATCGGCGCCGGCTCGCCGCCCCGGCGCCGCCACTCGCGCGGGTAGCCCAGCGACACCTCCTCGAACCGCACCCCGTCGTAGTGCGTGGTGCGCGGGATGTGCAGGTGGCCGTAGACCGCGACGGCGGCGCGGTGGCGCACGTGCCAGTCGGCCGTCCGGTCGGTGCCGCACCACTGGGCGAACTCCGGGAACCAGAGCACGTCGGTGGGCTGCCGCACCAGCGGCCAGTGGGTGACCAGCACTGTCGGCAGCGCCGGGTCGGTGGCCTCCAGCCGCCGCCGGGTCACCTCCAGCCGCGCCGCGCACCAGGACTCCCGGTCCGGGTACGGGTCGGGGTGCAACATCATCTCGTCGGTGCACACCACGCCGGCGTCGTACGCCGCGCGCAGCGACTCCTCCTTCGTGGTGGTGCCGGGGGCGCGGAACGAGTAGTCGTAGAGCAGGAACAGCGGCGCCACCGTGACCGGCCCGCCCGCGCCGCGCCACACCGGGTAGTCGTCCTCCGGGGTCAGCACGTCCAGCTCGCGGCACATCGCGACGAGGGCGTCGTAGCGGGCCACCCCACGCAGCGTCACCGGGTCGTTCGGGCTGGTCCACAGCTCGTGGTTGCCCGGCGCCCACACCACCCGCGCGAACCGGTCGCGCAGCAGTCGCAGCGTCCGCTCGATGTCGGCGAAGACCTCGCCGACGTCACCGGCCACGATCAGCCAGTCGTCCGCCGTCTCCGGCCGCAGGCCGTCCACCACCGCGCGGTTCTCCGCGTACGACACGTGGAGGTCACTGACCGCGTACAGCGCACCCGTCACCCGGCCGATCCTGCCAGCGGCGGTCGCGGATGGCCAGGCGCGAACCGGCGGGTCCGGTCAGCCGGCCCTCGCGGTCACCTCGTCGAGCGCACGCAGCACCTCCCGGGTGACGGCCGGCTCGGCGGCGGAGTGCCCGGCCTCCGGCACGATTCGCAGCGTCGCCTCCGGCCACCGGCGGGCCAGGTCGTACGCGGACACCGGCGGGCAGCACAGGTCGTACCGGCCGTTGACGATCACGGCGGGCAGGTGCCGGATCCGGTCCACGCCGTCGAGCAACTGACCCTCGGCCAGGAAACCGCCGTGCACCGCGTAGTGCGACAGGATCCGGGCCACCGGCAGCGCGTGGTCGTCGGTGGTGAAGTGGGCGAGCAGCTCCGGGTCGGGCCGCAGCGACGAGTTGACCGCCTCCCACCGCCCCCAGGCCCGCGCGTACTCCCGGGCCCGCGCCTGGTCCGGGCCGTGCAACCGCCTGTGGTACGCGGCCAGCACGTCGTCGCGCTCGTCCGGCGGGATCGGCGCCACGAACCGCTCCCACTCCTCGGGCTGGAGGTGGCGCAGCCCGCCCTGGTAGAACCAGTCCCGCTCGCTGCGCCGCAGCAGCAGCACACCGCGCAGGACCAGCCCGGTCACCCGCTCCGGGTGCGCCTGCGCGTACGCCAGGGCGAGCGTGGTGCCCCACGAGCCGCCGAACACCAGCCACGAGTCGATGCCCAGCCGCTGCCGGATCGTCTCCAGGTCGGCCACCAGATGCCAGGTGGTGTTGGCGCGCACCTCGCCGTGCGGGGTGCTGCGGCCGGCGCCGCGCTGGTCGAACAGCACGGCCCGGTGGCGCGCGGGGTCGAAGAACCGCCGTGCCGCCGGCACCAGGCCGCCGCCGGGCCCGCCGTGCAGGAACACCACTGGTACGCCGTCCGGCCGGCCGACCTCCTCCACGTACAGGACGTGGCCGTCACCGACCGGGAGCAGATGGGTGGCGTACGGCTCGACGGGCGGGTGCAGACCGGTCATGCCCGGTCATTGTGCCCGCCGCGGGCCCGCCGGGTGGCCCGGTCAGCAGGCGACGTTGCCGCCGAGGTTGTCCAGCAGCGCGTCGGCGACCCAGCCGGAGACACCGGTGGTGACGTCCCGCAGGTAGGTCCACGTGTAGGTGGTGTGGCCGTTCGCGCTGACCCGGTCGCCGCTGGCGAAGCAGTGGAAGTCGACAGTGTGGCTGAGCTGCCCGTAACCGAGGGAGGCGCACGTGGTGTGCGGGCCGGTGCGGATGTTGACGTTCGTGGCGTTGAACAGCTGGCCGAACTTGCTGTCCACGTTGGAGTGCGAGTGGCTGCACCCGGCGCTGGCCGGTGCGGCCGTGCCGGCCACCACGGCGCCCGCCGAAGCGACGGTCAGGACGACGGCGGCACCGATGGAGGAGATCTTCCGCATACCCGTCAACCCCCGAATAAAGATCGAGATGCACCAGCAGATCGATCCAAATATTTGCATAAAGCAAGGTCGATGAGCAAGATGCGGTGCCGCCGGCCCGGCCCGGACCGGCGGCGCCGACGTCTCAGGCGGTGGCCGGTACGCCGTTGTCCGTACCCGTCGTCTCCGCCTCGGGCACACCGCGCGGGGCCGGCGTGCGGACCGCGAACGCGTCGAAGCTCGGCCCGTCCAGCCGCTCGACGAACGGCTCCACGACCGGCGGCTCCGACCGGTCCGGCTCGATCGCGTCCGGCTCGGTCCGCCCGTCCACCGCCCGGGGCGTCACCTCGGCCGGCACGGTGATCGGCGGGCGCGCCGCCACCTGCGGGTACTCGGCGGTCTCCCCGCCGCCCGCGGCGGCCGCCATGACCGCCGCCGCGGCCAGGTCGGCGACCCGCTTGGCCTCCCGCTGCACCCGGGCCCGGGTCTCCTTGGCGTGCTGCTCGGCCAGGTCCGCCGAACGCCGCGCCTCGTCCAGCCGCTTGGTCTCCGCGGCCAGCTCCCGGCGTACGCCGACCAGCCGCTCCTCCACCTCCGCGCCGGTCCGCTCGATGGTGGCGATCTCCTGGCGGGTGTCCTCCAGCTGCCGGGAGACGCTCTCCAGCTCCGCCTTCAGCCCGGTCAGCGTCTCCTGCCGCTGCTGGATCTCCCGCTGCACGCCGGCGAGCTGCTCCTGGTGCGCCGCCGTCTCCTCGTCGGCCCGCTCCCGGACCTCGGTGGCGTACTGCTGCGCCTCGGCGACCAGCGCGGCGATGTCCTTCTCGGCGGCGGCGGCCCGGTCGGCCAGCTCCTGCTCGGCGGCGGCCCGCCGCTCGTCCAGCTCCTTGGCCATCGTGGCCTGCCACTGGGCCAGCTCCTGCTGGGCCTTGCTGCGGTTGGCCTGGACCTCCTGCTGGATCTGCGTCCGCGCGGCCTTCACCAGCGCCTCGGACGCCGAGCGCGCCTGCTCGACCTGCTGCGCGCTCTGCTCGGTGATCCGCTTCGCCTCCTGCTGGGCCCGGTCGTGCACGGCCTGGCCCTCGACGCGCAGCTTCTCCGCCAGCTCCCGCACGGCGGTCAGCTCCGCCTGCGCGGCGGCCCGCCGCTCCTCGTCCACCCGATCCTGCTCGGCCCGGCGGGCGGACAGCTCCTCGTCCAGCTCCCGCCGCTCCCGCGCGGCCTGCTCCTGCGCGGCGGCGAGCAGCTTCTCCGCCTGCCCCTGGACGTCCTCCGCGCGCCGGGTGGCCACGTCGGTGATCTGGCCGGCCTGCTTCTCGGCCAGGTCCAGGATCTGGTCCACCATCGGGCCGAGGTCGCGGAAGGACGCCCGGTCCACCGCCGACGGACGGTCCCGCAGCTCCACCGCCTCGGCCTGCGCCCGCTGCACCTGCGCGGTCAGATCGCGCACCTGCGCGTACGCCCGGTCCCGCGCGGCGGTCAGCGCGCTCACCTCGGCGTCGACCTGCTCGACGTACCGGTCCACCTGACGTTTGTCGTAGCCGCGCAACGCGGGATCGAACCGGGGCCGCCCGGACAGGTCGTCGTGGGGTGCGAACGGCTCGGCACCGTTGGACATTCGCCATCCTCCGTCGGTTCGCCAGCGCCAGGCCGGCGGATGACCGCCCCGCAGGGCACGATGAGGCGCTACGGTACCGCGTCCGCGCGCGAGGCTCGCCCCGCCCCGCCCCCCTGCCCGCCGACCGGCGGCACGGTCAGACCGGGAAGTGCGGGTTCCCCGCCGTCAGGCGGATGGTGAAGCCGGCCGCGTCCCTGTGGTACGTCACGTGGTCGCAACTCTGGTGGCTGATCCAGAGGCCCAGACCGCCGTCGGAACCGTCGCCCGCCGGCAGCAGCCCGGCGAACGGATCCTTCGGGCCGGTACCCCGATCGTGGACGGTCACCACGATCCGGTCCGGCGCGCGCCACAACCGCAGGCACACCGGCGGCTCGCCGTGGCGCAGCGCGTTGCTCACCACCTCGCTGACCGCGATGACCAGGCCGTCCAGGCCGTCGGGCGGCAACAGGCCACCGTCGGCGGCGCGTACCTCGGCCCGCGCGCGGGCCGGCGTCGGGTCGACCAGCTCGACCAGCGGCGCGGTCCGCTGCACCGGGTCGGCCGGCGCCGGACGGAACTCGGTCAGGTAACTCGTCGGGTCGGTGTAGAGACCGGCCGTCTCGTGCCCGCCGTCCGGCCGCGCCACCAGCGGATGGGTACGCGCCACGTCGGCGAGCACGTGTGCGGGCGTGCCCCGGCGGTCGTAGGCGCAGATGCCCCAGAGCGGGAAGTCGTCGTAGGCGTGATTGATCGCCGACTCGTAGCGCGCCCACCAGTCCCAGGTCGCGCCGAGCAGCACCGGCGGCAGCTCGCCGACCATCCGGATCTGCGCCGCCCCCGCCGCCACGTACGACGCGAGCAGCTCCCGGTAGGAACGCAGCGCGACGCTCGGCCGGGCGTAGACGTCACCGACCGGCAGGAACGTGACCTCGGCGCCGGTGGGCAGCGCCCGGCGCACCAGCTCGGCGTTGCGCTCGTCCAGGTTCACCGCCGTCGGCTCGCCGGCCGCGATCCCGTCCAGCAGGAACGGCAGCGCCACCGCCAGCAGCTCCTCGTCGGAGTCGTAGACGAACGCCTCGTGGAAGTAGCCCACGTGGCCGGAGGCCGCGCCGCTCCTCATCGGACGACCTCCACCCGTACCTCGGACAGACCGAGCAGGTCGACCAGCCGGGCCGGGGCGCGGCTCGGCGTACGCAGCACCGCGACGGCGTCGTGCCGGCGGGCGTGGTCGCGCAGGTGCAGCAGGCTGCGGTGGTCGACGAAACGCAGCTCGGCGGCGTCGAACACGACCCGGCCCGCCACCGGCCGCGGGTCGGCCCGCTCCAGCGCGGCGGCGAAGTCCCGGTGGTTGGACGGGTCCAGCTCGCCGGCCAGCGCCACCACCGAGTCGCCGTCGCCGGCGTGCAGCCGGAACAGCACGTCCGCGTTCGTCACCGAGTGCAGGCAGGCCAGCTCGGCGATCGCCGCGTCGTCCAGCTGCCGGCGGTCGTAGGCACAGACCGCCGACATCGGCCGGTGCCGCATCCAGTGGTCGATCCGGTGCTCGTAGCGGGCGAACGCGTCCCGCTGGGCGGGGCTGCGGACCAGGCTCGTCGCCTCCGCCAGCACCCGCAGGCCGGTGTGCCCTGCGGTCAGCGCCTCGGTGGTGGCCCGCACGTACGCCTTGACCTGCCGGTCGGGGTCGACGATCTCGTCGTGCCGGTACGCCTCGCCGACGGGAACCAGCCGGAGCGCGTCCCGCCGGCGCGCGGCGTCGAGCCCGGGAACCGAGGCCAGCCAGCCGGTGACAGTGGCGCGATCCTCCGGACAGACCACCCAGACCTGCTCACCGGCGGCGAGACCGGCGGTGACCTGCTCGACCGCGAGTGCGCGCAGCACGGCCGGGTCGTCGTAGGCGAGGCAGCCGTGGGTGTAACCCGGGTACGTCACGCTCCCGCTGGTCACCGACTACGCCTCATGGGTCCAGTCTATGCCGGGCCCACCTGGAGATCGCGCCAGGCCGTGGCCTCGAGCGGCGGGTCACCCAGCTCGAACTCGGCCCAGTTGTTCCAGTACGCGATCGCGTCCACGTCGTTCTGCTGCCGCAGCCAGGTGACGTGCTCGCGGATCGTCCGCGCCCGGCCCGCGCCGGTGGTGTCCGTGGCGATGCGGCTCAGGCCGTACTCGGGCACCAGCAGCCGGATCCCCGGGTACGCGGCGCGCACCTTGCCGAAGGCCACGCCGAACATCCGGGAGGCGGGCCAGTACGCGGCGGTGTCCCGGGAGTAGCAGTCCACGCCGTAGTGGGTCATGCCCGGGTAGCCCCAGTCGGCCGGGTTGCCGCGCCCCTCGTCGAGCCAGTAGCGGGTCACGATCGGGCCGTGCCCGAGCACCCACCGCCGGTTGCGGTGCGCGGCCAGGATCTGGGTCACCCGGCTCGCCGTCGCCCGGTACGTGGCGGGGGTCACGTCGCCCATCGGCTCGTGGTACCAGGTCAGGTAGATCGGGCGGTTCACGCCGTCGAGCCAGCCGGCCAGCTGCTCGACGTCGTCCTTCCAGCTGACGTGCATGACGGCGGAGGGCGCGTCGGCGAACTTGCCCGTGTTCAGCGCGGGCAGTTCCGGCAGCGCGTCCGCGTCCGGGCCGTCCGTGCCGAAGTCGCGCATGTAGCGGATGCCCGGATAGTCGGCCACCGCCCGCTGGGTCCGGGCGCCCTTCTCGGCGCTCATCCCGACCAGCAGCGGCACGGTCAGCGTGGTGGTGCCCGTGCCGGTGCGGCCGGCGCCGTCACGCGCCGTCGCGGTCAGCGTCACCGTGCCCCGGCCGGCCAGCACGGAGACTGTGAAGCGGCCCGGTTCGGCGCCGCTCGGTGTGACTGTCACCCCCGGCGAGGCGCCGGCGAGCTGGATGGTCAGCGGGACGCTCAGGTCCACCCGGACCGGGCTGTCCCAGGTGACGCCGGTGGGGTCGCTGACCCGGCCGGCGAGCGTCAGCAGGCGCGAGTCGGGGTGGTAGGCGTCGACCCGGACGGTGGTCGACTGCCCGGGCAGCAGGACGGTCTGGTCGGCGGTGACGGAACGGACGACGGGTGCGGCCATGAGGCTCTCCTTCGACGTGCTTCGCTGCCGCTCCGGCCGCACGTCTTCGGGTGGCCAGAATGGCTCTGACCTGCGCTTTTACCAGCTTGCGTCGGTTCGGCCCCGATCGTCAGGGCGGCCGCAGATGGCGCGAAACCCGGTCGCCGCCGAGCTGTCCCGCCCGCATCCTGGTCCGATGCCGATCATCGTGCGGGACCTGCGCGTGCCGGACTGGCCGCAGCTGTGGCCGATGCTGCGGGACATGGGCGTGGGCGACGAGCCGCCGGAGGTCCACCGGCTGCGGTTCGCCGCGCTGCTGGCCGACCCCCGCTGGGTGCTGCTCGGCGCCGTCGACGCTGGCGGGCCGGTCGGGTACGCCGCCGCCCAGGACCACGGCCCGCACCTGCGTTCCGGTGACGCGCACCGGACCGTACGCCTGCACGACCTGTACGTCCGGGCGGACCGCCGCCGCGACGGGGTGGGCAGGTCGTTGTTCGACGCGGTCCGCCGGTGGGCCGCCGGGCGGGCGCGGCACCTGGAGTGGCAGGCCCACCACGAGCGGGCGGCGCCGTTCTACGAGCGGCTCGGCCACCGGGGCGACAGGTGCCCGCAGCCGGACTACCCGACGTTCCTCCTCGATCTGACCGGAACCGACCCCACCTTCCCCTGACGCAACCGCCTCACCTGCGCTGCCCCCGCCCAAGATCAACACCAGTTCGGGGAGGTGGCTCCATCAATGGTGGTCTGATGCCGCCATTTCCCCGAGCTGGTGTCGATCTTGGATCGGGATGCCACCATTTCCCCGAGCTGGCGTTGATCATGGAGCGGGATGGCACCACGTCGGGGAACTGGTGTGGATCACGGGTGTAGAAGGGGAATCAGGGCAGGGGGTGGGAGATGTCGCGGGCGTGGTCGGCCACCGCCGCGCCGACCACCGTCGCGGTCAGCGGCAGCACCTCCAGGCAGCGGCGCACCGCTGCGCCCATCAGCGGGTTCGGCACCCGCATCGACAGCGTGCAGTGCGGCACCCAGCGGCCCGGGCGGTAGTGCTCCACCACCTCGACGCCGGCCCGCGCCAGCCGCTCGTGCACCGCCGCGTGGTGCGCCAGCAGCTCGGGCGTCGGCGCCGGCCCGAGCCAGAGCACCCGCCCGACGAACTGCCCGGCGTGCTGGAACTCCAGCCGCAGCGGCGCGGCCACCACCGTTCCGGCGAGCGCCTCGGCGACGCGGTGCGGGTCCAGGCGGGGCGCGACCGCCAGCGAGACGTGCGGGCGGTGCCGCTGCGCCAGCAGGGACCGCATGCTCGGCACCCCGTCGGACTCCAGCAGGTCCCACAGCACCCGGATCCGCCGGGTGGCGTCGGTGTCCAGATACAGCTCCAGCGCCGCGACCACGCGATCACCCTAGAGGCGGGGCCCGCGCCGAGGTTTGCCGGGCACGCTGGGCGGTACTGCCCGAAGGGACGGCAGGAGTCGGCAGGGAGTGAGGGACACGTGGACGCGACGGACGTGCTGACCGAGGCGTACGGGCGGTTGCCCGATCTGGTCGCCGGGGCGCTCGACGGGCTCGACGCGGCCCAGCTGCGGCGGGCGCCGGCCGACGGGGCGAACCCGGTCGGCTGGCTGGTCTGGCACCTGACCCGGATCCAGGACGACCACGTGGCCGACGTGATGGGGGAGCCGCAGCTGTGGGCCACCGGCGACTGGGCGGCGCGCTGCGGCCTGCCGCCGGACCCAGCCGACACCGGCTTCGGGCACGGCCCGGAGCAGATCGCCGCGGTACGCCCCGAGAACGGCGGCGTGCTGCTCGACTACCACCGGGCGGTGGTGGACCGGAGCCTCGCGTACCTGCGCGGCCTGCGCCCGGCCGACCTCGACCGGGTGGTGGACGAGAACTGGGATCCGCCGGTGACGCTCGGGGTGCGGCTGGTGAGCGTGCTCGACGACGACCTCCAGCATGTCGGTCAGGCCGCGTACGTGCGGGGACTCATCCTGCGCTGAGCGTCGCGCCGGCCCGGCGCAGCGCGGCGAGCCCGAGCAGGTGGCACGCCTGCGCCTCGGGCGAGGTGCCGGGGCCTTCGAAGTCCGGCGCCCCGCTGACCCCTGTCACCCGGCCGTACGCGTCGACCCGCCGGGCGGCGGCCGCGAGCAGGCCCGCCCCCACCTCGAACCACGACCGGGACAGCCACCCGTCGGCCACCCCGGTGAGGGCCGCGTACCCGAGCAACTGGGCGGTGTTGGCCTCCCGGAACGCGCCCGGCTCGTCCAGCACGTCCGGGAACAGCCCGTCCGCGCCCCGGTACGCGAGGCAGGCGGTCAGCACCTCCTCGGCGTGCCCGGCCAGCTCGGCCCGGAGGCCGTCCGGCCGGTCCGGCGCGAGCCGCAGCGCGCGGGCGATCCCGGCGACCACCCAGCCGTTGCCGGTGCCCCACGGCCCGGGCCGGTCCAGCTCGCAGCGGTCCTCGTCCCAGCGGGCGGCGTACAGGCCGGTGCGTGTGTCGTACAGCCGTCGCCGGTGCCCCGCGACCTGCGCCGCGGCCGCCCCGGTCCGGCCGGTCAGCGCCAGCAGCGGCACCACCATGTAGATCGTGTCCGCCCACACCTGGCGGCCGTCGAGCAGGTGGAACAGCGTGCCGTCGGCGGCCCTCGGCGCCCGGCGGGCCAGCCAGTCGAGCTGGGCGTCCAGCGCCTCGGCGTACCGCCGGTCGCCGGTGCGGCGGGCGGCGTGCCGGACCACCTCGCCGCACGCGGCGCCGTTCACCGCGCCCACCGAACCGGCCGGTTCACCGAGCCGGCCGTCCGGCCGCTGCCGGGTCACCACGGCGTCGGCGACCAGTACCGCTGCCTCGTCCAGGCCCAGGTCGAGCAGCGCCTGGCCGAGGATGCCCTGTTCCCAGGCCTCGCGCTGCATGGTCAGCAGCGCGAGCAGCACCCGGTCGGCGGTGGCGTCCCCGGTCGTCGGCATGGCCGCAGGGATACCCGCCGCGCCGCCGTGCCTCACCCGGTCCGGGTGAGTTCGCCTCACCCGCGATGCGGGGACGCTGCGGGACGAGCGGCGCCGGCCGCGACCACCGACGAGGAGGGCCCGATGAGCGTCTCGGCCGTGGAACACCTGACCCGGGGAACCGCCGGCCGGCACCCGGAGCTGCCCGAGACCACCTCCGGCACCATCCGCCTGGACCTGCGCGACGACGGCCGCACCGAGCACTGGTACCTGACCATCGACCGGCAGGACGTCCGGGTGGACCGCCTGGCCGAGGAGGCGGACCTGGTGGTCGGCGCGGACCGCGAGGTGTTCGACCGGATCGCGGCGGGACGCCTGCACCCGGCCGCCGCGCTGCTGCGCAACGACCTCGCCGCGCGGGGCGAACTCAAGCTGCTGATGACGCTGCGCCGGCTCTTCCCCGGCCCGCCGGACGCCCGAGACCCCCGGGACGTGGCCGGCGCCCGGGTGGCGGCCCGATGAGGCAGGAGCTGGTCCATGTCCTCGCCGGTAACGCGTTCGCCGTGAGCGACGCGCAGGGGGACATGGAACGCGACCCGTCCGCGCCGATCGGCCTGTTCTCGTTCGACACCCGGTTCCTGTCCCACTGGGTGCTCACGATCGACGGCGAGCGGTTGCACGCGCTGTCCCGCGACGACCTGACCTACTTCGAGACCCGATTCGTGCTGGTGCCGGGCGCGGCCAGCCACTACGTGGACGCCGACGTCTCGGTGATCCGGCACCGCTCGATCGACGAGGCGTACCACGAGAGCCTCACGGTGCTGAACCACTCGGCCGAGCCCGCCGAGTACACGGTGCGGATGGAGATGGCCGGCGACTTCGCCGACACCTCCGAGATCCTGCGTCCCGGCCCGCGCCGGCCGACCGTCATCCCCGAACCGGAGCAGCGGCGGCTGCGGATCCGGTACGAGCGTGGGCGGTTCACCCGGGAGACGTGCGTCTCCAGCACCGTCCCGGGGGAGGTGGACACGCGCGGGATGACCTTCCGGATTCGCGTCGAGCCGCAGGGCAAGTGGCAGGTCGACCTGCACGTCGGCATGGTCATCCAGGGCGCCGGCGGGCGGGACCTGCGGGCCGGCATCGAGTCGCACCGGCAGCACGTCCGTCAGGACATGCGCGACGACCTCGAACGGTGGTACGACCGGGCGCCGCACCTGGTCGCCGAACGGCCCGGGCTGGCCGCCGTGTACCGGCAGGCCCTGACCGACCTGGCCGCGCTGCGGTACATGCCGCTGGCCTACAGCGAGCGGGTGCCGGTCGGCGGGATGCCCTGGGCGATGGCGCTGTACGGGCGGGACGCGCTGATCACCTGCCTCCAGACGCTGCCGTTCACGCCCGAGCTGACCCCGGGAACGCTGCACATGCTGGCGATGGTGCAGGGCGGCCGGCTAGACGACCGGCACGAGGAGGAACCCGGCAAGATCGTCGCCGAGCTGCGGTACGGCGAGGCGGCCGCGTTCGACGAGCAGCCCACCGCGCTCTACTACGGCGCCGCCGACACCACCCCGCTGTTCGTGATCCTGCTCGACGAGTACGAGCGCTGGACCGGTGACGCCGACCTGGTCCACGAGCTGCGGCACCCGGCGCGGATGGCGCTGGACTGGCTGACCCGCTACGGCGACCAGTGCGGCGACGGTTACCTGCGCTACCAGCCGCGCAACACCGACACCGGGGTCGCCAACCAGACCTGGCGCAATTCGCCGGCGGCGATCGTCGACCGGCACGGCGTGGAGCCGCCGTACCCGCGCGCGACGTGCGAGCTTCAGGGGTACGCGTACGACGCGCGGATCCGGGGCGCCCGCCTGGCCCGGGAGTTCTGGGGCGACCCGGCCTACGCCGAACGCCTGGAGGCCGACGCGGCGCGGTTGCGGGAGCGGTTCGATCGCGACTTCTGGCTGCCGCAGCGCGGCTACTACGCGCTGGCGCTCACCCCGGACGGTGAGCCGGTCGACGCGCTCACCTCGCACCTGGGGCACCTGCTGTGGAGCGGCATCGTGGCGCCGGAACGGGCCGACGCGCTGGCCGGGCACCTGTGCGGACCGGACCTGTTCTCCGGCTGGGGCGTGCGCACCTACGCGCAGGGGCAGCGGCCGTACAACCCGGTCGGCGCGCACCTCGGCGCGGTGTGGCCGTGGGACAACGCGATCGTCGCGGCGGGGCTGCGGCGGTACGGCTACGACGAGGCGGCGGCCGACATCGTCGCCGGAGTGTTCGCGATGGCGGAGACGCTCGGCGGATCGGTCCCGGAGACGATCGCCGGCTACCCCCGTGCGGTGACCAAGTACCCGGTCCAGTTGCCGGAGGCCGGACGACCGCAGTCGTGGGCGTCGGGCGGGTTGCTGATGCTGTTGTCGACCATGCTGGGGCTGCGTCCGTGCGGAGAGAACCTGCTGGTGAACCCGGCCGTCCCGACCGGGTACGGGCGGATCGAGCTGCTCGACGTGCCGGGCCGGTGGGGGCGGGCCGACTCGTACGGCCGGGAACGCGGCGCGGGCCGCCGGGTCCGCGCGGGCGAGCCGGCCCGGCGCGCCGCCTGATCCGCCGGGCCGCTCAGGCCGAGCTGGTGGTCTCCCGCTGGACCACCGGCGGCTCGTCCGGCCCGGCCGTGGCCGGCGGCCCCACCGCGCCGGGCGTGGCCGGTGGGGTCGCCGGTTCGGCGCGCCCGGCCCGGGCGAGCAGCCGGTCCACGCCCACGAACAGCAGGCCCAGCAGCCAGAACACCGTGGCGAACCCGACCGCGCTGACCGCCAACCCGTCGTAGCCGAGCTCGCCCGCGTCGATGAACGGGTACGGGTACCTGTCCACGATCAGGCCGCGTACCAGCGCGAACCCGAGGTATCCGAGCGGGAACACCAGCCACCAGGCGGCGTACCGGGGGCGCAGCCGGCCGCGCCTGTCGAACAGCGCCCAGTCGGCGACCGCCAGCAGCGGCACCACGGTGTGCAGGAACTGGTTGCCCCACCACTCACCCGGTTGCCGGTCCGGCTGGGCCATCGCGAACGGGCTGGCCGGGTTGGCCAGCACCAGGTGGTAGACGGTGCCGGTGATGGTGATGTAGAGGGTCACCGCTCCCTTGAGGGCACTCGGCGGCTCGGGCCGGTCGCGCAGCGCGCACCAGGCGGCGTACCCGGCGAGGACGCCGACCGCCACGTTGCTCTGGATGGTGAAGTACGGCAGCAGGCCGGTCACCGTGGCCGGGCCGAGCGCGGTGAGGACGATGCCGGCCAGCACGGCGAGCACCACCGCCACACGGAGGAGGATCGCCGATCGGCGACGCCGGGGGGTCACGCGGGCAAGTTACCAGCCGGTCGTCAACCGGCCCGCCGCCCGGGCGGGGTGCCCGACGGCGGCCCGGCGTGCTCCGGCGCCGGGACGTCCACGCCCGGCGGTCCGCCGGACGGGTGGACCGGGTGCGCGGTCCGGCCGCCGCCTGGTCCGCCGTCGGCCCGGCCCGGCGGATCGTCGTCGCCCAGCAGCCCGGCGCAGTAGTCGGGCACCCGGTCGTGGCCCCCGGCGGCGGTGACGAGGTCGCTGAAGGCGGGTGTGGCGAGGGCGCGTCCCCGGTCCGGTTCGGCGAGCGCCCGGTACGCGACGCACAGTCCCGGCGGTGCGGACGGCTGCGGTGTCCCGGGGCCCGGCGAGCCGGTCGGCCGGGCGGGTCGGGTCTCCGGCGCGGGCGGCGCGGTGCCGATCGGCGGCGGCGCCGGTCGTGCGGCGCGCGGCAGGTTCCCGGTCGCGGCGAGCGCGACACCACCGGTGAGGGACGCGGCGAGCCCGGCCACCGCCATCCGGACACCGAAGCGGACACGGCGGCGACGGCGCATCCGCCGGGCCGACCGGTACCCGGCGACCGCTGCCGCCTCGCCGTCGAGTTCGCCCGCGCCCGGTGCGGCCCGGACCGCGGCCAGCACGGCGAGCAGTGCCGGCGGAGCGGGCGGCGCGTCGCCGGAGCGGCCGGCGAGCAGCCGCTCGACGGTTTCCTGGTCCAGGCCGGATGCGTCCATCTCGTGACCCTCAGCGCCGCGAACCGGCCGGGCGTCACACTCGGGCGGCGCGAAACCACGGTGAGGCCGGTCACCCGGTGCCGGTCCGGACCCGGAGGGCATCTCCGGTTGCCGATGTCCGGCGGTCGCGGTGAACTGAATTACATGGGTGTCATCAAGGTGGGCACGTCGTCCTGGGCCGACCAGATGCTGGTCCGCTCCGGCTGGTATCCGCGCGGGGTCAACACGCCCGCCGGCCGGCTCGGCTGGTACGCGGAGCGGTTCGGACTGGTCGAGGTGGACACGTCGTACTACGCCGTGCCGGCGCCGGAGACCACGGCGGGCTGGGCGGCCGCGACGCCGGACGGATTCACCTTCGACGTCAAGGCGTTCCGCCTGTTCACCGGCCACCACACACCGATCGACGCGTTGCCGAAGGACCTGCGTCCGGCCGGCGGCCCGAGCCGGATCCGCTGGCGCGACCTGCCCGCCGGGGCGTACGACGAGGTGTGGGACCGGTTCCACGCGGCGCTGGCGCCGCTCGCGGCGGCCGACCGGCTCGGCGCCGTGCTGTTGCAGTTCCCGCCGTGGCTGGCGCGTGGCGAGGCGGCTCGGCGGCGGATCCTCGACGCGGCCCGGCGCTGCCGTCCCTGGCCGGTCACCGTCGAGCTGCGGCACTCGTCCTGGTTCGACGGGGACGCGATGGCCGAGACCGTGACGTTCCTGCGCGAGCACGACCTCGGGTACGCCTGCGTGGACATGCCGCAGGGGCACGTCTCCTCGGTGCCGCCGGTCCTGGTCGCCACCACCGACCTGGCCGTGATCCGGTTCCACGGGCACAGCACGGCCTGGGAGAGCGGCGACAAGCAGGAACGGTTCCGCTACGCCTACGGCGAGCACGAGCTGCGGCACTGGTCGGTGCTGCTGCGCGAACTGGCCGACCAGTGCGCCGAACTGCACGTGCTGATGAACAACTGCTGTGGCGACCAGGCCCAGCGCGACGCCGCCCGCCTCGCCGACCTGCTCGACGTCGCCCCCGCTGCCGCGCGCGCCTGACGTTTCCGCCGCCACCGTCCGGGTACCGCCGGGGTCATGGACGACAGCGAAGGGGGATCGGTGGAGCAGCGGCGCAACGACGAGCGGGACCCGCGGGCGACCCGGGAGGCCGAGGAGGCACACGGCGGCAGCATGGCGCCGGGCCTGGTCGACGACACCGGGCATCCGGTGACCGAGTCGCCGGTGCCGGACAACGAGCCGTCCGCGCTCGGCGACCCGGGTGAGGACGGCACCGGGTCCTGACGGCTCAGGGACGCGTCTCCGGACGCATCCCGGTCGCCTCCTCCAGCGCGTTGTCGCCGAGGTCGCCGTCCGCCCTGTCGTCCGGGAACGTCCGCCCGGACGGGGCGGGATCCGGCGGTGCGCCCGGCCCGGCCTCGGCCGTCCGGGTCGGCTCGACGGATCCGAACCCGTGCCGGCCCGCCTTCGGCCCGCCCGGCCCGGCGCCGGCCGCCCGGCGCTCACCGCGCCGCCCCTGCGGTACGGCGGTCTCCTCGCTGCCCTCGTCCATCGGGTCGCTGTCACCGGCGCCCCACGGCGGGTCGGCGTCGAAGCCGTCGGTGGTCCCCCACGGCGCCGCCGACTCCGGCCCGCGCCCGTCACCGGTACCCGGCCGGTCCCTGCTGGTCATGGTCACCTCACCTCGCCTGCTGTGCCCGCGCCGCCCGACGGCGGCCGGTCCGGTCCCGGTGCACCGCGCGGCCGGCGACCCACCCCGATGTGGGTCGTCGGCCGCGCGGTGGTCAGCGGCTCGCCCCGACCAGGTGACGGCCGGCCGCGCCCACGGCGGCCACCTTGCCGATGTTCTTCGGCGCGGCCATCAGCCCGCCCGCGCGGTCGAGCATGCCCCGGAACACCTGGCCCGGCTTCTGCTGCTCGCCCATGTACGCCGACACCACGACGAGCGCGCCGGTCAGCGCCGGAACAGCCCACTGGAGCAGCTTCATCTGCCGTTGACTGGCGGCGACGTTCGCCGGGGTGTGGTGGTTCGGTTCGGTGGTCCCCTCGACCGGCGGCCCGCCGGCCTTCTCCAGCCGCATGCCGACCAGCCGGCTGTAGCCGGTCACGGCCAGCGCCCCGACCGTCAGCGCGGTCTTCACCGCGCTCATCTTCCCCACGCCCGCCTGGCGGGCCATCCGCGGGCTCTCGGTGACCAGTTCACCGACCGCGCCGGCCAGGTGCGCGCCGATCGCCGCCGCGTTCACCGGTGTCCACCGCGCCCACCCGGCCGAGGCCACCGGCAGCCGCTCGGTCGTGTCGTTGATCCGCGCCGCCGCGCCGTTCACGCCCAGCGCCCCCATCAGGGAACCGCCGAACCAGGCCGCCAGGCCCAGGTCGTGCATCGAGCGCAGCGTGGTGTGCCGTTCTGACATCAGATCCCCCTCCGCCGTGTTCGGGCGGTGCGGCATACCCACGATCGGGCGACTCACGCCCGGGCGTGGCTCACCGGCGGGGGAGCGTGCGCTCAGTGGCTCAGTGCCGGCGTGGGCTCAGCGCCGGGGGAGCGTGTCCGCGAACGCGGCGATCCGGGCGGCCAGCGGCGCCGACGCGCGTACCCAGGTGAAGTGGTCCAGCCGTGCGTCCGCCTCGGCGGCCGTGTAGCGGTGCCGCGTCACCGGCGCCGCGGTCAGCTTCCCGCAGAGGTGGTCGAGCGTCTCGTGCGGCGTGTACTGGTCGTCGTCGACGCTGACCGCGAGCACCGGCGTCCGGATCCGCCGCACGGCGGCCTCCGCGTCCACGCCGTCGAGTGCCGGGAACCGGCCGGTGCGGGCGGTGTGGGCCCAGTCGCGGATCACGCCGCGTGCCTGCCGGCCGCCGAAACCCCAGCCCGGCCAGACGCCGAGCAGCCGCGCCGTCGCCGCGATGGCCTGGGTGTACGGCAGCACGCCCCACCCGCGCAGGCCCGGGTACGTCCGCCACCACGGCAGCCCCACCGCCACCAGGGCCAGCCCGTCCACCCGGTCGTCGTCGTCCAGCGCCTGGTGCAGCACCGCGACCTGGCCACCGAGGGAGTGCCCGAGCAGCAGCCGGGTGCGGCCGTCCAGCCGGGGCTTGAGCGCGTCGAGCACGGCGCCGACGTCGGCGGCCATCTCCTGGTAGCCGTACCGGCAGGCGCGCGACGGCACCGGGGTGCTCTCGCCGGTGCCGCGCAGGTCGGCCACGATCACCGCGAGCCCGGCGTCGCGCAGCGCGGCGGCGAACGGCCGGTAGTAGCGGGCGCGTACGCCCATCGCGGGCCAGATCAGCACCACCGGCGCGCCGGGCGGACCGGCCGGCTCCGGGTAGACCTGCACGCCGATGCGCGCGCCGTCGACGTCCACGTACTCCTGGGTGTAGTCCCCGCTCACCCGGATCAGGGTACGGCCCGAACCTTACCGGTGGGTAGCAAGGGGTCGCCTCACGCCACCGCCGGTGCGGGCCGGGCCGCGTTCGTCAGCGCACCGTAGACCGCGACGAGCTGCTCCGCGCAGCGCCTCCAGGAGTACCGGCTGCGAACACGGTCGAGCGCGGCGGTGGCGTACGCGAACCGGCGCACGTTGTCGCCGAGCAGCCGGCGCAGCGCGGTGCCGAGCGCGCGGGGGTCACGCGGCGGCACCAGGTCGCCGGTGAGCCCGTCCACCACGCTGTCGGCGATGCCGCCCACGTTCGTGCCGATCACCGGCACGCCGCAGGCCATGCCCTCCAGCGGGGTGAGCCCGAACGGCTCGTACCAGGGGGCGGCCACGAGCACGTCCGCCGACCGGTACCAGGCGGCCATCTCCTCGCGCGGCACGCCGCCGAGCAGCCGTACCCGATCGGCCACGCCGCACGAGTCGGCGAGCGCGGACAGCCGGCGGGCGAACGTGTCGGCGGGCAGCAGGTGGCCCGGCGGGCCGCCGACCACCACGCACTCCGCGTCCGGCACCGCCGGCAGCGCCCGGACCACGTCCAGGAAGCCCTTGCGTTCGACCATCCGCCCGACGGTGAGGATGCGCGGGCGGGCCGGGTCGCGGGGCGCGACCGGGCCGTCCGGGCGGAACACCGCCTCGTTGACGCCGGCCGGCACGAGCGCCATCCGGGACCGGGGTACGCCCATCCGGACCAGCTCGGCGACCTCGTCGGAGCACTGCACGACGACCCGGTCCACGGCCCGGCCGAGCGCCCGCTCGTAACCGGCGCGCCCCGGTGCACTGGTGTCCCGTACGCCCTGGTGGCGACGCTTGACAGTGCCGAGCGAGTGGTACGTCAACACGGTCGGCACGCCGGTGCGACGGCTCGCGTGCACGGTGGCCAGCCCGCTCATCCAGAAGTGCGCGTGCGCCACGTCCGGGGTCCAGCCGCCGCGCCGCCAGGTGTCGGCCAGCCGGCTTCCGAACTCGCCCGTGTACGGCAGCAGGTCGTCCTTCGGCACCCGCCGCGCGGGACCGGCCGGCACGTGGCACACCTGGTAGCCGTCCGGCGCGTCGACCGCCTCGGGCAGCGCGGGGGAGTCACGGCGGGTGTAGACGCGGACGTCGTGGCCGGCAACGGTGAGCGCGGACGCGAGTTCCGCCACGTGCGTGTTCTGGCCGCCCGCGTCCTCCTCGCCGGGGGCGGCGAGCGGGCTGGCGTGCTGGGAAATCATCGCGATGCGCATGTTCTCGTCCTCCAGGATCCGGTCCCAGTCGGCGAGGAAGCGGTCCGGACCGCTTCCTCGCCACTCGCGTGCCCGTGCGCCGAGCCGGTACGCGGCGTCGGCGTCCCCGGTCAGCCGGCGCGCGACCGCCACGAGCGTGTCGACGCGGGTGGCCGGCGCCCCGGCGTCCGGTGGGGCGGCGTCCACCGCTTCCGTGGTGGCCGGAAGGTCGCGTTGATGCCGGGGATGCGCATGGAGGACCCCTACCCTCGGCTTGCGCCCCTAACCAGGAGATCGTCGACTTCACCGCGGGGCGTCAGCCCGGCAGCATCCCGGGGCCGAACACCTCGTAGGCGATCCGCTCGGCCGGCACACCCCGGCGCAGCAGGTTGCCCCGGACCAGGTTCATGAACGGGACCGGGCCGCACAGGTGCACGTCCACCCCGGCGGGCAGCGGGAGCCGGTCCGGGTCGATCAGCCCGGCGGACACCTCCGCCTTCAGGCCGGGCAGGTCGGCCCCGGCGGCGTCGAGGTACCAGAGGTGGACGGCCAGGTTCGGCAGCCGCTGCTGGAGCGCGGGGAGTTCCGCGCGCAGCGCGTGCGCCTCGGCGTCCCGGTCGGCGTGCGCCAGCGTCACCCGCCGTCCGGGGTTCCGGTCGGCCAGGTGGGCCAGCGCCGCCATCGCCGGGGTGAGCCCGATGCCGGCGCTGACCAGCAGCAGCGGCCCGTCGCCGCCGGTGGCGTCGACCTCGCCGAACGCCGGGCTGAGCCGCAGCGTGTCGCCGGCGGCCACCCGGTCGTGCAGGTGACCGGAGACCATGCCGTCGGGGGCGCCGCCCTCGCCGCGTACCCGCTTCACGGTGATCCGCCACTGGTCGGCGCCGGGGCGGCCGGAGAGGCTGTACTGGCGGATCTGCTGCCCTCGGCCGCCGTCCAGGTCGACGGCGACCGAGACGTACCGGCCGGGGGTGAAGCCGGGTGCGGCGCCGCCGCCGGCCGGCGCGAGGGTGAGCGAGACGACGTCGGCGCTCTCCCGGGTCCGGCCGGTCACCCGCCAGTCCTGCCACACCGGACCGCCCTCGGGTACGCCGGCGCCGGCGTAGAGCCGCGCCTCGCGGGCGATCAGCTCGCAGGCCAGCAGCCAGTAGACCTCGTCCCAGGCGGCGGCCACCGCCGGGGTGATCGCCCCGCCGAGCACCTCGCCGACCGCGGCGAGCAGGTGGCGGCCGACGATCGGGTACTGGGTGGCGGTGATGCCGAGGGAGGCGTGCTTGTGCGCGATCCGGTCCAGGACCGGCCCCCACGGCATGCCGCCGTCGCCGGTCAGGTGCGCCGCGTACGCGACCACCGCCGAGGCGAGCGCGGCCTTCTGCGCCCCGGTGGCCTGGTTGCCCCGGTTGAACAGGTCCAGCAGGTCCGGGTGGGCGTCGAACATGCGCTGGTAGAAGCGGCCGGTGATGGCCTCGCCGTGCGCCCGCACGACGGGCAGGGTGGCGGTCACGACCGCCGCTGAGGATTCCGAGAGCACTACCGAATCTCCTTTCGGGGCTCGAACAGGTCGATCCCCACAAAACAGGATTCAGAGATTCCTCTTTTAGGGTCGAAGGTCCCGGTGCCGGGGTGGCATGGGTCACCGTGAATCTGCTGGTGTCCTGGGCGGCGCCGAGTGGCTAGGGTCGGTGCGTGAGGCTCAACCGGTCGACCGACATGGCGTTGCGGATCGCCATGCTGACCGCCGCGTCCCCGGTCCGGGCCACCGTCGACGAACTCGCCACCCGGCTCGAACTGCCCCGCAGCCACGTCGCCAAGGTGGTGCAGCGGCTGCAACGCATCGGGGTCCTGGTGACCATTCGGGGCCGCTCCGGCGGCGTGGCCTTCGCCGAGCACGCCGCGGACCTCACCGTCGGCCAGGTGGTCCGCGCCTTCGAGGGCGACGGCGAGGTGGTCGACTGCGCGCAGCCGGTCTGCCCGCTGGTCGCGGAGTGCCGGCTGCGCGGTGAGCTGCGCCGCGCGCAGGCCGCGTTCCTCGCCGTGCTCGACGGGGTACGCCTCGGCGACCTGGTGGACGGATCCGCCGGCCCGCTCCTGCTCAGCCTCGGCGCACCACCGGCAGGTCGCTGATGGCCGTCTCCCATCCGATCTACGCCCGGCTGTTCGCCCGCGCCAGCGTCGGGATGGACCAGGCGGGCGTGGCCCGGCACCGCGTCCGCCTCGTCGCCGGGCTGCGCGGCCTGGTGGTCGAGGTCGGCGCCGGCAACGGGCGCAACCTCGCGCACTATCCGCCGCAGGTCAGCCGGGTGCTCGCGGTCGAGCCGGAACCCCACCTGCGCGCGCTGGCCCGCGCCGCCGCGCCGGGCGCCCCGGTCCCGGTCACCGTCGCCGCCGGGCTGGCCGAGGAGCTGCCGGTCGCCGACGGCGCCGCCGACGCGGTGGTGCTGTCGCTCGTCCTCTGCTCGGTGCCGGACCAGGCGGTCGCGCTGCGCGAGGCGCGGCGGGTGCTGCGGCCCGGCGGCGAACTGCGCTTCTACGAACACGTGGTGGCGCAGACCTCCGGCCTGCGCCGGGCCCAGCGCCTGGCCGACGCCACGCTCTGGCCGCTGTTCTGCGCCGGATGCCACACCGCCCGGGACACGGTGGCCGCGATCCGGGCCGCCGGGTTCACGGTGACCGAACTGGACCGGTTCCGCTTCCCGCCGAGCGGGCTGCCGGCGCCGGCCTCGCCGCACGTGCTCGGCACCGCGATCCGGGCCTGACGCCGGACCGGGCCGGACGCGCGTTCCGGCCGGCCCCGGCCCGGCGCCCCCGGGGTGCGGGGGCGCCGGCCGTCGCTGTCAGCTCACGCTCACCGTGCCGTCCGGGGCGCGGACGCAGGAGACGGTACGGGCGCCGGTCGCCGCCGCCCCGGCCAGGCACCGGCCGAGCACCTTGTGCCCGGCGGCGTTCGGGTGCCACGACTCCTGGCAGGTCTGGAAGTACGTGCCGCAGGCGTTGGCGATGCGCTGGATGTCGAGCTTGTCGTATCCGGAGAGGCTGGTGACGAACGTGCCGCTCGGGCCGTCCATCAGCCGGATCGGGGTGGCCAGGGCGTTGCCCGGGCTGCCCGTCGACTCGCAGAGCCGGGCGCCGTCGAACGCGCGCTGCACGTTCAGGTAGACCAGGTCGTCCTGCGGGAACTCACCGGCGAGCGTGCCGCGCACCGAGCTGACGAGCGTGCCGAGGCCCTGCGAGAAGCGGTGCCCGGGCGCCAGGCTGGCCCGGTGGATCGGGCAGCCGGCCGCGTACCGCTCGGCGCCGAGCGCGCGGAACTTGTCCCGGGTGTCGTCGCGGCTGTCCTCGGTCCAGTAGGTCTGGTCCAGCTCGAACGGCAGCGGGTTCGTGTAGTCCTGGAACACCACCCGGTGCTGCCCGTCGGCGTCGATCTGGTCCAGCGTGGTGAGCAGCTGCCGCAGCGCCGTGGTGGTCTCCGCGGTGGCGGCGGCGAACTGCGCGGCCGTGCCCAGGTCGGCGTCCGTGCACGGCTTCTGCTCCACCGGCCCGCCCAGGTACGCCCAGAACTCCCACCAGCCGGTCCACGCGTCGGCGATGAACCGGTTGGCGCACTTCTCCGCCACGCTGCCGAAGGTGAACGAGCTGTTGTTCGAGCCGAGCCCGACGAGCACCAGGTCGATGTCGTGGGTCCGCGCCACCGACCGGAGCTGGTCGAGCTGGGCGGCCACCTGCCGTCCCTTGGCCCGGGTGGCCGAGGCGCCGGCGATGTCGTACGGCTGGCCGCCCGAGCAGGCCAGGTTGAACCGCGCGGAGATGCCGGGCAGGTCGGCCTGGAACAGCGAGGCGTTCGGTGAGCGGTGGCAGAAGTAGGCGTTGGCGTTGGCGGCGGACCAGCCGGGGAAGCCCTGGGCCACCCCGTTGACGTCCACGACCGGCGCGTACGCCCCGGCGCCCTCACCGCTGATGAAGCTGTCTCCCAGCGCCACCGCGGCGGTGGGCAGTGCGGCGGCTGCGGGCCGGGCGGGCGCCGCGGCGGCGGGCAACGCCACCGTGGCGAGCGCCAGCGCCGCCGCGAGCACGGAACGACGGAACACGGACATGCCCGACCTCCCAAGACATCGAAACGTGAAAGATTCTTCAGGAGGGCGATCAGATCACGCGCGTGTGACGGACGTCAATGGCCCGACATCGGTGGCCGTTCACCGGGGAAGACATCCGGCGCCCGGGTCGTTGTGTCGGCTGGACACCCCGCCCGTCCCGCCGGGCCGCCGTGCTCGACCGCCGGACGGAACCGGACGGCAGGCCGATCGCGCAACGCACCGCCCCGGTGCCGCCGACCTGTCGGGGCACCCGGCTAGGCTCGCTCCGGCGCGCCGCGCCCGGCGATCATCGTGGGGGATCACACGGTGAACGGCACCACACCGCCGAGACCTGGGAGTACGACCAGTTGACCGCACAGCCTGAGACCCTCTACGGGGCCGACGACCTGACGCATCTGGAGGGCCTCGACGCCGTCCGCAAGCGCCCGGGCATGTACATCGGCTCGACCGACAGCCGTGGCGTGGGTCACCTCGTCAACGAGATCCTCGACAACTCGACCGACGAGGGTGTCGCCGGTCACGCCACCACTGTCGACGTGATCCTGCACGCCGACGGCTCGGTCCAGGTCGACGACGACGGCCGGGGCATCCCCACCGACGTGCACGCCAAGTCCGGCATCTCCGGCGTCGAGCTGGTGCTGACCCGCCTGCACGCGGGCGGCAAGTTCGGCGGCTCCGGCTACAAGACCTCCGGCGGCCTGCACGGCGTCGGCGCCTCGGCCGTCAACGCGTTGTCCCGCCGCTTCGACGTCACCGTCCGGCGCGGCGGCAAGGTCCACGCCATGTCGTTCCGCCACGGCGTACCGGGCGTCTTCGACGGCGACGGGCCGGACGCGCCCTTCACCCCCGGCCCCGGCCTGCAGATCGTCGGCGCGATGAAGCGCGGCCAGCGCACCGGCACCTCGATCCGCTGGTGGCACGACCCCCGCTACTTCGAGACCGGCGCCGCGCTCGACACCCAGACGGTCCGGCTCAAGCTGCGCAACACCGCGTTCCTCGTGCCCGGCGTCGCCTACCGGCTGCGCGACGAGACCGGCGAGCAGAGCGTCGAGGAGAGCTTCCACTTCCCCAACGGCCTCACCGACATGGTGGAGTTCCTCGCCCCGGCCGGCGACCGGCCGGTCTCCGGCACGCTGCTGGTCACCGGCGAGGGCACCTACCGGGAGAACGCCGCCGACGCCAACGGCGTCATGCAGTCCAACGTGCAGCGGCGCGCCGAGGTCGAGGTGGCCTTCCGCTGGGGCACCGGCTACGAGCGCACCGTCGAGTGCTTCACCAACACCATCCGCAACGCCCACGGCGGCACCCACCGCAAGGGCTTCGAGCGCGCGCTGGCCCGTACCCTCGCCGAGGCCGCCCGCAACGCCCGCGGCCTGCTCAAGCCCAAGGAGGACGCGCCCACCCTGGACGATGTCCTGGAGGGCATGACCGCAGTGGTGCACGTGCGCATCCCGGAGCCGCAGTTCACCTCGCAGACAAAGGACGAGCTGTCCACCGCCGGCATCACCAAGGTGCTCCAGGGCCTGGTCGAGGCGCACCTCAAGAGCTGGCTGGACGACCGCCGCACCAAGGCCGAGGCCCGCACGGTGCTCCAGAAGATCGTCGACGCGGCCCGGGTCCGGCTCACCCAGAAGCAGCAGAAGGACGCCGCCCGCCGCAAGACCGCGCTGGAGGGCGCGGCCATGCCGGCCAAGCTCGTCGACTGCCGGGCCGCGGGCATCGAGCGAAGTGAACTGTTCATCGTGGAGGGGGACAGCGCCCTCGGGACGGGGCGGCTCGCGCGGTCCTCCGAATACCAGGCGCTGCTGCCGATCCGCGGCAAGATCCTCAACGTGCAGAAGGCGAACCTCCAGCAGGTGCTGGACAACGCCGAGTGCGCCGCGATCGTCCAGGTGCTCGGCGCCGGCTCCGGCCGGACGTTCGACCTGTCGGCCCTGCGCTACGGCCGGGTCCTCATCATGGCCGACGCGGACGTCGACGGCGCGCACATCCGTACCCTGCTGATCACGCTGTTCGCCCGCTACATGCGGCCGCTGATCGAGGCCGGGCGGCTCTACGCGGCGATGCCGCCCCTGCACAAGATCACGACCAAGGGGCGCAACCCGCAGACCGTCTACACCTACACGCAGGCGGAGATGGAGGCGACGGTGCGCAAGCTGGAGAAGGCCGGCAAGCAGATCGTCACGCCGATCCCGCGCTTCAAGGGCCTCGGTGAGATGGACGCCGACGAGCTGTGGGAGACGACCATGAACCCGGCCACCCGGGCGGTCCGCCGGATCACGCTCGACGACGTCGACGCCGCCGAACGGATCCTCGAACTGCTCATGGGGGAGAAGGTCGAACCCCGCCGCAACTGGCTGATCGACTCCGCCGACCGCGTCGACCGCGACGCCATCGACGCCTGACCAACGGGTTCTTCTCGGAAGGGAACCGCACCATGGCACGCCGCAAGGACGACCGCGCGAAGGCGGACCTCGCCGCCTTCGACCAGGCCGGCGCCCGCGTCTTCGACAACCCGCTGGTCACCGAGGTCTCGGACTCCTACCTGGAGTACGCGTTCTCGGTCATCCACTCCCGCGCCCTGCCCGACGCGCGCGACGGGCTCAAGCCGGTGCACCGGCGCATCCTGTGGTCGATGTACGAGCAGGGCTACCGGCCGGACCGCGGCCACGTCAAGAGCGCCCGCATCGTCGGCGACGCAATGGGCAAGTACCACCCGCACGGCGACACCGCGATCTACGACGCGATGGTTCGGTTGGCCCAGGACTTCTCGCTCAACGTCCCGCTCATCGACGGGCACGGCAACTTCGGCAGCCCGGACGACGGCCCGGCCGCGGCGCGATACACCGAGGCCCGGATGTCCCGGGAGGCGATGCTGCTCACCGGCGAGCTGGGCGAGGACACAGTCGATTTCGAGCCGAACTACGACGGCTCGCTGACCCAGCCCACGGTGCTGCCGGCGGCGTTCCCGAACCTGCTCGTCAACGGCGCGTCCGGCATCGCGGTCGGCATGGCGACGAACATGATCCCGCACAACCTCGGCGAGGTGGTCCAGGCCGCCCGCTGGCTGATCAACCACCCGGACGCCACACTCGACAAGCTCATGGAGTTCGTGCCCGGCCCCGACCTGCCCACCGGCGGGCTGCTGCTCGGCCTGGACGAGGTGCGCCGCGCGTACGAGACCGGGCGCGGCGTGGTGCGCATGCGCGGGCGGGTGGAGATCGGCCCGCTGGAGGGCAGCCGCGGCCGGCAGGCCATCACCGTCACGGAGCTGCCGTACGGCGTCGGCGCCGAGAAGGTCATCGCGGCCATCACCAACGAGGTCAACAAGACCAAGCGGCTGACCGGCATCGCCGACGTCAAGGACCTCACCGACCGCGAGAACGGCACCCGCCTGGTGGTGGAGTGCAAGGTCGGCGTGAACCCGCAGGCGCTGCTGGCCGACCTCTACCGGCTCACCCCGCTGGAGCAGTCCTTCGGCGTGAACAACCTGGTGCTCGTCGACGGCCAGCCCCGCACGCTCGGGCTCAAGGAACTGCTCGACGTGTTCCTGGCCCACCGCTACGAGGTGGTGACCCGGCGCAGCGCGTACCGCAAGCGCAAGCGGGAGGAGCGCCTGCACCTGGTCGACGGTCTGCTGATCGCTCTGCTCGACATCGATCGGGTGGTCAAGCTGATCCGCGCCAGCGAGGACGCGCAGGCCGCCAAGGACGGCCTGATGCAGAAGTTCAAGCTCTCCGAGATCCAGGCGAGCTACATCCTGGACACTCCGCTGCGCCGGCTGACCAAGTACGACCGGCTGGAGCTGGAGGCCGAGCAGGAGAAGCTGCGCGGCGAGATCGCCGAGCTGTCGAAGATCCTGGACGACCCGAAGGTGCTGCGGAAGGTCGTCTCCGACGAGCTGGCCGCCGTGGTCAAGCAGTTCGGCGCGCCGCGGCGCACCACGCTCGTCGACGGTGACCTCAAGGAGGTGCTCGCCGCCTCGGTGCCCGCCGGTCCGCTGGAGGTCGCCGACGACCCGTGCCAGGTGATCCTCTCCGCCACCGGGTTGGTGGCACGGACCGCGGCCGAGTCGGAGGAGGCCGCCGAGGCGCGCCGGCGCAGCGGCCGGGTCAAGCACGACGCGGTACGCGCGATCGTGCACTCCACCGCCCGCGGCCGCGTGCTGCTGGTGACCAGCGCCGGGCGCGCGTTCAAGATCGACGTGCTGCCGTTGCCGGTGCTGCCGGAGCAGTCCGGCACGGTGTCGCTGCGCGGCGGCATGTCGGCGGCGGAACTGGTGCCGCTGGAGCCGGGTGAGACGGTGGTCGGGCTGGCCCCGCTGGGTCCGTCCGCGCAGGGCTCGCCCGGTCTGGCGCTCGGCACCCGGGCAGGCGTGGTGAAGGTGTGCGCCCCGGACTGGCCGGTCCGCTCCGACGAGTTCGAGGTGATCTCGCTGCGTGACGGCGACGAGGTGGTCGGCGCGACCTGGCTGACCGACGGCGCCGAGACGCTGGCGTTCGTGTCCTCGGAGGCGTCGCTGCTGCGCTTCGCCGCATCGGTGGTACGCCCGCAGGGGCTCAAGGGCGGCGGCATGGCCGGCATCAACCTGCCGGGCGACGCCCGGGTGGTCTTCTTCGGCGCGATCCGCACCGACGACGCGAAGCACGGTGAGCCGATGGTGGTCACCTCGACCGGAGCCACGGTGAAGGTGACGCCGTTCAAGGCGTACCCGGCGAAGGGAAGGGCGACCGGCGGCGTACGCGCGCAGCGGTTCCTCAAGGGTGAGCTGGAGCTGTCGGTGGCCTGGATCGGCCCGCGGCCGGTGGGCGCGACGGCCACCGGAGACCCGGTGGAGCTGCCCCCAGCGGACCCGCGCCGAGACGGTTCCGGTTTCGCCGTGATGCTGGGCCCGACGGTCGTAGGCCACCACATCGACCGCGACTGACGAGGTAGGGCGGGCGCCTGGCGCACCCGCCCTACCGCTCAGCCGCGCCCGCCCGCGCACCCGGCGACCCTGCCCATCTCGGCCCTGTCCGACCCGGGTGATCAAGGAGTTTGCGGCCCTTTCACGCTCCCGCCGACCACAAACTCCTTGATCACCGCAGGGGGCGCCGTCGGCGCCTGGCGAGTTGCGGGTGTGTGGGCACTCGCCCCCACCCTGCCCGGTCGATCATGAGGTTGGCGGGGACAAAACGGACACCGATCGCCGTCAACTTCATGATCGACGCGGTCCGGCCCTCCGGGTGCCCCGATCGCACCCCCACCGTCTGTTGACCATGAAGTTGGCGGGCGTGAATCGGGCAATTTGTGCCGCTAACTTCATGATCAACGGGGCGACGGCGGGGCGACGGCGGGGCAGCGGGACGGGTGGGGGAGAGGACCCGGGTCAGAGTTCGGGTTCGGGGGACTGGCGGGACTCGGGGGTGGTGCCCCGCAGGCGGGCGATCAGGCGCATGCCGTGGTAGATGACCAGGGCGGCGGCAGTACCCAGCGCGATGCCGTTGAACGACAGGTCGCCCGCGGTCAGGGTGTAGTTGGCGGCGCCGATGATCACCGCCACCGCGGCGGTGAACAGGTTGATCGGATCGTGGAAGTCGACCCGGTTCTCGATCCAGATCCGGGCGCCCAGGATGGCGATCAGGCCGTACAGCGCGGTGGTGGCGCCACCGAGCACCCCGGCCGGGACCGTCAGGATCAGCGCGCCGAACTTCGGGCACAGCCCGAGCAGGATCGCCGTGCCGCCGGCCACCCAGTACGCGGCGGTGGAGTAGACGCGGGTCGCCGCCATCACGCCGATGTTCTCCGCGTACGTGGTGGTGCCGGAACCACCGCCGGAACCGGCCAGCACCGTGGCGACGCCGTCGCCGAGCAGCGCCCGGCCCATGTCGCGGTCCAGGTTGCGGCCGGTCATCGCGGCCACCGCCTTGACGTGCCCGGCGTTCTCCGCGATCAGCACCAGGATCACCGGGATGACCAGCACGACGGCGCGCGCGTCGAAGCTCGGCGTGTGGAACTCGGGGAAACCGATCCAGGCCGCCTGGCGCAGGCCCCGGACCGCCTGCTGGTCGAGGTTGCCGGTCAGCGCGGCGAGCACCCAGCCGACCACCACGCCGACGAGGATCGACAGCCGCGCCACGAAGCCGCGGAACAGCACAGTGGTGAGCAGGATCGCGACGAGCGTGACCACGGCGATCAGCGGCTGCGCCTTCACGCCGGTGCCGGAGCCGCCACCGTCCCACGCGACCGGCGCGAGGTTGAGGCCGATCAGCATGACGATCGCGCCGGTGACCACCGGCGGCATCAGCGCGTCGATCCAGCGGGAGCCGGCCACCTGCACCACCACGCCGACGATCGCCAGCGCGACGCCCGCGACGACGATGCCGCCGAGGGCCGCGCCGATGCCGCCGTCGGTCTTCGCCGCCAGGACCGGCGCGATGAACGCGAACGACGAGCCGAGGTACGAGGGCAGCCGGTTACCGGTGATCAGCAGGAACAGCAGCGTGCCGAGCCCGGAGAAGAGCAGCGTGGTGGCAGGCGGGAAGCCGGTGATCAGCGGGACGGTGAAGGTGGCGCCGAACATGGCGACCACGTGCTGCACGCCCACGCCGATGGTGCGCGGCCAGGAGAGCCGTTCGTCGGGCGCGACCACGTCGCCGGGGCGTACCTGGCGGCCGTCGCCGTGCAGGGTCCACGGGGACCAGCGGGAGGTGGGGGACTGGGTCATCGGTCGCCCTTCGCGTCAGCGGGTGACGGGGGCGTGATCGACCCTGGGAGTTGTTTCTAGCACGTGCCCTGGCCGGATGTGGGCCCGGCCCGGGCTCAGGCGACGCCGGTGGGACGGAACTGGACGCTGACGCGGGGGCCGACCGGCCGGGTGGTCTTCGGCACCGCGTGCTCCCAGGTGCGCTGGCAGGAGCCGCCCATGACCACGAGGTCGCCGTGGCCGAGCGGGAACCGCAGGCTGCCGCCGCCACCGCCGCGGGGGCGCAGCAGCAGCGCGCGCGGGGAACCGAACGACACGATCGCCACCAGGGTGTCGGTGTGCGCGGAGCGGCCGAGGGTGTCGCCGTGCCAGGCGACGCTGTCGCGGCCGTCGCGGTAGAGGCACATGCCGGCGGTGACGAACGGCTCGCCCAGTTCGGGCGCGTAGTGCCGGGTGAGCGCGTCCCGGGCCGCGGTGAGCACCGGGTGCGGCAGGGGCCGGCCGGCCGCGTACCAGCAGAGCAGCCGGGGCACGTCGACAGCGGTGTCGTACATGGTGCGGCGTTCGGCCCGCCACGGCACGTCGTGCCGCAGCGTGTCGAGCACCTCGTCGGAGCCGCGCACCCAGCCGGGCAGGTGGTCGACCCAGGCGCCCCGGCTCAGCTCGTGCCGGCGCAGCGCCCCGGCGAGCGGGCCCAGGGTCGGGCCCTGCTCGGCCAGGTCGAGCATCGAGGGCTGGTACGCGTCGGACACGCAGCCGATCGTACCGTGCTCTCGAACAGGCGTACGACGGTCAGCGCCGCAGCATCCGGCGGACGGTGCCCGGGACGGCCTGCTTGATCCGCTCCCGGAGCTGCTGCGAGCGCAGCGCGTCGATGGTGGCGGTGAGCTTGGCGTTCTCGTCGCGCAGCCGCTCGATGCGGGTCAGCAGTTCGGCCGGCGGGGTGGCGGCGGCGGGCCGGACGGCCGGCGGGAACACCGTCTCGGCGACCTGTCTGTCGAAGCGCGCGGCGCTGTCGCCGTCGGCGAACGAGGTGCCGAGGTCGTGCTTGCGCAGGAACCCGGTGATGGTCTCGAAGCGGGCCTTGTGGCCGTCGTTGAGCGACGTGTAGTCGGCCTCCGCGTAGAGGTCGGCGGCGTCGACGTCGGCCGGCACGTCCCGCATGATCCGGTGCGGGATGCCGAAGTAGCGGGCCAGTTCCAGGGTGCGTGAGTCGTGCGCGAACAGGTAGCCGGGCGTGCCGGCGACGAGCGCGGTGATGGTGCCGTGGATGCGGGTGCCGAACGCGAAGTCGTACCCGGAGAGGTGGTCCATCCACGTCCACGGGTCGACGAACATGCGCACCTTGTCCTCGGCGAACAGCGGGTGCGAGGTGTGCAGCGGGATGTCGCTGCTCTGGCCCCGGTACTCGGGCGCGTCGCCGTAGAGCAGGGTGCCGAGTGTGCGCAGGTCCTGCGGCACGTAGCAGAGGTTCGGGTAGCGCTCCTGGTGGTGGCGGACCACAGCGGCCATCGAGCGGACGTACGGGGAGATGGTGAGCGCGACCTTCGAGTCGGCGGTCAGCTCCGGGCGGTTCTTCTCCAGGTGGAACGTGTCGCCGTGCAGGAACATCGACGGGCAGCCGATCTGCTCCACGTCGGAGAAGCCCAGCGCGTTGAGGTAGCTCTCGGTCACCTCGCCGCGGACGCCGATGCTGTGCGACCGGTCCAGCACGGCCTTGCAGAAGGCGCGCACCGGCTCGTCGATCTGGCGCAGGTACTCGCGGTCGCCGTCGACGTTCGTCTGCACGCCGACGCCGAGCACCACCACCGGGATCTTCAGCCGTTCGATCAGCCGGGTCAGCGGCGTCAGGCGGTGCACGAAGCTGCGGCGGAACGCGTTGGCGAGGGGTACGACGAACACGTCGTGCCGCTCGTTGATCTCGTCGGCGAGACGCGGGTCGGCCGGGGTGCGGGTCGGTGTGATCTCGGCTGTGGAGGTGGCGAGCAGCTTGTACGCGGCGTGGCTGAAGACCAGGTTGCCGCTGTTGTCCCCGATCCAGTTGCCGGCGAACGTCTCCTCGGGTGTGAGGACGTCGAACGGGCCCTTGCGGGCGCGGAGCAGGATCCGCTGGTGCATCCGGTTTCGCTCACCTTCCGTACGGCACGGCGTGCGGGCGGGAGCCGGGTGGGTGCCCGCGCGTGCAGAACGGAAATCCTATCCGCCGCCGCTGTGGAGCCGAGCGGACGTCGGCTCGCCGGGAACGTCCCGGTTGCCCGGGGTAGGGTGCCCGGAATGACCAGCGCGCCGACCGTCACCCGTGCCCCGCGACTGCCGTCGCTGACCGGATTGCGGTGGGTGGCCGCGCTGCTGGTCTTCGGCTTCCACGCCGGGACGATGGGGATCGTCGCCGAGCCGCACCTGAAGCCCCTGGTCGACAAGGCGTTCAGTCTGGGCCTGTCCGGCGTCGAGTTCTTCTTCATCCTCAGCGGGTTCGTGCTGGTCTGGTCGTACCGGGACGGGGAGCGCGCGTGGACGTTCCTGCGCCGCCGGTTCGCCAAGATCTACCCGAACCACGTGGTGACGTTCGTCGCCGCGCTGGCGGTAGCGGCCTGGTTCGCCGACCCGATCGTGCCGTGGGCCGCGATCGCCAACTTCTTCCTGGTCCAGGCGTGGATCCCGCTGGGCGGCTACTTCTACAGCATCAACAACGTGAGCTGGTCGCTCTCCTGCGAGCTGGCCTTCTACCTGTGCCTGCCACTCGTGGTGCCGTGG
This sequence comes from Micromonospora sp. ANENR4, assembly GCF_015354395.1. Taxonomy (NCBI): domain Bacteria; kingdom Bacillati; phylum Actinomycetota; class Actinomycetes; order Micromonosporales; family Micromonosporaceae; genus Micromonospora; species Micromonospora sp. ANENR4. The sequence goes on from NZ_JADKYQ010000007.1 coordinate 169,611, forward strand.
CTGCGCCGGGCCCGTACCGGGGTGCTGCGGACCGTACTGGTCGCGGCGCCGCTGCTCATCCTGGCGCTGTGGCCCGGCCAGCAGCTCGTCCCGGAGGAGCAGCGGTGGTGGTTCACCCAGATCTTCCCGGTGACCCGCTCGCTGGAGTTCTGGATGGGCGTGGCCGCCGCCGAGCTGATGCGCCGGCACCGCTGGCGTGGCCCGAACCTCGCCGTCGCCACCGGCATCTTCGTCACCACCTGGGTGGTCGCCGCGCTGTGGATCCCGGCCGAGTTCTGGGCGGCGCTGCTCGCTGTCGCGTACCTCCTGGTCATCGCCGCCGCGGCGGACGCCGACGTGCGCGGCCGGCCCACCCCCTGGCGGTCCCGGGCGATGGTCTGGCTCGGCGAGGTGTCGTTCGCCTTCTACCTGGTGCACGTGCTGGTCATGGTCACCGTGCTGCGGCTGACCGGGCACTGGGGGACCGGCCTGCCCGGCTGGCGCGGCCCGCTCGCGGTGCTGGGCTTCCTGGTGATCACGCTCGCGCTGGCCGCCGCGCTGCACCGCTGGGTGGAGACACCGATGATGCGCCTGCTCGGCCCGTCCCGCCGGGCCCGCGCGGCGTCGCCCGCACCGGCTGTGCCGGCTCCGCGCACGCCCGCCGAGGCCGCCACCGGGCCCGCCTCCGACGGGGGCGCGGCGTCCGTCACCGGTCCGGCCGAGGACATCGAGTACGCCGGGCGGCGTCGCCCGCACTGACACGCGCACACGTCGGCCGGTCGATCCGCGACACGCCGTACGGCGGTGCGTTCGTGGGGGTTCGGCGGTAATTTGTACCCGTGCTTCCGATCGCGCTCACCTGCCCCGTGTGGTGGGTGGCGCGCTGGACCGCCCGGATGCTCGCCAGTCTCGCCGTGGTCGTCGCCTGTTCGTTCGGCGCCGCCACGCTGCCGGCCGGTGTCGCCGCTGCCGCCCCGGCCCCGGCGGTCGCCGTCTCGGCGTACCCGGTCACGGGCACCTCGACCGCCGTGCGGCCGGAGGTCGACCGCGTGGCCGAGCGGCAGGCCCTCCCCGCCGGGGTGCCGGCGCCCGCGCCCCGGGCAGCCGCCCCGGCCGCACCGCAGCCGGTCCCGGCCGGACGGGCCGCCGCACCGGCCGGCCCGCGGGCCCCGCCCGCCCGCTGACCCGCTCACGGGCCGCGCCCGTCCTCCGCACCCACTCGCACGTCATCCCCGCACCCGCCCCGGCGGCCACCGGCCCGCCCCGGCGAGGTCGTGCGGGTCCTCCCGCCAGGTCCTTCCCGTGAGGTGCCGACCATGTCCCAGACCGCTCTGTACCACTTCCTCACCTCCGTGCCCGAGGCCGCCGCCATCTGGTCCTTCCTCCTGCTGCTCGCCCTCGGCCTGCTCGCCGCCCTCGTCGCCCGGCCCGAACGCGACCCCGTGCCGGAGGCCGCCCCCGAACCGGCCGACGCCGACGCCGCCCGCCGCGACGACCTGATCCGGTACGCCGAGGAGGTCGCGGTGGCCGCCGCCGGAGCCGCCCAGACGGCCCGTCGCCGCCGGGAGCGGTGGCTGGCCGCGCAGGACGAGGCGGACCGGGCCTGGACCGCGTACGACGAGGCGGACGCCGCCGCCCGCCGCCTCGCCGGTGCCGCCGCGCTGCCCGCCCCGCGCACGCCGCGCACCCCCGCCGAGTACGCGGCCCGGGAGCGCTGGCTGCACCACGCCGCCATGACGGCGCACTGGCGGGGCGACCTGACCGCCCGTCAGCTCGCCGACGTGCTGGCCCGCCGCAACGGGTGGGATCCCCGCCGGCACCCGGCCGAGCAGGAGATCCTGCTGGCCCGCACCGTCCGGGACGGGCGCCGGGCCGGATGGGAGAGCGCCGCCGCGCGGGAGCGGACGGCCTGGCGGGACGCGGAACTGGCCGCCGAGGCCGCCCGGACGCTCGCCGCCGAGGCGTACGCGGCCACCGCCGCGCTGCGGCCCGCCCCGGCGTACCGGAGCGCGACGGCGAGCGCCGTGCCGGTGGCCGCGACGGTCCGCAACGCCCGCTGGCGCCCGGCCCGGGTCGGCTGAGACGACCGTCTCGACCGAATCGTTACCCGGAATATGGTGAGCCCGGTCACCCGGGCCGCCGAAACGGGCGCCGGGCGCAGAACGGGTCATCGAGTCCCGCGATTGCCGGTCGGGTGCTCGCCGTCTGTCCGCTTTCCGCCGCCGGGCGCCGTCGAAACTGCTTGTCCCATTGAGCGAAGTCAGTAACCGGGTGTTCCGAAATCCGTTACCGCGGATCACGTTTACGCAGGTGGGAGCGCTTGGCATGGGACATACCCACCGGTAGTGTCGGCGCGTCCGATGCGGTAATCGATCGCCGACGGCGACGCCGCACCGACCCGCCTAATCGTGTTCCACGAACCGGGGACCCATGAGCACCATCGGGGTGAATCCGCGGGCCGACGGCCCGCGGTAGGGCGTACTTCCCGCCCGAATCCGTCAGCTAACCCGGTCGGCGGCCACGGAAGGAGCAACCCCTCTTGCCCACCCCTCGATCGTCCCCCCGCCTCCACGGCGAAGCGGTGCCCGCGCGCGCCTGACGCGCGACCGGCAACCGCCCCCTGGGCGCCCGGCATCACGGGCGTTCCCGATCCCCCGGCCATCCGGCCCCGCCAGCACGTGTGAGTTCCTCCGCGTGCCGGGCCGGCGTGCGCCGCTCACGCCCCGTGGAGGATTTCGTGAAGCACCACCTGAAGCGTCAGCTGCGACGGATCGTCACCGAACGCCCGTACCAGATCATCGCCGGATCGGCCGCCGCGCTCGTGCTGGCCGCCGGTGCCGGAACCGTCGCCACCGCCGGTGACGACGCCCCGGTCCAGGAGAACACCGCCGCGGTCGCCGACCTCGGCTCCGCCCGTCTCGGCGAGCAGCCCGCCAGCCGCGGCGAGGCCCGCATCGCCGTACCGCCCAGCGCCTCCGCCGCGCCCAGCGCGTCGCCGAGCGCCTCCCCGTCCGCGAAGGCCACGGCGGACCCGGACACCACGCCCAAGGCCAAGCCGAAGCCGCCGTCGAGCAAGTCGCTCGACTACGACTACCAGGCGCAGATCAACTACTTCTACTGCGGCCCGGCCGCCGTGCGCAACGCGCTCAGCGCCGCCGGCATCGAGCGCAGCCAGGACGCGCTCGCCGGTCCTCTCGGCACCACCGAGATGGGCACCAACTCCGCCGAGGACACCACCCGGGTGCTCAACCAGCAGGTCAAGGGCAACCCGTACCGGACCCGCATGATTCCCGGCTCGGCCACCCCGGCCCAGATGGACCGCCTCCAGGCCGACGTGGTCGAGGCGATCAGCAACGGCCGCGGGGTCGTCGCGAACGTCGCCGGTACGGCCACCGACACCAACGGCGGCTGGCACTCGTTCCCGGGCGGCCACTACGTCGCCGTGGTCGGCTACAAGGACGACGGCCGGACCGTGCGGATCGCCGACTCGGCCGACCCGTCGCTGCCGTCGTACTGGGTCACCACGATCGACCTGGCGCACTGGATCGCCAGCCGCGGCTACTCCGCCTGACCGTCCCGCACACCCGAAGGCCGGCACCCCACCCGGGGCGCCGGCCTTCCTCGTCCCGCCCCCGCCCTCACGCCGTCTTGGCGCGCCGATCTTGGACTTGTGGCACCCAGTATGCCCGGCTCGCCCGCTATGGAAGGTGCCACAACTCCAAGATCGAGGGTGAGGGCGGCGTGTGGGCGGCCGGAGCCGCAGCGAGGGGGTCGGCGGGGTTCGGTCTCGCGTGTCCGGGGCGGGCGGTGGCAGACTGCGCCAATGGGCGATGCGACGGGGAAGCGGCACCTGATTCTCCTGCACGGCATGGGTGCCACCGGCGAGGTGTGGCTGCCCTGGGCGCCGCTGCTGGAACGCCGCTGGCCCGGCCGCTGGCTCGCCCCCGACCTGGCCGGTCACGGCTGGTCACCGCCGCTGCCCGGCTACTCGTTCGAGGCGCTGGCCCAGCGCGTGGTGGACGGGCTCGGGCCGGTGCGGCTCGGCCCCGACGACCGGCTGGTGCTGCTCGGGCACTCGCTCGGCGGGGTGGTGGCGCTGGCGCTCGCGGCCCGGCAGAGCGGGCTCCCGGTCGACGCGGTGGTCGGGCTCGGCATCAAGGCGGTCTGGTCGCCGGCCGAGCTGGCGAAGTCGGCGGAACTGGCCGCCCGGCCGGTCACCTGGTTCGCCACCCGGGACGAGGCGGCCCGGCGCTACCTGCGGGTATCAGGGCTCGCCGGGCTGTTCGCCCCGGACCACCCGGTGGTGGACGCGGGATTGCGGCGGGAGGACGGCCGCTGGCGGCTCGCGATGGACCCGGCCGCGTTCGCGGTCGGGGAGCCCCGGCTGCCGGTGCTGCTGGCGGCCACCGGTGTACCGGTGCTGCTGGCCCGCGGCGAGGCGGATCCGATGGTGACCGACGCGCAGCTCAAGGAGCTGGGCGTGCCGGTGGCGACGCTGCCGGGACTGGGCCACAACGCGCACGTCGAGGACCCGGAGGCGGTGCTCGCCCTGCTCGACCCGTACCTCTGAACGGGCGAGCCGGCCCGCGACGGGCCGGCTCGCGCTTCTAGCGGGCCGCGCGCGGCCCCGGGACCGCCCAGTCGGGTTCCAGTTGCCGGCGGGCGGCGGAGAGGAACGCCTCGGCGTAGGCGTCGGCGGGGAAGTCGCCCAGGTAGCGGGTACGCGCCGCCCAGCGCTGTGCCGCCTTCGGGTCGGCGTCCAGCAGGTCGGTGAGCACCTCGTCCACGTTTGACATGTCGCGCCGCAGCACGTAGCCGGACGCCGCGAGCGGGAACCGCTCGACGAAGTGCTCGCCGTCGGCGCCGGTGTCGGTGACCGCGTACGGCTTGCCGGAGTAGAGCCAGTCGGAGATGACCCCGGAGACGTCGGAGACCAGCGCGTCGGCGCGGTTGACGCACTCGGTGAGCGTCAGCTCGCGGCTCGCGGCGGCGCCGAACAGGTGCGGCCGGCCGGTCTTCGCACGGTCGGCGGCGAGCAGTTCGGTGAGGCGGGCGAGCTGGCGGGCCGAGGCCGGGTTCTTGCCGGTGTACGGGTGGGCGCGCAGGATCACCACGGCACCCCTGTCGATCAGCCGGCGGATCAGCGTCTCGGCCACCGGCAGCGAGCAGTAGTTGGCGTCGGCGTGGTGCCCGGTCCAGGTGGGCGTGTAGAGGACCGTCGGGTGCGCCGGCGGGGTGACCGGCTCCCGGCGTACCTCGATGGCCTCGACCTGGGGGCGGCCGACCACGACGAACTTGTCGGCGGGGATCTCCACGCCGGCGCGGGCGTACCTGTCGATCGCGGCCTGACCGGCCACGAAGATCTTGTCGAAGATGGCCGAGACCGGGTTGGCGCTGGGGGCCTTGTCGCTGTCGCCGTGGTGCAGCTGCACGTGGGTGAGCCGGCTGAACCGGATCAGGTGGGCGTTCTTCGCGCCGTGGTTGACGTAGAACGCGACCCGCAGGCTGGGCACCAGCGCCTCGTCCAGCGCCTTCAGCGTGGGGCAGAGGACCACCGGGGCGCGGGTGGCGGCGGCCACCGCGGGCAGGAGCTCCGGCTCGCGCAGCACCACCATGAACGGGCGGCCGATCCGTTCCAGGTACGGCAGCCACATGGTGACCTGGTACTCCGAGCCGGGCGGGGCGGAGAAGTGCAGCACGAACTCGGGCTGGTGGCGGCGCAGCGCCCGGCCGACCGGTCCACCTCCGGCTGGTGGCCGGAACCGGCGCCGGGCGAGGTCCAGCGCGACCGCCCCGCATCCGGCGCCGACCAGCAGCGCGGCGACCAGCGCGGTCCAGGCGGGCAGCGTCAGGGCGGCGGCGAGCGCCACCACGGCGAGCAGCACCAGCAGCGCGTCGCCGAGCCGGGCGGCGACCACTGGTGTCCACGTGCGGACCGGGAGGTTCGCCGCGCGGATCTCCAGCGCGCCGGCCTGCCGCAGCGGGCCGACCAGCAGCACCAGCCCGAGCAGCACCAGTGCGGTGGCGGTGAGCGCCGGGTCGAAGCCGTCGTCGAGGCGCCGGGCGTAGCCGACCAGGATGCCGGCGGCCACGAGCACCGTCTCGGCGAGCCCGTCGGCGGACGGCCGGACGCGGCGCTCCCAGGCGGTGGCGGCCAGCGCCGCGACCGCCAGGGCCAGGCCCCAGCCGGTGGCGCCGGTGAGCGCCACGACGAGGAAGGCCAGCACCGCCAGCCCGGTGGTCAGCACCCGGGCGAGCAGCTTGCGGACCAGGTCACCACGCATCTGGTCGTCCCGTCGGGTTCAGGCGTCGGCGGACAGCTCGGACCGGTGCGGGCCCGGCTGGGCCGGTACGGCGGCCACCTGCTCGCCGGGGGACCGGCGCACGTCGACCACCTGGCCGGTCAGGTCGGAGATCAGCACGTCCAGGGACGCCTGCGCGACCGCCTCGGAGGAGAGCAGCGTGTGCTCCGGCTCCTCGCCGAACGCCCGCGTCCGCATCGGAGTGGCGGTGCGCTCCGGGTTGACGCAGTTGACGCGTACCCCGAACTCGGCCCACTCGTCGGCGAGCGCCTGGGTCAGGTTGACCAGCGCGGCCTTGGTGGCCGAGTAGAGCGCGTAGCGGGCCCGGCCCCTGGTGTACGAGCTGGACGTGTAGAGCAGCAGCTGGCCCTTGGTCTGCTGCAGGTACGGCAGGGACTGGCGCGCGATGGTGACCGGGCCGACGAAGTTGACGTGCAGGAGACGGTCCATCGTCTCGGTGTCCATCTCGGCCAGAGCGCCCTTCTCGAGGATGCCGGCGGTGACCACCACGTGGTCGATCCGGCCGGTGGCCTCGAAGGCGGTCTTCAGCGCGGCGGCCACGTCCTCGGCGCGCTCGACGTGCGTGCCGGTGGTGGAGCGGCTGAACGGGAAGACCTGTGCACCGTAGGAGCGGGCCAGTTCGGCCAGGTCGTGGCCGATGCCGTAGCTGCCGCCGAAGACCACGATGGTCCGGCCGGTCAGCTCCTCGGCGTAGCTGCGGTGGTCGGTCAGCCGGGGCGCCTGCGCGGCGGCGAGCTGGAACAGCTTGTCGGCCAGGTGCACGTCGACCGGGTGGGTGACCTTGATGTTCTCGTCCGAGCCGTCGATCACCTTGATCGGCGTGCCGGGCAGGTAGCGCAGCACCACGCCGCAGTCGTCGGTGGCGGCGAAGTCGGGGTCGCCCTCGGCGTGCCGGTACGCCTCACGGATGGTGCCGGAGCGGAACGCCTGCGGGGTCTGGCCGCGGCGCAGCCGGGAGCGCACCGGGATGTCGGTGATGCAGTCGTCCGCGTCGACCTGGATGATCGTGTCGGCGGACGGGATGGCCACGTCGACGGCCGAGTAGGTCCAGAGCGCGTTCACGCACTCACGCACGATCCGGGCGCTGACCAGCGGGCGGACCGCGTCGTGGAAGAGGATGTTGACGTCGCCCTCGCCGACCGCGTCGAGCGCGATCCGGGTGGTGTCGTTGCGGGTCTCACCGCCCTCGATCACCTTGGTGACCTTGCGGAAGCCGGCGTCGGCGACGATGCGCCGCGCGTCGTCGACGTGACCGGTGGCCATCAGCACGATGATCTCGTCGATCTCCGGCGCGGCCTCGAAGACGGCCAGCGTGTGCTCGATGATCGGCTTACCGGCGATCTTGAGCAGCTGCTTGGGGATGCCCAGCCCGAGGCGCGTACCGGTCCCCCCGGCGAGGATCACGGCCACCGTACGCGCGGGGCGCCAGGGTGCCGGGCTCGCCGGCGCGGCGTCCGGTGCGGTGGTGTGGTCCTGCGTCATTGCCGTACCTCACTCTGGGTGAAAGGGGATGGGTCCGAAAACCTTAACGCGTACGCGGGAGCGCACCGCTCCGGGCGGAACCCGGTGCGGTGCGCTCCGAGGCGCTACTTCTGGTTCTCGTACGCGTCGCAGACCTCCTTGGTGGGGCCGTCCATCTTCAGGACGCCGCTCTCCAGCCAGATGGTCCGCTCACAGGTGTCCCGGATCGAGCCGATCGAGTGGCTGACCAGGAAGACGGTGCCGGCGCTGTCGCGCAGTTCGCGGACCCGCTGCTCGCTGCGGACCCGGAACTTGCGGTCGCCGGTGGCCAGCGCCTCGTCGATGAGCAGCACGTCGTGCTTCTTCGCCGAGGAGATCGCGAAGCGCAGCCGCGCGCCCATGCCGGAGGAGTAGGTGCGCATCGGCAGCGAGGCGAAGTCGCCGCGCTCGTTGATCCCGGAGAACTCGATGATCTCCGGGGCGATCTTCTTGACCTCGTCCGGGTGCATGCCCATGGCGAGGCAGCCGAGCACCACGTTGCGCTCACCGGACAGGTCGTTGAGCAGCGCGGCGTTGACGCCGAGCAGCGACGGCTGGCCCTGGGTGTAGACGGCGCCGCGGGCCGGCGGGAGCAGCCCGGCGATGGCCCGCAGCAGCGTGGACTTGCCGGAGCCGTTGCTGCCGATCAGGCCGATCGCCTCACCCTCGTACGCGGTGAAGCTCACGCCCTTGACCGCGTGCACCTCGCGGATGTTCGGCGCCTTGGTACGGGAGACGATCCGCTTGAGCGCGGAGACCGGTGTGGTGCCGCCGGTCGCGCCCTTGTGGATCCGGTAGATGACGTGCACGTCGTCCACCACCACTGTGGGGACGCGGCCCGAGTCGGTCACCGGGCCGGCGTTCAACGGCAGGGTCTGCTCAGCCACGGCCGTACTCCTTCTCTCCGCGCCAGAAGTAGACGAACCCGCCGACGCCCATCACGATCGCCCAGAACACCCCGAGCGCCCAGAGCTTCGCCGGGGAGCTCACCAGGTGCGCCTGGTGCGAGTCGAGCAGCGCGTAGCGGGCCAGCTCGATGAAGACCAGCGGCGGGTTCCACTCCAGGATGTTCGCCGCCCACGGCGGCAGGTGCTCGCGGATGAGCGTCACCGGGTAGAGCACGCCGGAGGCGTACAGCCAGGTGCGCATCACGAACGGCATGACCTGCTTGAGGTCGGTGGCCTTGGAACCGAGGCGGGCCATGACCATGCTCAGCCCGACGTTGAAGATCGTCTGGAGCAGCAGCATCGGGACGATCAGGATCCAGCGGAAGGTGAGCGGCTCGCCGGTGACGAGCACGATGCCGGCCAGCACCACCATCGACATGAGCAGCTGCTGGAGCTGCACCAGCGTGACGGTGATCGGCAGCGCCGCCCGGGGGAACTGGAGCGCCCGGATCAGGCCCAGGTTGCCGGTGATCGCGCTGACGCCGTTCGAGGCCGCGGTCTGCGTGAAGATGAAGATGAAGACGCCGGTGCACAGGTACGCGATGAAGTTCGGCACGTTCCGGTGCTGGCCCAGGATGACGCCGAAGATCAGGAAGTAGACGGCCGCGTTGGTGAGCGGTGTCAGCACCTGCCAGAGCTGGCCGAGCTGGGTGTTGCTCAGCGAGGAGGCGACCTTCGCCCGGGAGTACGCGGTCATGAAGTGCCGGTACGCCCACAACCGGCGGGCGTACTCACCCAGGGCGGGTCGTTCCCCGGCCACCCGTAGCCCGTACCGCTGGGCCAGTTGGGCCCGGGTCAGTCCGGATTCGGGGTCGGCCACCGCGGTGTTGGCCATGTTCAGGCGCTCCGATCTTTCGTGCTGATGGGGAGCAGTGCGGTGAATGAGATCCAGCGTGGCCGGGCGGGGAGGAGCCGCCTCGCTGCTGCATGGAAGGTAGTCCACCGAACGTCGGGACGCAACCGTACCGTCGTTGCGCTACATTGTTCCACGTGACGACCGAGAAGAGGCGTGCTCCGGCCGGCGCGGCGGTGCTGCGCGGGGAGATCACCAGTGCCATCCGCGCCGCCGTGATGCAGGAGTTGGCCGAGGTCGGCTACGGTCGCCTCTCCATCGAGGCGGTGGCCCGCCGGGCCGGTGTGAGCAAGACCGCCATCTACCGCCGCTGGCGTTCCAAGCTCGATCTGGTGCTGGACATGGTCTCGGCGGTGGCGGGCCGGAACATCCCGCTGCTGGACACCGGCAGCCTCCTCGGTGACCTGGAGATCCTGCTGCACGTGATGGCGCGTGCACTACGTCACCGGCTGGCCGCGCAGATCATCCCGGACCTGCTGGCCGAGGCGGCCCGCAACCCGCAGATCGCGGAGAAGTTGCAGGCCGCCCTGGACGACTACCAGCAGGCGGTGGGCCGGATCCTGATCGGCCGCGCGGTCGAGCGCGGCGAGCTGTCCCCGGCCACCGACAGGCGGGCCGCCGTCGATCTGATCGTCGGTCCGGTCTACTGGCGGATGGCGATCTCCCGGGCCCCGCTGGAGCCCGCCGAGGTGCCCCGGATGGCGGCCGCGATCGTCGCCGCCCTGCGGGTAGCATGCGTGGAGCCTGTGCGCGACGAGGTGGAAGTGTGAGCCCCGGGCCGCCCCCGGAGGTCCGTCGCCGATCATGAACAGAAGGTCACAACCGGTCGGACAATCAGTGCGAACGGCTGGTTTTCCCGACAGAGCGGTACCATCCCCCGAAATGTCTCCCATGAACCACGCGTCGACAGGAGGAAGCCCCATGGCCGGGCCGCATCCAGAGTTCATTCCCCCCGCACGGCCGATCATCGGCGAAGCCGAGATCGAGGCGGCCGTCCGGGTGCTGCGGAGCGGCCGGGTCGTGCAGGGCCCCGAGGTCGCGGCATTCGAGGAGGAGTTCGGCGACCTGGTGGCCGGCCGGCACTGCGTCGCCGTCAACTCCGGCACCTCCGCGCTCCAGCTGACGCTGATGGCGCTCGGCTTCGGCCCGGGCGACGAGATCGTCGTCCCCTCGTTCTCCTTCGCCGCCAGCGGCAACGCGGTCCGGCTGGTCGGCGCCGAGCCGGTCTTCGTGGACATCGAGCCGGGCAGCTTCTGCGTCGACCCGGAGGCGGTCGCCGCGGCGATCACGCCGAAGACCGTCGCGATCATGCCGGTGCACCTCTACGGCCACCCGGCCGCGATGGACCGGATCATGGAGATCGCGCAGCAGCACGGCCTCGCCGTGGTCGAGGACGCCGCGCAGGCGCACGGCGCCGAGCTGAACGGCACCCCGGTCGGCGCCTTCGGCACCGCCGGCTGCTTCAGCTTCTACCCGACGAAGAACATGCACTCCCTCGAGGGCGGCATGATCACCACCGCCGACGCGGACCTCGCCCGCACCCTGCGGCTGCTGCGCAACCAGGGCATGGAGCAGCGGTACGCCAACGAGATCGTCGGCGCCAACATGCGGATGACCGACGTGGCCGCCGCCATCGGCCGGGTGCAGCTCACCCAGCTCGCCGAGTGGACCGAGCAGCGCCGCGCCAACGCCAAGTTCCTCGACTCGGCGATCACCGGCATGGTCACCCCGCCGGTCGCCGACGGCGCCAAGCACGTCTACCACCAGTACACGGTGCGGGTGCGGGGCGACCGGGACGCCGCCCAGGCCCGCCTCACCGAGCTGGGCATCGGCAACGCGGTCTACTACCCGACCCCGATCCACCGGCTCAAGCCGTACCTCGTGGACGGCAAGCCGGGCGCGTGGGACCTGCCGGAGACCGAGCGGGCCGCCGCCGAGGTGGTCTCGCTGCCGGTGCACCCGTCGCTGAGCCAGGCCGAGCTGGAGCGGATCGCCGAGGGCGCGAACCTGGCCGGCGGTGCCCGATGAGCGACGGCGGACGGAAGCTGCGGGCCGGCCTGATCGGCCTCGGCGCGATGGGGCGCAACCACGCCCGCGTGCTGTCCAACCTGGACGGCGTCGAGCTGGTCGGCGTGGTCGACCCGGCCGGCGACGTGACCGGCACGCTGCGCGCCCCGGTCGTACCCGAGCTGAGCGACCTGCTCGCCCTCGGCGTCGACTACGCGGTGGTGGCCTGCCCGACGGCGCTGCACGAGCCGATCGGCATGGAGCTGGCCGCCAACGGCGTCTGCGCGCTCATCGAGAAGCCGCTGGCCCAGTCCGTCGACGCGGCCACCCGGCTGGTCGAGGCGTTCGAGAACGCCGGCCTGGTCGCGGGCGTCGGCCACATCGAGCGCTACAACCCGGCGCTGCAGAGCCTGCGGACCCGTCTGGAGGCGGGCGAGCTGGGCGAGGTGTTCCAGGTCGTGACCCGGCGCCAGGGCCCGTTCCCGCACCGGATCGCCGACGTCGGCGTGGTGATGGACCTGGCCACCCACGACATCGACCTGACCGCCTGGGTGACCGGCCGGCAGTACGCCTCGGTCGCGGCCCGCACCGTCTCGCGCAGCGGCCGGCTGCACGAGGACATGGTCGCCGTGGTCGGCCAGCTCTCCGACGGCACGATGGTCAACCACCTGGTGAACTGGCTCAGCCCGCTCAAGGAGCGGTCCACAGTGGTCACCGGTGACAAGGGCTGCTTCGTGGCCGACACGCTCACCGCCGACCTGACGTTCTACGCCAACGCCGCCATCGACACCGAGTGGGAGGCGCTGCGCGCGTTCCGCGGCGTGGCCGAGGGCGACATGGTCCGCTACGCGATCCCGAAGCGCGAGCCGCTGCTGGTCGAGCACGAGCGCTTCCGGGACGCGGTGGAGGGCAAGCAGAGCGACATCGTCACGCTGCGGCAGGGTCTGCGTACCGTACAGGTCGCGGCCGCCCTGCTGGAGTCGTCCGCCGACGGCAAGGTCGTGTCCGTGGCGGCCAGCGGCAGCGACGCGGAGCCGGCACTGCGATGAGCCCGGCGCCGGTGCGGCGGACGGTCTCCGCGGTGCGGCGGCGGATTCCCCGGCGGTGGCGCATCGCGCTCCGCCGGGCCGCCGCCGGCACGCGCCCCTGGGAGACTCCTTCGGTACGCGAACTGTGTGAACTTCCCGCCGGCACGCCGCTGCTGGTGCATGCCGGCGGGATCACCGGCGACCGGGCACTGGACGGCGTGCTGCGCGCCCTGGCCCGGTTGCCCGAGTTCCACCTGGCGCTGGTCTGCGACCCGGCGGAGCAGGCGGCCGTCCAGGATTTGGTCCGCCGGGCCGGCAAGGCCCGACGCCGGGTCCACCCGGTGCCGCGCCCGCGCACGATGACGGCCGCGTTCCTCGCCTCGGGGGACGTGGCCGTGTTCGGGTTCGCGCCGGACGCCGGTCTCGGGCTGCTCGACACCTGCCTCGCCGCCGGCCTGCGGATCGTCGCCGCCGACAACCGGGTGGTCCGTGAGCACCTGGCCCGCCACCGGACCGGCGACTTCTACGCGCCCGGCTCGGTGCCCTCCTTCGCCAAGGCGGTGGAACGGGCCTGGCAGCGGGGCGACGACGACACGCCGGAGCCGCCGGAGCCGGCGGTCGCGCCGGTCGAGGCCGGCACTCCGGGCCGGTGGCGGGCGCTCGGCGCCGGGCCGGTCCGGCTGGGTCTGGGCACGGCGAACTACGCCGGGCAGCTCTCCGCCCTCGCGGTGGCGATCAGCGCCGCGCGGGCGGACGTCGGCATCGAGCTGGTCGTCGCCAAGCCACCGGCCACCTACCGCTACCCGGCCGACCGGTATCTGCACTTCCCCGGCGAGCACCGGCTCGACGTGCAGGTGCAGCAGGCCGCGCGGGTGCTCGGCTTCTACACGCACCTGATCGTGGACGCGTTCCGTCCGGTGCTCGGCCGGCTCAACGGCGACGACATCGCCGCGGACCTGCCCGCGCTGCGCCGGGCCCGGCTCAAGGTCGCGCTGCTGGCGCACGGCAGTGAGATCCGCCACCCCGGCGCGCACCTGGAGCGGCACGCCGAGTCCGCGTTCCGGGACGCGCCGGAGGAGCTGCGCGAGCGGCTCACCGTGGTGGCCGAGCAGAACCGGCGTACGGCCGAGGAGAGCGGCCTGCCGTTCTTCGTGACCACGCCGGACCTGCTGGACGACGTGCCGTTCGCCACCTGGGCGCCGCTGATCGTGGACGTGGACGCCTGGGCCTGCGACCGCCCGGTGCTGGAACGCACCCGGCCGGTGGTGCTGCACGCCCCGTCCAACCGCTGGACCAAGGGCACCGACCGGCTGCTGCCCCGGTTGCAGGAGCTGCACGATCGACGGATCATCGAACTGCGCCTGGTGGAGGGTCTGCCGCACAGCGAGATGCGCCGCCTGGTGCAGGACTGCGACATCGTGGTCGACCAGTTGGTGATGGGCAGCTACGGCACCTTCTCCTGTGAGGGGATGGCAGCCGGCAAGGTCGTGGTGGCGTACGTGAGTGAAGGACCGCACCGGGCCGCCGGGGTCCAGCCGCCGATCGCCAACGCCACACCCGGCACGCTCGTCAAGACGATCGAGTCGCTGCTCGACGACAGGCCCGCCGCGGTCGCCCTGGCCGCGGAGGGCGCGCGTTACGTCCGTGACCACCACGACGGCCGGCGGACCGCCGAGGCATTCGACGCCTTCCTCCGGTGACCCGCCGACCGCCCGTGCACCGCCCCGCCAACGAGGAGAAGCACCCGATGCAAGCTGTCCCGAGTAGCGATGCCCGACCGACCCGGGGACGGGTGGTGATGCTGGTCGACAACGGAGTCCACGGCGACTCCCGGGTGCAGAAGGCCGCCCGCTCCGCCGCCGAGGCCGGCTGGGAGGTGATCCTGGTCGGCATCCTCAAGGGCGCGGCGACCGAGGACACCTGGCGCATCGGCGACGCCGAGGTCCGCCTGATCCGGATGCCCCGGCGGCTGACCCACCCGGTCGCGTACCGCCGCGCGCTGCTGCGCCGCCCGCTGGCGTACAAGCCGGGGCCGGACGCCAAGCGGCGGCTGAACACGCTGCGGGCCCGCCGGGACGACCTGACGTTCCGTCTCTCCGAGATCAAGGTGAACCGGGCGGCGGGCGGGCCCCGCCTCGCCGAGCTGGCCGGCAAGGCCCGGCTGGCCGCGCCGTACTTCCTCAACAAGACGATGTTCCGTTGGGTCAAGTTCCGCTCGGCGCAGCTGCGGCGGCTCCAGGAGAGCCAGCAGAACCCGGACTCGCGGCTCGACCGCGCCGCGCTGCGGTTCTGGCAGCGGGTGCACGGTGACCGGGCCTGGCGCCGGCTGGACCCGGAACTGTGGGACTTCGAGCTGGCCTTCGCCTCGGTCGTGGACGAGCTGCGGCCGGATCTGATCCAGGCGCACGACTTCCGGATGCTCGGCGTCGGCGCGCGGGCGGTCATGCGGGCCCGGGCCGGCGGACGCGACGTCAAGCTGCTCTGGGACGCGCACGAGTTCGTCCCCGGCATCATCGGCCGGCCGGCCAACCTGCGCTGGCTGCCCGCCCAGATCGCCTACGTGCGGGAGCACGCGCCGTACGCCGACGCGGTCATCACCGTCTCGTCCACCCTGGCCGACCTGCTGCGGGAGAGCCACGACCTGCCCGAGCAGCCGGCCGTGGTGCTGAACGCGCCGCCGCGGTCGCTCACGCCGGAACAGCGGGCCACGCCGGTACCGGACATCCGGGCGATGTGCGGCATCGACGCCGGCACGCCGCTGCTCGTCTACTGCGGCGGCATCAACCCCTCGCGCGGCGTGGACATCATGATCCGTGGGCTCACCGAGATGCCCGAGGCGCACGTCGCGCTGGTCTCGGTGCACCCCAACGGCAAGGCCCCGATCATGTACGAGCTGGAGGAGCTGGCCGCCGAACTGGGCGTGGCCGACCGGGTGCACCTGCTGCCGTACGTGCCGCACTGGCAGGTGTCCGCGTTCGTCGCCCCGGCCGACCTGGGCGTCATCCCGATCCACCACAAGCCGAACCACGAGATCGCGCTGATCACCAAGTTCTTCGAGTACGCCCACGGCGGCCTGCCGATGGTGGTCAGCGACGTGCGGACGATGGCCGAGGCGACCCGGGCCACCGGGCACGGCGAGGTCTTCCGGGCCGAGGACCTGGACGACTACGTCCGGGCGGTGCGTACCGTGCTGGCCGATCCGCAGCGCTACCGGGCCGCGTACGACCGGCCGGGTGTGCTGGAGCAGTGGACCTGGGAGGCGCAGGCCCGGGTGATGGACGAGGTCTACACCCGGCTGCTGCCGAACCACCCCGGCCCGATGCGGCCGGCGGCGGCGGACACCGCCGTCACGGCGGTGCCGAACCAGCGGACGGCGGTGCCGGTGCGCTGACCGGCGGAGAACGACAGCGGGGCCCGGCCGACCGGCCGGGCCCCGCACTCGTTGCGCCTGCTCAGTCGCCCAGCAGCAGCCGGTCGTAGTCGGCCTGGGTGACGGCCCAGTCCCAGGTCTTCAGCACGTGCTCCGAGGCGGCCCGGCCGGCGTCCGCCCACGCCTGCTCGGTCGCGGTGACGGCCAGGATCCGCTCCGCCGCCTCCGCCGGGGTGTCCGCCATCCAGTCGGCGGGGAAGAGGGTACGGGCACCGTGCGGCTTGCCGGCGAAGAACGGCCAGTCCCGCACCACCGGCACAGCGCCGCTCGCCACGCCCTCCACCAGACCGCAGTGGAAGCTCTCCCGCACCGAGGTGCTGAGGATGACGCCGACCTCCTGGAGCGCACCCGGCACGTCGTCGGTCTGCCCGTAGCGCCGGACCGCGCCCAGCGGCTCCAGCTCGGCCAGGTCCTTGGCGAGCAGCCGGCCGTAGTCCTTCGCCGGCTTGCTGGTCCGGTTGTTGAAGTTGCTGCCGATGAGCGTCAGGTTGTACCGCTCGTCGTGCTCCCGCAGCTTCCGCAGCACGTCGATCGCCCACCGCGGGTCCTTCGCCACCGAGCTGAACCCGACCAGCCCCAGCGTGAACCGGGCGTCGGCCGGCTTGGCCCGGGGGTAGCGCTGCAGGTCCATCGCGTTGTCGACCACCCACAGCCGGGGGGCGTGTTCGCCGGTGAGCTGCGGCAGCACCGCGGTGGACAGGTCCCGCAGGTGCTCGGAGACGAAGACGACGTCGTCGACCCGGGAGAAGTCCACCAGGTGCGGCCAGAAGTTGAACGCCTCGAAGCTGTGCAGCCGGACGATGATCCTGGCCGTCCCCGGGTCGTGCAGCGTGAAGAGCGCGGCGGTGGCCTGGCACCAGTCGACGAACACGGTGTCGGCCCAGTCCAGGTGCGGCCGAAGCCACTCCTCGATCTTGGCCCCGTACGTCGACTCGGCGCCGAGCAGGTGCTCCATCACGGTGCTGCCGCTGAGCGCCAGCGGACGGGTCACCGGGTCCTCGTACAGGTCCAGGAAACGGACCTCCACGTTCGGCATGCCCCGGTAGCGCTCCAGGATCTCCTGGAGGAAGTTGTCGTTGATCAGCGTGGTGACCAGCAGCCGCAGCGGCCGGTCGGTGGGCGCCGGGGCGGCCGGGGCGAGCCGGCCCCGCGGCTCGGACAGCTTCCGCGCCGCCGCGCTCTCCCGGAACGGCGCCAGGAAGGCGCCCGGGTCGTCGCTCATCGGCGAGGAGAGCCGGTCGAAGTGCAGCACCCGGTTGGACGCCAGGCTCCACGCCCGCGACACCGCAGCGGCGGCCTTCTTCGGGTCCTTCGCCAGCCGGGCGTCGGCAAGCGCGAGCTGGGCGCGGATCGCGTCGTGCAGCCCGGACGGGACGTGCCCGAGGGCCAGCTCGCCCTGCGCGGCCTTGGTGAGCACGTCCGCCCGGGTGGCGGCGCTGTTGATCCGGCTGACCGCGGCCGCGGCGGTCCGGGCCGCGACCGCCGGGCGGCCCGCCTTGACCGCGCTGTCGTGCAGCCGTACCGCGAGCTTGCTGCGCAGCCGGTCCGGTACGCGGGGCGCGGCCACCGCGCGGGACCAGAACCAGGCGCCGGCCGGGTTGCTCATGATCCGCTGGCCGGTCGCCTTCTGGACGGTGGTGCGCACGGTCTCCACCGCCGCCCGCTTGGCGCCCCGGGTGCCGATGCCGGCGGCCGCCGCGACCTGCCGCTCCAGCCGCTTGCCGACCGGCTCGGTACGCGGCGCGTCGAGCGCCCGCTGCGCCGGCACGAGCCCGAAGTGTGCGCCGGCCCGGGTGTTGCGCTGGGCCATCTCCCACACCGTGTAGACCGACCGGGGGTCCAGCGCCACCAGCAGGTCGGCGGACCGGAAACGCTGCCGCAGCCAGGCATGGCGCTGCGCGTGCAGCCAGATCTTGCGGTTGGCCTGCGCCCGGCCGAGCGCCCGCCGCAGCCGGGCGTCGCGCTTCTCGGCGGGTACGACGAACGACCGCACCTCGGCCAGCGCCGGGTCGACCGGGAGTTCCGCGCTGTCGAAGAAGCACGCCACCGTGACGCGGGCGCCACGGCTGCGGAAACGTTCCAGCGCCTCGATCAGCACGGCCGGCTGCTTCGGTGCGGCGGCGGCCACGATGAGCACTGTGGTCACAGTCGGGCATCTCCCGTCGAGGAGGTAGTGGCCGGGGTGGCCGCGCCGGCGCCGGTGGGCCGGACGAGTTCGGTGAGGCGGCGGACCGCCGGGGCGAGCACAGCGGGCCGCGCGAAACGGCGGGCCAGGTCCCGGGCGGCGGCCCGGTCCGCGTCGGTCGCCTTCAGGGCCAGCCGGCCGGCCTCCACGAAGGAGCCGGCGAGGCGGTGCGGGTCGAGCCCGACCGCCCCGGTCCACAGCGGATGGCCGGCGAGCACGTTGCTGGCGTCGTGGTCGACGTCGTGGGCGGAGAGCACGGGCAGGCCGCTGGCCATGAACTCGTACACCTTGCCGGAGGTGACGAACCGTCCACCGACGAGCATCAGCACCAGCGCGTCCCAGGAGCCGTACGTGGCCGCCAGCTCCGCCTTCGGCACCGGGCCGCCGAAGCTGACCCCGTCGACGGCGGCCTCCTTGAGCAGGTCCATGTGCCGGTTGGCCTCACGCGACGCGCCCGCGCCGATGTGCCCGCGCACCTCGAACCGGGAGCGGGCCAGCAGCGGGTCGTCGCGCCGGGCGATGCGCCAGGCGTCCAGTACCGACTCCAGGAACGCCGGGCTGAAGTTGACCGAGCCCAGGTAGCCGAAGGTCAGCCCGGCTGCCGGGTCCGGCGAGCGGCCGGAGATGTCCGGCAGGCTGTCCTCGTCGTAGCCGTTGCGCACCACGTGCACCCGGTCGGCCAGGTGCGGGTAGCGCTCCCGGTAGAAGCCGGCGATCGGGTCGTTGACGCACCACACCGCGAGCGCGTTCTCCAGCACCGTGGACTCCCACCGGCCGGAGACCGAGTCGCGGGTGAACGCCTCGCCGCCGCCGATCACGTCGAGCGACCAGCCGTCGCGGAAGTCGACCGCGTACGGGACCTTGTGCTCCTCCCACAGCTTCCGGGTGGCCGCCAGGTTCACGTACGGGGCGCAGGAGGCGAGCAGCAGGTCGGCCGGGTGCTCGCGGTGCAGCCGCAGCACCGCCTTCTCCAGCTCGTACCGCCAGCCGCCGAACACCGGCTCCGGGAACGCCTGCTGCTCGCGCTTGCGAAGCCGCTTGATCCAGCCCGCCGGGTCCAGCGACCGCTCCTCGGAGAACGCCCTGATGTCGGTCTCCAGGTCCTCCCGGATCAGCGGCAGCTCGACCACCCGCACCCGCGGGTCGACCTTCTCCGACAGCGTGTGGTCCAGGCCGTAC
Source organism: Micromonospora sp. ANENR4 (assembly GCF_015354395.1). Lineage (NCBI taxonomy): Bacteria > Bacillati > Actinomycetota > Actinomycetes > Micromonosporales > Micromonosporaceae > Micromonospora > Micromonospora sp. ANENR4. The sequence continues at coordinate 189,042 of NZ_JADKYQ010000007.1, forward strand.
TCCCGCTCCCACGCCTGCTGGCAGATCGTGATGACGGTGATGTCCCAGCCCTGGGCGACGAACTGGTTCGCCGTCTCGCGCAGCCGGTACGCGCTGCTCTTCGCCGCGGGCGGGAAGCCGATCGCGAGGTAGATGGCGTGCGGCCGCTTCCCGCCCCGCGAGCGGGGGAGCGGGACGGTGTGGTTGGTCATCGCTGATAACCGATCGTGAGGAGGGAGCGCGTCGTCATGCCAGGTGCCGCCGCAGCGTCTCGGCGACCCGCCGGGCCGCCCGGCCGTCACCGTACGGGGTGCCGCGCGGCGCCTCCGGGGCGGGACGCGTCGCGGTGGCCGCCCAGCCGGCGCCCAGCTCGCGCGGATCCGGTACCAGCACGTTCCAGCCGTCGGCGAGCGTCTCGACCCACTCCGTCTCGGTGCGCAGCGTGGTGCACGGCCGGTCCAGCAGGTACGCCTCCTTCTGGAGGCCGCCCGAGTCGGTGACCACGCCGGCGGAGCCGACCACGGCGGCCACCATCGCGGCGTACGGCAGCGGCCGGCCGGCGTGCAGCGCGCCCCGGGTCAGCTTCAGCCCGTGCTCGTCGGCGCGGGCGACCAGCCGCGGGTGGGCCAGCAGCGCGACCGGCACGGGCAGGTCGGCGAGCGCGTCGAGCAGCGCGGCGAGCCGCTTCGGGTCGTCGGTGTTCTCCGCGCGGTGCAGGGTGGCGAGCAGGTACGGCGCGTCCGGGTCGATGCCGTCGGGCAGCGCCGGGCGGGGCTGCCCGCCCCGCGCCACGTCGTCGCGGACCCGCAGGCAGACGTCCACCATCACGTCGCCGACCAGTTCGGTACGGGCGGCCAGGCCCTCCGTGGCGAGGTGCCGGACGGCCTCCTCGGTGGGGGCGAGCAGCAGATCGGCGGCGTGGTCGGTGAGCACCCGGTTGTGCTCCTCCGGCATCCGCCGGTTGAACGACCGCAGCCCGGCCTCCAGGTGCGCCACCCGCAGGTGCTGCTTGACCGCCGACAGCGTGCCGGCCAGCGTCGAGTTGGTGTCGCCGTACACCAGCACCCAGTCCGGCGCCTCGGCGGCGAGCACCGGATCCAGGGCGGCCAGGGTGTTGCCGGTCTGCACGCCGTGGCTGCCGGAGCCGATCCCCAGGTGCACGTCCGGGTCGGGGATGCCGAGGCCGGAGAAGAAGACGTCGGACAGGTCGGCGTCGTAGTGCTGGCCGGTGTGCACGATCACGTGCTCGCACCCGTCCTCGGCGAACGCCGCCGCGATGGGCGCCAGCTTCACCAACTGCGGTCGGGCGCCGACGATGCTGACGACCTTCACACGTGACTCCTCGTGATCTGCGACGGATTCTCGGGGCGGACCGGCCGCCGCCCGAGACGGGAGGCCGTGGACCCCGGCCGGGTGGCCGGGCCGGTGCCCGCAGGCCCTAGAAATAGTAGTGCCCCACCCGCCGCCGGACGACGTACGCGGACGTGGCCGGTACGCGATGGTGGGCCGGGCCACCCGCCGTCACCGGACGCCGTCGCCCCGACGGGGAGCACGGTGACCGGTGGCGTGGAACGGGACACGAGGGACCAGCCTAACCGAACCGGCCGGATCACCCCGGTCCGGCGGGCGCCCGCCCGGCTGCTCGCCGCCGCCGCGGCACGGTCCGGTCACCGCCGGTACGTCCCGCCGCCGGGGGATCGTCGCCGAGTCTTCACCGGGCCGGGCGAGCCTGGCCCGGCGGCGCGGCCCGGCTTGCGTACACTACGGCGCCATGACCGCCCCCGGGCCCGAGACCCGTACCCGCACCGCAGACGCCGGTGGATCGGTGGCCGACGCCACCGGCGAGACCGCGAAGCCGCCGACCGCCGACGGCGCGGACCGGCCCGCCGACGCCGCGCAGCAGCAGGCGCAGCCGGAGACCGCCGCGGCGGAGCGTGCCGACCGCCCCGGGCGGTGGCACCGGATGCGGCCGGATCTGCTGGTCGCGGCGATCTACCTGGCCGGCGCGTTCTGGGTGACCGCGCGGGGCTGGGTGAACCCCGACGGGCGGTTGCTCGGCAGTCGCCCCAACGACCAGGGCTTCAACGAGTGGATGCTGGCGTACGCCGCGCACGCGGTCAGCAACCTGGAGAACCCGTTCTTCACCTCGTTGCAGAACGCCCCGGACGGCGTGAACCTGATGACGAACGTCGGCATGCAGCTACCAGGGCTGGTGCTGTCTCCGGTCACCCTGCTGTTCGGCGCGCCGTTCGCGTACCTGCTGTTCATCACGCTCAACCTGGCCGGCACCGCGTACGCCTGGTACCACGTGCTGTCCCGCAACCTGGTCTCGTCCCGGGTGGCGGCCTTCGCCGGCGGCCTGTTCTGCGCGTTCGCGCCGGCGCTGGTGTCGCACAGCAACGGCCACCCGCACATCACCGCCCAGTGGCTGGTGCCGTTCATCCTCTGGCAGGTGATCCGGCTGGCCCGGGACGGCCGCCCGGTGCGCAACGGCCTGGTGCTGGGCGCGCTCGTGGTGGCGCAGTTCTTCGTGAGCCTGGAGATCCTGTTCCTGACCGCGCTCGGCTGCCTGATGATGGTCGTCGGCTACGTGATCTTCCGGCCGCGGGAGGCGCTGCGCCGGGCCGGGCCGATGCTCGGCGGGCTCGCCATCACCGGCGTGCTCGTCGGTGCGGCCTCCGCGTACCCGCTGTGGATGCAGTTCGCCGGCCCGCAGCACCGGGTCGGTCACCCGGGCGACCCGGACGTCTACGCGCTGACCCTCGGCTCGTTCGTGCGGTACGCCACCGAGTCCGTGGCCGGCAGCCCCACCAGCGCCCTGCGCTGGGGCCCGAACACCACCGAGCAGGCCAGCTTCTACGGCTGGTCGGTGGTGATCCTGGCGATCGGCGCCGCCCTGTGGCTGCGCCGCGAGATCGTGGTCCGGGTGCTCGCCGTGGTCGCGCTGATCTCGGCGGTCTTCTCGATCGGCACCACCTGGACCGTGGGCACCCGCCGCACCGACGTGCCGGCGCCGTTCGCGCTGGTGTCCGAGCTGCCGGTGTTCGACTCGGTGGTGGTGTCCCGGTTCGCGCTGATCACCACGGTGGCGCTCGGCGTGCTGTTCGCGGTGGCCGGGGACCGGGTGGCCCGGGTACGGGCGGACGAGCCCGGCCAGTCCCGGCTGGTGCCCCGTCTGGCCGCTGTGGCGCTGTTCGCCGCGCTGCTGCCGATCCTGCCCACCCCGCTGGAGGCGCGCGGGCGCAACCCGGTGCCGGACTTCGTCACCGCCGGCGTCTGGAAGGAGCACGTCGCCCCCGGCCGCACCCTGGTGCCGGTCCCGGTCGACGGCATGACGTCGCTGTACTGGAGTTCCGCCGCGCTGGCCGGCTTCGCCGTACCGGAGGGGTACTTCCTCGGGCCGGTCTCCAAGACCGACAACACCGGCCGGTGGGGCGTCGAGCCGCAGCCGACCGCGAAGCTGCTCACCGCCGTGTCGCGGGGCCAGCGGGACACCGCTGTCGGCCCGGCCGACGTCGAGCAGGCCCGCGCCGACGTGCGGCACTGGAAGGCCGACGCGGTGGCGCTGCCGGACCGGGCCCGCCGCCACGACGACCTCAAGGTGGTGCTCGACGCGCTCTACGGGCCGGGGCAGCGGGTGGCGGACGTCTGGCTGTGGGACGTCCGCCCGCTCACCCGGTGAGGGTCACGGCGACCGGGTCCAGATGAGCAGCAGGTAGCCACCGAAGTAGGTCGAGAACGCCGTGAGCGCGACCAGCACGGTGACGGCCCGGGCCCGCCCGGCCCGGGCCAGGCCGACGGCGGCCGGCAGCAGCAGCGCGAACGCCGGCACCAGGAACCGCGCCTTGGAGTGGTAGTAGCCCGCCGCGCCGAGCGTGGTGACCAGCATCAGCCCGCTGAACAGCAGCAACTCCCAGGGCTGGCGGTCGATCACGCTGAGCACGAAGAACATCAGCGCCAGCAGCAGCACCAGGCTCACCACGAGCATCTGCGGTGTCGCGGACACCGCCAGCACCTCGCGTCCCCGCCGGAACGTGTCCACGCCGAAGTCGAAGTGGCTGCGCCAGCCGGCGGACTGGATGTGGAACCAGCCGTCCGGCCGCCCGGTCTGGACGCCCACCCAGGCCAGGTAGGCGAGCCAGCCGGCCGGGGCGAGCATCATGGCCACCCACGGCCGCCAGCCGTCCCGGCGCCGGACCACGGCGAGCAGCGCGGCCAGGCCGACCACCGGGATCAGCGACGAGGCGGTGGGCCGGGTCAGACCGGCGAACAGGCAGAGCACGCCCGCGGTCAGCCAGTGCCGACGCAGCAGCGCGTACAGCGTCCACGCGGCCAGCGCGGTGAACAGCGTCTCGCTGTAGGCCATCGACTGCACGACGGCGTGCGGCAGCGCCGCCCAGAGCGCGGCGAGCAGCACGCCGGTGCGACGGTCGTGCAGGTACGAGCCGATCGCGTACAGCGCCCAGGCCGCCGCCAGGCCGGCCAGCGCGGCCACCGCGAGCCCCGCGGTACGCGGCCCGAGCGGGGTGACCCGTTCGACCACGCCGATCAGGGCCGGGTAGAGCGGGAAGAACGCCATGTCGCTCTGCACCCGTTCGTACCCGTCGTAGCCCCGCTGGGCGATGGCGAGGTAGTACGTCGCGTCGGACAGCGTCAGCTCGCGCACCGGGGAGAGGTTGAGCGAGCGGGCCCAGACGTAGACGGCCAGGACGCCGACGAGCCGGATCACCGCGTAGACCGCCAGCGCGGGCGCCGCGTCCCGGGCGGCGTCGCGCAGCCGCCGGACGGGACCGGGCCGGGCGCGATCGGCTGTGGCCGGCTCGGTCGCCGGGGCTGGTGCGGGCCGGCGGGGTTCCTCGGTGGTCACCACGTCCATTGTGCGGTCCCGTTCGCGCTGAGCTGGGGTTGGCCGAGGGCCCGCGTGGCGCGGCCGGCGACCCGGCGAACGACCCGGAGCGGGCGCCGGTCGTTGGACAGGGTGGAGGGTAGCAACAGTCACAGCAGGTCGGGGGGCACCGGCGGCGGCGGACGTCCGGGCCCGATCCGCTGTCGTAGACTCGCTCGGGTCCGCGGGCGCGGTGCTGGCGACGACGAAACGGGCAGGAATGGGATCTGACGGCACGACCGCAGCGGCGGGCACCCGGGGACGGGTCGTGATGCTGGTGGACAACGGGGTCATCGGTGACTCCCGGGTGCAGAAGGCGGCCCGCTCCGCCGCCGACGCCGGCTGGGACGTGGTGCTGCTCGGGCGGGCGCCGGTCGGCAGCCCGCAGAGCTGGCGCCTCGGCGCCGCCGAGGTACGCCTCGTGCCGATGCCCGAGCCGCTGGCCCGCCGCCGGCACGAGTTCCGCCGGGCCTGGCTGCGGCACCCGCTCGCCTATCCGCCCAGCGGCATCGCGGCGCACCGTACCCAGGCGGTCAAGGCCTGGCGCGCGGACCTGGCGGTCCGCCGGGCGGCGCTCACCGTCGCGGCCCGCGAGTCCGGCGCGGGCCGGCCGGGCGGGCTGCCCTGGGCCGCGCTGCGTGCCGAGGAGAAGCTGTCCGGCCTGACCCGCAAGTGGGTCGGGTTCCGCAACCGTCAGCTCACCCGGGCCCGCAAGGGCCGCAAGCTGGACGGCCCCTGGGACCGCGCGTACACCATGTTCTGGCGCGGGCTGCGCGGCGACGGCGCGTGGCGGCGCCTGGAACCGGGCCTGTGGGACTACGAACTGGCCTACGGCCCGGTGGTCGACGAGCTGGCGCCGGACCTGATCCACGCCAACGACTTCCGGATGCTCGGCGTCGGCGCCCGCGCGAAGGTCCGGGCCGCCGCGAAGGGCCGCCGGATCGCCCTGCTCTGGGACGCCCACGAATATCTTCCCGGTGTGCAGCCGTGGCGCGACAACGCCCGCTGGCTACCAGGCAACGTGGCGCACGAGCGGGAGTACGTGCCGTATGCCGACGCCACCATGACCGTCTCCGGTGGCCTGGCCGACCTGCTGCGCACCGAGCACGGGCTGGCCGAACGGCCGGCGGTCGTGCTGAACGCCCCGGCGGTGGCGGAGCTGCCGGCCGACCCGGCCGAGCCGGTGCCGGACATCCGCGCCCGCTGCGGGCTCGGACCGGACGAGCCGCTGCTCGTCTACAGCGGGGTGGCCGCCGCCAAGCGCGGCCTCGGCGTGATGGTCGAGGCACTGCCGCGGCTGCCCGGCGCGCACGTCGCGTTCGTGGTCAACAAGCCCGACTCGGCGTACGTCAGGGGCCTCGTCACCCGGGCCGGTGAGCTGGGCGTGGCGGACCGGCTGCACGTGCTGCCGTACGTGCCGCACCACCAGGTCGTCCGGTTCCTCAGCGGCGCACAGGTCGGCGTCATCCCGATCCAGCACTGGCCGAACCACGAGATCGCGCTGATCACCAAGTTCTTCGAGTATTCACACGCCGGTCTGCCGCTGGTCGTGTCCGACGTGCGCACCATGGCCGAGACTGTCCGGGAGACCGGTCAGGGCGAGGTGTTCCGCGCCGAGGACGTGGCCGACTTCGTCCGCGCGGTCACCGCGGTGCTCGCGGACCCGCAGCGGTACCGCGCCGCGTACGACCGGCCGGGCCTGCTGGCCGGCTGGACCTGGGAGGCGCAGGCGCGGGTGCTCGACGAGGTCTACTCCCGGCTGCTGCCGGACGCACCGCCCCGGCCGGCGCCGGCGGCGCACGCACCGGTGCAGCCGGCGCAGGTGGAGGTGGGGGCGTGAGCGGGCCGGACGTGACAGTGGTGGTCGCCGTCTACAACACCATGCCGTACCTGACCGCCTGCCTGGACTCGCTGGTCGGGCAGACCATCGGGCTGGACCGGCTGGAGGTCGTCGCCGTGGACGACGGCTCCACCGACGGCAGCGGCGCCGAACTGGACCGCTACGCCAAGCGGTACCCGGGCACGGTCCGGGTGCTGCACCAGGCCAACTCCGGCGGCCCGGCGGCGCCGAGCAACGTGGCGCTCGACCACGCCCGCGGCCGGTACGTCTTCTTCATCGGCTCGGACGACCACCTCGGTCCGGAGGCGCTGGAGCGCCTGGTCGACGCCGCCGACCGGTGGGACTCCGACGTGGTGCTCGGCCGGATGGTCGGCACCAACAAGCGCTACGTGCACCAGGCCGTGTACGCCACCACCCAGGAGCGGCTCGACCTGTTCGGCAGCGACCTGCCCTGGTCGTTGTCGAACACCAAGCTGTTCCGCCGGGACCTGATCGAGCGGCACGGCCTGCGGTACCGCACCGACATGCCGATGGGCAGCGACCAGCCGTTCACGCTGGAGGCGTGCTTCCGGGCCAAGAAGGTGTCGGTCCTCGGCGACTACGAGTACTACTACGCGGTCAAGCGGGACAACGCCCAGAACATCACGTACGCCAGCCGGTTCGAGGAGCGGCTGCGCTGCGCCGAGGAACTCGTCGGTTTCGTCGCCGGGCTGATCGAGCCCGGCCCGCGGCGGGACGCGGTGCTGGTGCGTCACTTCACCTGGGAGGTGGCGAAGCTGCTCCGCGCGGAGTTCCTCGCCCTCTCCCCGGACGTGCAGCGGCAGGTCCACGACCGGATCCGCAAGCTCGCCGAGGCGTACCTGACCGACGGGGTGACCGCCCGGATGGCACCCGAGGAGCGGCTGCGGGTCGCGGTGGCGCGGGACGGCGACCTCGACGCGCTGCGCACGATCGTCGGCCAGCACGCCGACCGGTCGCTGCCCGAGGTGATCATCGAGGGTGACCGCTGGTACGCCGCCCAGGTCGGCTTCCGCGACCCGGCGTTCGGCTACCCGGACGACTGGTACGACGTCACCGACCGGGCCGCCGCGATACTGGCCAAGCTGACCGCGACCGGGCTGGCCTGGGGACGCGACGCCGCCGGGGCCCGGGCCCTGGTGGTCACCGCGCGCAGCCGCTGGGCCGAGCTGGCCGAGCTGAACGCGGAGGCGCTGCGGGTCAGCGTGGGCGATCTGACGGGTGTCACGTCGGTCGAGGCGTCCGGCCCCGGTACCGTCGTACGGACGGACTTCGCGGTGGACCGGTTGCTGGCGGTCGTCGCGGGGACAGGTGAGCGTCGTATCGTACGCGCCGAGGTCTCCGCCCTGGGCGGGACGGGCTCGGCGCCGTTGCGCACCGAACGCCCTGTCGCCGCACCCCGGCTGGTGGCCCGGCGCGGTGTCCGCTGGCACCTCGTCACGCCCACCACGAACCACAAGGGCCAGGTGATCGTCGCGATCACGCCGGTGACCCCCGGTCGGTTCCTTGCCCGCCTGCGCCGAATCTGGCCCTCTGGAGGAAAGTAGTTCATGAACATCTGCGTCGTCGCGCTCGGCAAGATCGGTCTGCCGCTGGCCGTGCAGTTCGCGTCCAAGGGGCACCGGGTGATCGGCGCCGACGTCTCCGAGCGGGTCGTCCAGCTGGTCAACGACGGTGCCGTGCCCTTCCCGGGTGAGGCCGACCTGGACGTCAAGCTCAAGGAGGCGGTGGCCGCCGGCCTGCTGTCGGCCACCACCGACACCGCCACCGCGGTCGCCGAGTCGGAGGCGGTCGTCGTGGTCGTGCCGCTGTTCGTGGACGCCGAGGGCGTGCCGGACTTCGGCTGGATGGACGACGCCACCCGGGCCATCGCCCGTGGGCTGAAGCCGGGCACGCTGGTCAGCTACGAGACCACGCTGCCGGTCGGCACCACCCGTAACCGGTGGGCGTCGATGCTCGCCGAGGGTTCCGGCCTGACCGCCGGCACCGACTTCCACCTGGTGTTCAGCCCGGAGCGGGTGCTCACCGGCCGGGTCTTCGCCGACCTGCGCCGCTACCCGAAGCTGGTCGGCGGCATCGACGAGGCGTCGGCCGCGCACGGCGTGCGGTTCTACGAGGCGGTGCTCGACTTCGACGAGCGCCCCGATCTGGACCGGCCCAACGGCGTGTGGGACCTCGGCTCGGCCGAGGCGTCCGAGCTGGCCAAGCTCGCCGAGACGACCTACCGGGACGTGAACATCGGCCTGGCGAACCAGTTCGCCCGCTTCGCCGACACCGTCGGCGTGGACGTCACCAAGGTCATCGAGGCGTGCAACACGCAGCCGTACAGCCACATCCACTCGCCGGGTATCGCGGTCGGCGGCCACTGCATCCCGATCTACCCGCGGATGTACCTGTGGAACGACCCGGCCGCCACAGTGGTCCGCTCGGCGCGTGAGGCCAACGCGGCCATGCCGGAGTACGCGGTCGACCTGCTCGCCGCCGCGTACGGCGACCTGACCGGGGTGGGCGTGCTGGTGCTGGGCGCCGCCTACCGGGGTGGCGTGAAGGAGACCGCGTTCTCCGGCGTCTTCCCGACCGTGGAGGCGCTGCGCCGCCGGGGCGCGGTGCCGTACGTCTCGGACCCGATGTACACGAACGAGGAACTGGTCGCGCACGGCCTGCCCGGGTACGACGGCGAGCCGGTCGGCGCCGCCGTCATCCAGGCCGACCACGCGGAGTACCGCACCCTCGCCCCGGCCGACCTGCCGGGCGTGACGGTGCTTGTCGACGGCCGCCGGGTCACCGACCCGGCGCGCTGGACCGGCGTGCGCCGGGTGGTCATCGGGGGCTGACCCCAGCGCTTTCGTCGGGCCCCGGCCGTTCTCGGACGGCCGGGGCCCGTCGCATGCCGTCATCGTCATGACGCCGTCCGCAGTTCACCTGCCGGACACCCCGGCAATACTTGTGTCATGTGATCCGTTTAGGGTCGCAGCCGTCGGAGATCGACTCGGACCGACATCGGCGGGGCAGACAGGGAGCGTTCGTTGTTGAGCAGAGTACGCAGCCAGCAGGGTCTCGCCGCGGTCGGCGCGACGCTTCTCGGCTACGCGGTCATGGTCCTCGCCGGAGTCCTCGGCCTGGTGGTCCCGTACGCGGTGGCCGCCGTGGTCGCCGTCGCCGGTGAGCTGGCCCTGGCCGGGCGGCACACCGGGACCGCCACGCTGCTGGACAAGGCCGGTCTCGGCACGACCTTCCGGCGGCTGGTGCGGGACCTGTCGGTGGCCCTGCTGGTGGTCGCCGCGGTGCGTCCCGGCGTGGCGGGCACCGTCGCCGTCCTACTGCTGCCCGCCGCGCTGTGGACGGTAGCCGTCGCCACCGGCGCGGTGACCAAGGTGATCGACGGCCGGGTCGACCCGCCGGCGTACACCCGCAACATCGACCTCGGCGCGCTGCGGCGGGTGCCGGTGCCGCCGGCCTGGGCGCGGCGGCTGGCCGGGCTGCAGATGCCGCTGCTGAACGTGCTGCTGGTGCCTGCCGCGGTGGTGGCCGCCGCGCTCGACCGGGTCGCCCCGGTGGTGGTCACCGGCCTGGTCACGCTCGCCGCCGGCCTGGTCACCGCCGCGGTGCTGGCGCTCACCGCGCTGCGCGGCCGGGGCAGGGCCCCGGGTGTGCTGCCCGCCGTGCACGACTGGATGGCCCGGGAGCGGCCCGAGGTGGCGCTCTACTTCGCCGGCCCGGCCAAGGACGTCTACCAGGCCAACATGTGGCTCGCGCCGGTGGAGGCGACCGGCCGCCGCGCCGTCGTGCTGCTGCGCGCCGCGGACGCGTTCGGGCAGCTCGCCGACACCCGGCTGCCGGTGATCTGCGTGCCGGCCGGCGTGGACTTCATGAACCTGGACCTGAGTTCGCTGCGCGTGGCGCTGTACGCCGCCAACGTCGGCGCCAACATCCACCTGCTGCGGGAGCCGGGCGTCAAGCACGTCTTCGTGGGTCACGGCGACAGCGACAAGCAGGCGAGCGTGAACCCGTACAGCAAGGTGTACGACGAGGTCTGGGTGGCCGGGCCGGCCGGGCGGGAACGGTACGCCCGCGCCGACGTCGGCGTGCTGGACCGCGACATCGTGGAGATCGGCCGGCCGCAGCTCGCCGGGGTGCACACGTTCGGTTCCGGGGCCGCCGACCACCGCTTCACCGTGCTGTACGCGCCGACCTGGGAGGGCTGGCTCGACGACGACCCGTACCACACCTCGCTCGTGCTGATGGGGGAGCGGATCGTGTCCGGCCTGCTCGCCGCCGGGGACGTCCGGGTGATCTACAAGCCGCACCCGCTGACCGGCACGCGCTCGCCCAAGGCCCGTGCTGTGCACGAGCGGATCGTGGCCCGGATCAAGGCGGCCGGCGGCGAGACCGACGCGTCCTCGCTGGACAGCGCCGCGCACCTCGTGGTCACCGGCCGCACCCCGGGGCTGTTCGACTGCTTCAACGTCACCGACCTGCTGGTCAGCGACGTGTCCAGCGTGGTCTCCGACTTCGTGCAGAGCGAGCGCCCGTACGTGGTGGCCAATCCGGCCGGCCTGCCCGAGGACGAGTTCCGGCGGCAGTTCCCGACCGCGCGGGCGGCGTACCTGCTCTCGGCGGACTGCGGCGAGCTGGCGAAGATCCTCGACGTGACCCGGACCGGCGACGACCCGATGACCGGGGCGCGGCGGGAGCTGAAGGAGTACCTGCTCGGACCGGCCGGGTCGAACCCGATGGACCGGTTCCGGGACGAGATCGGCCGGCTCTGCGGCTGAGGCGTACCGGTGACAGGGGCGACGACCGCGCCGGTCGTCGCCCCTGTCCGTCCGGTCAGCCCTGCTGCGGCGGGTTGTCGACGTCGCGGGAGATGACCTCGCCCTTGGCGTCCACCCAGCCCTTCGGGCGGGCCGGGTTGCCGGCCACCAGCTGGTACGGCTTGACGTCGCGGGTCACCACCGAACCGGCGGCGATCATCGCGTACTCGCCGACCTCGATGCCGCACACGAGCGTGGCGTTCGCGCCGATCGACGCGCCCCGGCGGACCAGCGTCGGGGTGATCGTCCAGTCCGGATTCTGGGCGCGCGGGCGGAAGTCGTTCGTGAACACCGCGCACGGGCCCACGAACACCTCGTCCTCGATGGTCACGCCCTGGTAGACCGAGACGTTGTTCTGGATCTTCACCAGGTCGCCGACGGTGACGCCCGCGTCGACGTAGACGTTGCGGCCGATCACGCAGCCGGCGCCGACCTGGGCGCTGGACCGGATGTGCGCCAGGTGCCAGACCTTGGTGCCGTCGCCGACCTGGGCGCCGGACTCCACGTCGGCCGTCGGGTGGACGAAGACGGAGGCGGACCGGTCGTTGCTGTCAGTCATCTCAACTCGCATCACATGCCAGGGCGCGTCGCGCCGTCGGGCGGGCTCGACGCAGCATAACGAGCGCTCACCCGAGCAGTTCGGCCACCGCGTCGGCGGCCGGACGGTCGGCCGGCAGCGGGTGCGTGGCCACCACGGCGTCCACCGGCAACGCCGCGTACAGGTGCGGGAACAGCGCGCCGCCACGGGACTCCTCCCAGCGCAGCGCGTCACCGAGCCGGGCCTCGTCGACCGCGAGCAGGGTCAGGCCGGTGACCCCGGCGAAGAACCTGCGCGCGGTCTCCACCACCTGGTCGGCGGCGGAGAGGTGGACGTAGCCGTCCTGGCGGTCCATCGCGGTGCCGGCGAACCGCCCGTCCGCCCGCGCCTGCGCCCACTCGTCGTCGGAGAGAATCTTGTAGATCACGGCAGCAGCCTAGAGCGGCCTCGCGTCCCGGCGGCGCGTCTGCCACCATTCCCAGGGCAACACGTCGACTCGAGGGAGGAACGGGTGCGGATCCTCCTGGTCGAGGACGACCGCCGGGTCGCCGCCGCGCTGTCGTCCGCGCTGACCCGGCGCGGCTACCAGGTGGAACACGCCGCGACGGTGGCGGCCGCGCTCTCCGCCGCCCCCTGCGACCTGGTGCTGCTCGACCTGGGGCTGCCCGACGGCGACGGCACCGACCTGTGCCGCGAGCTGCGGCGGCGCAGCAGCCGGCTCGGCATCATCGCGGTGACCGCGCGCGGCGAGGAACGCGACCGGGTGCTGGGGCTGCGGCTGGGCGCCGACGACTACGTGGTGAAGCCGTTCTCGATGGTGGAGTTGCAGGCGCGGATCGAGGCGGTGCTGCGCCGGGCCGCGCACACCGCGCCGCAGCGCAACCTGATCGAGGCCGGTACGGTCCGCATCGACGTGGGCGGCCGGACCGTGACGGTGGCCGGCCGGGACGTCTCGCTCACCCGCAAGGAGTTCGACATCCTGCTGTCCCTGGCCCGCCAGCCCGGGGTGGCGGTGCCGCGCGAGCGGATCCTGCTCGACGTGTGGGGCACCACCTGGGCCGACCGGCACACCGTGGAGGTGCACGTCGGGTCGCTGCGCGGCAAGCTCGGCGACCCGACGCTGGTGGAGACCGTACGCGGGGTCGGCTACCGGCTCCGCGAGGCGTGAGGGCCGGGTCGTGCGCCGCCGGCTGGTGATCAGCTACCTGCTGCTGATGGTGCTGGTCCTGATCGCCCTGGAGACACCGCTGGCGGCCACGCTCGCGACCCGGGAGACCGACCGGGTCCGCGCCGACCGTCTCGCCGACGCCACCCGCTTCGCCTCGCTGGCCGGGCCCGCGTTGCGGGGCGGCAGCCCCGGCCCGCTGGACGGGGAACTGGCCGCCTACGACGCGCTCTACGGCATCGGCGCGGCAGTGGTGGACCGGGACCGCCGTACCGTGGTGGCCTCGTCCGGGTGGGAGCCGGGCGCGGGCACCGGCCCGGCGCTCGACACCGCGCTGTCCGGGCAGCAGTTCAGCGGCCCGGAGTCGGTCTGGCCCTGGGTCGGCGGCCCGGTGGTGACGGCGGTGCCGATCAACGACGGCGGCGAGGTGCTCGGCGCCGTGGTCACGACCAGCCCGGCGGACGGTGTGCGCCGCACGGTCACCGTGTGGTGGCTGCTGCTGGCGGGCATCGGGCTGCTGGCGGTGCTGGCCTGCGTCTCGACCGCGTTCGGGCTGGCCGGCTGGGTGCTGCGCCCGGTCACCGAGCTGGACGCGGTGACCCACGAGATCGCCGAGGGCCGCCGCGCCGCGCGGGTCCGCGCCGGACTCGGGCCGCCCGAGCTGCGCCGGCTGGCGACCAGCTTCAACGACATGGCCGACGCGGTGTCCGACGTGATGGACCGGCAACGCGCCTTCGTCGCGCACGCCAGCCACCAGCTGCGCAACCCGCTCACCGCGCTGCGGCTGCGGGTGGAGGAACTGGGCCCCAGCCTCACCGACCCGGACGGGCGCGCCGAGCACCGGCTCGCGCTGGAGGAGACCGACCGGCTCGCCACGGTGCTCGACGCGCTGCTCACGCTGGCCCGCGCCGAGCGGGAGGAGAACCAGCGGGTCACTGTGGACGCCACCGCCACCGCCGCCTCCCGGGTGACGGCCTGGCTGCCGTTGGCCCGGCACCGGGAGGTCACGCTCCGCCTCGACGCCGAGGACGCGCCGGCGTACGCCCGGACCGTGCCGACCGCCATCGACCAGGCGCTGGACGCCCTGATCGACAACGCGGTGAAGTTCAGCGGCACCGGGGGAGAGGTGACGGTGACCGTACGCGCCGTCGGCGGCGGGACGGTGCTGACCGTCAGCGACACCGGTCCGGGCATGACCGCCAGTCAGCTCGACCAGGCCACCGAGCGGTTCTGGCGGGCGCCGGACGCGCAGAACGTGGACGGCGTGGGCCTCGGGCTGACCATCGCGGCGGTGCTCGTCGACGCCTCCGACGGCCGGCTCACCATGCGCCAGGGCGAGCCCCGGGGCCTGGTCGCCGAGCTGTGGTTCCCGGCGCCCGCCGACGCGCCGGTCCGGTGCTGACCCACGTCAGGGCTTCGCGGCGCGATACCACTGCGCCGCGCCCGGATGCAGCGGCAGCGGAGTGGTGACGATCGCCGACCGGGGACTCATCCGTCCCGCCGCCGGGTGCGCTGCGGCCAGTTCCTGCCGGCGGTCCATCAGCAGGCGGGTCACCTCCCGCACCAGCGCGGCGGGCAGGTCGGCGCGGACGATCAGGTAGTTCGGGTTCGCCACGGTGCTGACCGGGTCGGCCCGGTACACCGAGCGCGGCACGTCCCGGGTCACGTAGACCTGCCCGTACGCCCGGCGCAGCGGCTCGGTCCAGTCGCCGAGGTCCACGATCCGCAGCGAGGTTCGCTGGGCCAGCTCGGCGACGCCGCGTACGGGTAGCCCGCCGGAGAAGAAGAACGCGTCGATCCGCCCGTCCCGCAGGGCCGCCACCGAGTCGTCCAGCCCCAGGTGCTCCTGGCGGACCCGGTTGCCGCCGAGCTGGGCCACCTCCAGCAGGCGGCTGGCGGTGATCTCGGTGCCGGAGCCGTCGGCGCCCACCGACACCCGCCGGCCGCGCAGGTCGCCGAGGGTGCGGATCGGCCCGCCGGCGCGGGTGACCAGGTGCAGCAGGTCGTCGTAGACCCGGGCCACGGCGAGCACCGACGGATGTTCGGGCTCGCGCGGCGGCAACACGTCGGCCTGGGTGAAGCCCAGCTCCGCCTCCCCGGCGCCGACCAGCCGGACGTTCTGCGCCGACGCGGCGGTGACCACCACCTCGGCCCGTACGCCGGGTACCTCCCGGTTGAGCAGGGACGCCAGCGACTGGCCGAAGGCGTGGTAGACGGCGGTCGGGCTGCCGGTGGCGATGCGGATCCGGGTCGGCTCGGACGGCTCGTCCCGGCATCCGGCCAGCCCGGCGACGAGCAGCAGCACCAGCACGAGCGGGGCGGCGGCGCGCACAGGCCAGTGTCGGCTCACGGGCTGCACTCTGCGCCGTGCACCCGTCACGGCGCAAGCCCGCACGGTGGGGGCACCGCCGCGCGAGCCCGCACGGGGCCGGTCAGCTCGCCGGGGCCAGCTCCGCGCTCTCGGTGATCCGCTGCCGGTGCTCGCCGTTCGGTACCACCACCAGGAAGCAGCCCGAGCCCGGCCGCAGTGCCGCCGGCACGTCCAGCAGCGCCGCGCCGCGTACCAGCACCGCCGCCAGGTCCCGGTCGGCGAGCCGGATGCCGAGGCAGTGCCGGCGGACGTGCCGGCCACCGGCGAGCAGCGCGGCCCGCCAGGCCGCCGCGGCCAGCCGGGGCCGCCACAGCCGCCGCGGCGCCGATGCGCCGGGGAACGGCCCGCCGAGCAGCTCCCGGCGTCCCTGCCGCCAGCCCGCGGCCAGCAGATTCGCGTACGCCGCCCGGTGCGGCGGCGGCACCGACAACCGGTGCAGCTCGTAGCGGCGGCGCAGGCCACCGGTGGTCAGCTCGTGCTCCACCGGCACGTCGAGGCGTCCCAGCAGCTGCCGCATCCGCTGCGCCGCGTCCTCGCGGTTGAACTCGGCGATCCCGCCCCGGTGCGGTCCGGAGTCGAGACGGCGGACGTCGGCGGCCGGCGGCGGAGTGCAGCGCACCATGCAGGCGACCTCGAAGGCGTCGGTCAGGGTCAGCCAGTCCAGTGGCGGCGGCGACGGGCGCGGGCGGTCGAGCAGCGTGGTGAGCATCGGCGCGGCTCCTCGGTCAGAGTCGGGGTACCTCTACCGTCGCTGCCGAGCGCCGGACCGGGAACCGATGCGCCCCAGCCTTGAGCAAAATTTGCGGGAAGCCCGCGGCTCAGAGTTCGGTGACCACCAGGTCGACCTGCCGGGGCCGCCCGGCCGCCCGGGGCGCCTCCTCGACCGTGTACTTCAGCTCCCGCAGCGCCCCCACCAGGGCGTCGGCGGTACGCGGCCGGGCGTCGGCGAGCAGCAGATCCCGCACCAGCCGGCCCTTCGTGGCCTTGTTGAAGTGGCTCACCACCGACCGGGTCGGCGTGCCGTCCACGATCCGTTCGTGCAGCACCCGCACCGTCACCGTGCGTTCGGCGAGCGCGCCGCGCGGCGTCCAGGTGGCCGCGTACGCGCCGGACCGCAGGTCCAGCACCGGGCCGCGTCCGGCGGCCGGCTCCAGCACCGGGCCGAGCGCCTCCCGCCAGTACGCCGACAGCGCGCCGAGCCCCGGCAGCCGCGCTCCGATCGGGCAGCGGTACGGCGGGATCCGGTCGGCGAGGCGTACCGCGCCCCACAGGCCGGAGCTGATCAGCACCTGGCGGCGGGCCGCCCGCTGCGCGTCGGGCGGCAGCGTGTCCAGACCGAGCGCCTCGTAGAGCACGCCGGTGTAGAGCCGCCCGGCCGGCGCGGTGGCCGCCTCCCGCAGCCGGGCGTTGCGCCGCAGTTCGCCGCGCTGCCCCTCGGTGAGGCCCAGCGCGGTCCGGGCCGCCGTCTCGCCCGGCCCGGCGCACAGGTTGACGAGCGCGGTCAGGACCGCCTCCCGGGCCGGGTTCAGCTCGGTCAGGGACAGCCGGGACAGGTCCAGCCGGCGGCCGGTGCCGGCCTCGGCCTTCCCCTCCGACGGGGGCAGCAGGATGAGCACCGGCACAGCGTACGGGCCGGGGTCAGCGCCACGGCCGGACGGCACGCTCGGGGTGGTACACGCGACTACCGCCCACCTCGGCCACCACCGCCGCGTCGGCGCGGTCTCCCAGCAGCCGCCGCAGCGTGCGCTCGGCCGGGGAGCCGGCCGCCACCACGTACCCGGGCCGGTCCGCGCGCGCCACCCGCTGCCAGTACGCCGGATAGCGGTTCTGCCCGGGAGTGAGGGCGCCGTCGAGCACACCGCAGGCGACGGTCTCCCCGGTGTTGAAGATCAGCCGGTTGCAGGTCCAGTAGTCCCCGTACACCTCGTGCAGACCGGCCTGCCGCACCGTGTCGGCCAGGCGGCGGGCGGTACGCTCCTCGTCCCGTACGCCCGGCACACCGGTCAGGAATGCCACGGTCCCGGCGACGGTGGCGGCGGTCAGCCCGGCCAGCACCGCCGCCGCCGTGGCGCCGCCCAGCCGGGCCGCCCGTCCGGCGGTGCCCCGCACCGCGTGCGCGGCGGCCAGCCAGAGCGGCCACAGTACGGCCGGCAGCGAGATCTGGAGCACCGACAGGTAGCGGGCGTTGCCGAGCGGGTCGGTCGCGGCGAGCGGACTGCGCACGTACGCCAGAAGTGTCAGCGCCGCGCCCACGACCAGGGCGAGGATCGCCACGGCCCGGACCCGCGCGGCGTGGTCGGCGGCCCGGCGGTACGCGAGCAGCCCGAGCCCGGCGGCGGCCACCAGCAGCACCGGGTAGAGCACGCCGAACCACTGCGCCCAGCGCGCGCAGCCGTCCATCGGGCACATGCCCGACGCCAGCGGCACCCCCTCCAGCAGCCCGCCGCGCAGCCGCTCGGCGAGCGACGGCGCGACCCCCTCCTTGGTGCTGATCTCGCGGAACACCGACAGCGAGTCCTGCCCGGGCGGCGCGACGAGGTTGTCCTTGACCACCGGGGCGATCCCGGCCAGGAAGCCCACCACCAGCAGCACACCCGGCCAGCCGATCAGATCCCGGGGCACCGCCACGGCGAGCACCACCGCCGCCACCAGCAGGTACGGCGCGATCAGCCAGTCCGACCACAGCGCCAGCCCGGCGAGCAGCCCGAACGCGCCGGTGGCCAGCCAGTGGTGCCGGATCCGCCGGTCGCCGAGGGCCACCGCGATCAGCAGCATCGCCAGCACCGCCGGCTTGACCTCCGGACGGCCGCCGACCACCGTGAGCTGGTCGCGGACCACCCGCTCCGAGCCGAGCGCGAGCAGGCCCACCACGACCACTGCGAGCCAGGGGGAGAACAGGCGGCGGGTCAGCCGGTACGCCAGCCACAGGAAGACCGCGAAGAGCGCCAGCAGGGGCAGCCGCAGCAGCGGCCAGCTCGGCCCGGCCCAGCCGACAAGCGGCGCGGCCAGGTACGACTCCAGCACGCCCATGTAGCGCTGGCCGTAGAGGAAGACCGGCCGCTCACCGCGCTCGGCGATGTGCAGCGCGGCCAGGCCGAACGTGGCCTCGTCGCTGTTCGACGCGGGCACCGTGAGCAGCGTCAGCACCAGCCGGTAGCCGACGGCCGCGACGCCGAGCAGCAGCGCCACCAGCGCCGGCGCGTCCGGACGCGGCAGTACCCGGTCCCGCTTCGTCGTCGACACGACAAACGCCCCCGTCGTCGTCCCGACCGCAGTCTGTCACGGCGGCGCCCGCCGCCGGGTCGGATCGGCGTGGATCACTCGCGTGGCCCGGCCGGTCCGGTTGTGGCACTGTTGCCGTGTGCCGCCCACACCACCGGACCAGCTTGCCGTTCCGCAACTGCACCGCGCCGCGCGCTTCGAGGACGCCGTGCACGGCCTGGTGGAGCGCCGGTTGCGGCGCACCGGGTGGCAGCCCAACATCATCGCGTACGCGGGCTACGGCGCCCCCGGCTGGGCGCGCGTGCTCTGCCGCGTGCTGCTCGGGCGTCCGGACACCCGGCGGCGGGGCCGGCTGGACAAGGTGCGGGGCTGGCGCAGCTTCGCCACGCTGCCCGCCAAGCACGTGAAGGTGACCATCGAGGCCGACGGCGTGCGCCAGGAGGTGACCGCCGACCGCAGCGGCTTCGTCGACACCGTGATCGAGGCCGACTTCGCCCCCGGCTGGGGCTGCGTACGCCTCAGCGTCGCCGACGCCGAGCCGGTGGAGGCGCTGGTCCGCGTGCTCGACCCGGCCGTCCGGTTCGGCATCCTCTCCGACATCGACGACACGGTCATGGTGACCGCGCTGCCCCGGCCGCTGCTCGCCGCGTGGAACACGTTCGTGCTGGACGAGCACGCCCGCACGGCGGTGCCCGGCATGGCGGTGCTGTACGAGCGGCTGGCCACCGCCCACCCGGGCGCGCCGGTCTTCTACCTGTCCACCGGCGCCTGGAACGTCGCGCCGACGCTCACCCGGTTCCTGTCCCGGCACCTCTACCCGGCCGGGCCGCTGCTGCTCACCGACTGGGGGCCGACCGCGGACAGGTGGTTCCGCAGCGGCCGGGAGCACAAGCGGGCCACGCTGGCCCGGCTGTCCCGGGAGTTCCCCGAGGTGCGATGGCTGCTGATCGGCGACGACGGACAGCACGACCCGGAGATCTACCGGGAGTTCGCCGCAGCGCACCCGGACCACGTGGCCGGGGTGGCGATCCGGCAACTGTCCCCGACCCAGTCGGTGCTCGCAGGCAGCCTCCCGGCACCGGCGGGCCGTTCGTCGTCGGGCCCGATCGGCCAGAAGTGGCTGAGCGCCCCCGACGGCGCCGGCCTCTGGAAGCTGCTGCGCGAAGCCGACCTGGTCTGACCGTCTTTTGCTTCTCCGCGTCGATCATGAAGTTGACGGCGTTGTGGATCTCTTAGAGTGCCGCCAACTTCATGATCAACGGGGGTCGCGGGGCCGGCACGGGGTCAGCGGGGGGAGAGCCAGAGGACGCCCAGCGGGGGGACGCGCAGCGCCACCGACGCGGGCAGGCCGTGCCACGGCACGTTCTCGGCGTGCACCTCGCCCAGGTTGCCCACGCCCGACCCGCCGTAGTGGTGGGCGTCGGTGTTCAGCGACTCCGCCCACGTACCTGCGGCCGGGAGGCCGATCCGGTAGTCCTCCAGCGGAGTCGCGGAGAAGTTCGCCACGCACACCAGCGTCTGCCCGTCCGGGGCGATCCGGATGAACGACACCGCGTTGTTGGCGACGTCGTCCCCGGCGATCCAGCGGAAGCCGGCCGGGTCGGTGTCCTGCGCCCAGAGCGCCGGGCTGGCCCGGTAGACGCGGTTCAGGTCGGCCACCAGCCGCTGCACGCCGGCGCGCGCCGGGTCGTGGGTCAGGTACCAGTCGAGGCCCCGCTCCTCGCTCCACTCCCTGTCGTCGGCCAGCTCGCAGCCCATGAACAGCAGTTGCTTGCCCGGGTGCGCCCACATGTACGCCAGCAGCCCTCGCACGGTGGCCAGCCGCTGCCAGGTGTCGCCGGGCATCTTGCCCGCCAGTGACCCCTTGCCGTGCACCACCTCGTCGTGGCTGATCGGCAGCACGTAGTTCTCGCTCCACGCGTACGCCAGCGAGAACGTGAGCTGATGGTGGTGGTGCTGCCGGTAGATCGGGTCCTTCGAGGTGTAGAGCAGGGTGTCGTGCATCCAGCCCATGTTCCACTTGAAGCCGAACCCGAGCCCGCCCTCCGAGGTCGGCTTCGTGACGCCGGGCCAGGCGGTGGACTCCTCGGCGATCATCAGGACGCCCGGGTGGTGCCGGTAGACGGTGGCGTTGACCTCCTGGAGGAACGCGATCGCCTCCAGGTTCTCCCGGCCGCCGTGCACGTTCGGCGCCCACTGCCCGTCCTGCCGCGAGTAGTCCAGGTAGAGCATCGACGCGACCGCGTCCACGCGCAGCCCGTCGATGTGGAACTCGTCAAGCCAGTACAGCGCGTTGGCGACGAGGAAGTTGCGCACCTCGTTGCGGCCGAAGTCGAAGACGTACGTGCCCCAGTCGGGGTGCTCGCCGCGACGCGGGTCGGGGTGCTCGTACAGCGGGGTGCCGTCGAAACGCGCGAGCGCCCACTCGTCCTTCGGGAAGTGCGCCGGCACCCAGTCCAGGAGCACGCCGATGCCGGCGGCGTGCAGCCGGTCCACCAGGTACCGGAAGTCGTCCGGGTCGCCGAACCGGGCGGTCGGCGCGTAGTAGCCGGTGACCTGGTAACCCCACGAGCCGCCGAACGGGTGCTCCATCACCGGCAGGAACTCCACGTGGGTGAAGCCCATCTCCAGCACGTACGCGGTGAGCTGCTCGGCCAGCTCCCGGTAGCCGAGGCCGGGTCGCCACGAGCCCAGGTGCACCTCGTACACGCTCATCGGCTCCTGGTGCGGCGCCTGCCGGGACCGGCGCGCGAGCCAGTCCGCGTCACCCCACTCGTACCGTGACTCGTGCACCACCGACGCGGTGGCCGGCGGCACCTCGGTGCGCGCGGCCATCGGGTCGGCCTTGTCCCGCCACCGGCCGTCGGCGCCGAGGATGCGGTACTTGTAGCGGCTGCCCACCGGCATGCCGGGCACGAAGATCTCCCACACGCCGCTGGAGCCGAGCGAGCGCATCGGCCACCCGTCGTCCGGCGCCCAGCCGGTGACGTCGCCGATCAGCCGCACCGCGCGCGCGTTGGGAGCCCAGACGGTGAACGCGACGCCCTCGTCGAAGACACGGGCGCCGAGCGCCGCCCAGAGCCGCTCGTGCCGGCCCTCGCCGATCAGGTGCAGGTCGAGGTCGCCGAGCGTGGGCGGATAACGGTACGGGTCGTCGTGCGGCGTGCCGTCCACCTCGACCCGGTAGTCGAGCACCTCGCCGGGGAGCACCGCCTCGAAGACACCGGCGTCGTGCACCCGCTTCATCGGGTGCCGTTCGCCGTCGGCGAGCACCGTCACCTCACCCGCGCCCCGGCGCAGCGTCCGGATCGTGGTGCTCCCGTCGGCCGGATGCGCGCCGAGCACGGCGTGCGGGTCGTGTACCTCGCCGGCGATCAGCTGGTCCATCGGGCGTCGTCCTTGTCGGCCGGTGCGGTCGGGGCGGTGCCGCCGGAGAGGTCGGCGGGTACGTCTTCCACTGTCAGGTCGGGCGCGGCCGGGTGCTCCGGCTCGGCGGGGGCCGGTGCGGCCGGGCGGCGCACGGTGAGCACGTGCGCCGGTTGCAGGTACGGGTCCAGGCGTACCGCGTTGCGCTGTCCCCAGTCGTACTCGGCGCCGGTCAGCTCGTCGCGCACGGTGAACCGCTCGTGCCAGTCCAGGCCGAGCGCCGGCATGTCGAGCGTGGTGTTGCCCCACTGCACCTCGCGGGAGTCGAACGAGCAGACCACGATCACCGTGTTGCCGGTCTCCGGGTCGTGCTTCGACCAGCACAGCAGTGCCGGGTTGTCGATGTCGTGGAACCGCAGGTTGCGCAGCCGGTGCAGGGCGGGGTTGTCCCGGCGTACCCGGTTCAGCGTGGTGATGAACGGCGCCAGCGACCGGCCCTGCGTCAGCGCGGCGTCCCAGTCCCGGGGCCGCAGCTCGTACTTCTCGTTGTCCAGGTACTCCTCGGCACCCGGGCGGGCGACGTGCTCGAACAGCTCGAACCCCGCGTACATGCCCCAGGAGGGGGACAGCAGCGCCGCCAGCACCGCCCGGATCTTGAACATCGGCGGCCCGCCGTGCTGCAACGACGAGTGCAGGATGTCCGGCGTGTTCGGCCAGAAGTTCGGCCGCATCCAGTCCACCGACGCGACCAGCTCCTCGCAGTACTCCCGCATCTCGGCCGCCGTCGTGCGCCAGGTGAAATAGGTGTACGACTGGGTGAAACCGATCTTGCCGAGCCCGTGCATGATCGCCGGCCGGGTGAACGCCTCGGCCAGGAACAGCACGTCCGGGTCGACCTTCTTGACCTCGGCGATCAGCCAGTGCCAGAAGTCGAACGGCTTGGTGTGCGGGTTGTCCACCCGGAAGATCCGGATTCCCTCGCAAACCCAGTGCAGCACCACCCGCAGCACCTCGGCCCGGATGCCCTCGGGGTCGTTGTCGAAGTTCAGCGGGTAGATGTCCTGGTACTTCTTCGGCGGGTTCTCCGCGTACGCGATGCTGCCGTCGGCCCGGGTGGTGAACCACTCCGGGTGCTCGGTGACCCACGGATGATCCGGCGCGCACTGCAACGCCAGGTCCATCGCCACCTCCAGCCCCTGCTCGGCGGCGGCCGCGACGAAGTCGCGGAAGTCCTCCGGCGTACCCAGGTCGGGGTGGATGGCGTCGTGGCCGCCCTCGGCCGCGCCGATCGCCCACGGCGAGCCCACGTCGTCCGGCCCGGCGGTGAGCGCGTTGTTGCGGCCCTTGCGGTTGACCCGGCCGATCGGGTGGATCGGCGGCAGGTAGAGCACGTCGAAACCCATCGCCGCGACACCCGGCAGCCGCTCGATCGCGGTGGCGAACGTGCCGGAACGGGCGGGCGCGTCGACAGTCGCCGGGACCGCGCCCTCGGAACGGGGGAAGAACTCGTACCAGGCGGAGAAGAGCGCCCGCGGCCGGTCCACCCAGAGCGTGCGCTCCTCGCCGGTGGTGACCAGCTCGCGGACCGGGTGCTCCCAGAGCAGGCCGGCCAGATCCAGCGCCGCGCTCACCCGCCGCGGCAGGTCCAGGCCGTCGTCGGCCAGGGCCCGCACGGCTTCGCGTACGCGATCACGGTCGACCTTCGGCACCAGGTCGAGCGCGGCGGTCAGCACGCGTACGCCCTCGGCCAGGTCGTTCGCCAGCTCGGCCGCGCCCTGGCCGACGGCGAGCTTCTTGGTGACCGCGTTCTGCCAGGTGAGGTACGGGTCTTGAAACGCCTCCACGGCGAAGCGCCACAGGCCCACCGCGTCCGGGCGGATGGTGGCGTGCCAGCGGTCCTGGCCGGGCTCGCCGGGGCGCATCCGGGTGAACGGGCGGGCCGCGCCGTCCGGGCCGAGCCAGACCACGTTGCACCCGAGCGCGTCGTGGCCCTCGCGATAGGCCCGTGCCGACACCGGCACGACCTCGCCGACCACCGCCTTGGCCGGGTAGCGACCGCAGGAGACGACGGGGGAGACGTCTTCGATCGGGAACCGTCCAGTCACCCGCTCAACCTACTGCGCGAGATCCTCTCGCGCTCGGTTGCGCGCTGCTTCCACGGCGCCACGCCTTGGCGCGCCGCATGTAACGCAGCACCCCGGCCGGCCCGGTGGAGACGGGCCAGTCGTCGGTGCGGAAGTAGGCGTCCGAGCCGCCGTCCAGGAAGATCACCGAACCGCAGAGGAAGTCGGCGGCCGGCGACAGCATGAACGCCACCCACTCGCCGACGTCCGCCGGCCTGCCGCGCCCGCCGATCGGCACCGGCAGCCCCTCGACCGCCTCCTTCTCGCCACGGGCGATCTGCTCCTCCAGCAGCGGGGTGGCGATGATGCCGGGGGCCAGGACGTTCACCCGGATGCCGGCGCCGGCCCACTCCGGCGAGATCGCGGCGTGGCGTGCCCACCGCGTCACCGCCAGCTTCGAACTCGCGTACGCGAACGGCGCCGAGCGCTTGCCGAAGCGCCCCACCACGCGCAGCGCCCTGTCGGCGTCGCGGTCGAGCAGGGCCCGTACGGCGCGCTCCGGCACCATCGGGGTGAGCGTGACGGAGTTCGAGCCGAACACCACCACCTTGCTGTTGCCGGCGGCGGCCAGCGCCGGTCGCCACGCCTCGAGCAGCTCCACCACGCCGAAGAAGTTGACCTGCTGCACGAGCCGGTCCCGGCCGGGGATGCCGCCGAGCCCGGCGGCGCAGACCGCCCCGTCGAGCCGCCCTCCGGCGCGCTCCAGCACCTCGGTCGCCGCCGCCGCGCGCCCGGCCGGCGTGGAGAGGTCGGCGACGACCTCCACGTCCCGCAGGTCCACGCCGACGACTGTGTGCCCGTCGCGCCGCAGCCGCTCGGCGGACGCCCGGCCCATGCCGGAGGCCGCGCCGGTCACCGCGTACGTACCCATGTCGGTTCCTCTCCGCTTCGCCGGCGGTCGGTCCGGGCCGGCCCCGTGCGTCTGCCGGATGCTGGCACGCGGGGCGGGCCCGGGTGCGACAAAACCGTGCCTATTCCGCCGTCCGGCGGCCCTCGGCCCGGTCGGCGGCGGGGAGCTTGCCCGCCGCGTGCCGCCCGACGATGTAGCCGTAGACCAAGCCCTGGCCGATGGTCGCCCCGGCCCCCGGGTAGGTGCGGCCGAAGGCGTTGGCGGCGGCGTTGCCGATCGCGTACAGCCCGGGGATCGGTGTCCCCGCGTCGGACAGCGCCCGGCCGAGGCCGTCGGCCCGGACCCCGCCGCAGGTCCCGAGGTCGGACAGGACGACCCGGACGGCGTACAGGTTGCCGGCCAGGGGCCGCAGGTTCGGGTTGGGCGTCACCGTCGGGTCGCCGTAGTAGCGGTCGTACGCGCTGGCGCCACGCGCGAAGTCGTCGTCGACGCCCGCGGCGGCGAGCTGGTTGAACCGCGCCAGCGTGGCGCTCAGCGCGTCGGCGTCCACGCCCATCGACCGGGCGAGGTCACCCGGGGTGCCCGCGCGGTGCGCGATGCCCGCCGCGTACCAGGACTTCGGCAGCGGGGCGCGGGGGAAGTGCGTGCCGGCGAAGACGTAGCTGTTGCGGTACCGCTGGTCGAAGACCAGCCACATGGCCGGCAGTGCTCCGACCTCGTGGGCGAGGCCGAGCACCCGCTGCCCGAACGTCATGTAGTCGCAGGACTCGTTGACGAACCGGCGGCCCGTGCCGTCCACCATGAGCGACCCGGGCAGGGAACGCTCGGCGAGGAGCACCGACGGCGCGGCGTCGCCGACCGGCGCGACGGCGGGGAACCACCACGCTTGCTCCATCAGGTCGGTGCCGGCGCCCGCCGCCTGGGCGGCGCGGATCCCGTCGCCGGTGTTGCTGTCCGCGCCGAGGCTCCAGTCGCCCAGGTCGCGGTGGTGGTGGACGTGCCGCAGCGGCAGGTCGTGGTCGAAGCCGCCGGTGGCGAGCACGACACCTCGCTCGGCCCGTACGGTGAACGTCGTCTCCCCGTGGCGCAGCTCGGCCCCGACGACCCGGTCCCCGTCGACCAGGAGCCGCTCCAGCGCCGTCCCGGTCCACACCGGGATGCCGGCGCGGCGGACGCCGGCGAACAGGCCGGCGGCGATGGCCTGGCCGCCGGCGGCGTACTCGCGCCCGAGCGCGAGGCCGCCGAGACCCTGGGCGAGGCGGGTCACGATGCGGGGCAGCGCGCGGACCGGGGTCCTCGCCATCAGGTTGAGCCACTTGTAGTCCGCGCCGGTGACCGGCATGGGCACTGGCGCGGAGAGGACGGCGGGACGCAGCCGCGCGCGGTCGGCGCCGAGGACCTTCAGGTCGAGCGGGCGGCACTCGCAGCTCCGGCCCTCAGCGGTGCCGCCGGGCAGCTCCGGGTGGTAGTCGGAGTAGCCGCGAGCCCAGAGGAACCGCATCGGGGTGGTCCGCGTGAGCATCTCGATCGTGGCGGTGCCGTGCTCGAGGAAGCTGCGCCAGCGCTGGTCGGGCGCGGAGCCGTCCACGACTGCCTCCAGGTACGCCGCGCCGCGCTCGGGCGTGTCCCCGGAGCCCTCGGCGGCCAGGACGGGGTTGGCGGGGATCCAGAAGGCGCCGCCGGAGCGGGCTGTGGAGCCGCCGACCCAGCGCGACTTCTCCACGACCACGACGGAGAGGCCTGCCTCGTGGGCGCTGAGCGCGGCGGCGAGGCCGGTGCCGGAGCCGATCACGACGAGGTCGACCGAGGCCGGCTGGGGCTGCCGGGGTACGGACATCGGGGGACTCCTTGCTACGGGGCGACGACGGGCCGGGTGCCGGCGGCGACGAGCGCCGCCGTCCCCTCGGCGTCCAGGGGACAGTGGGTGCCGGTGAAGATGCTGGCGGCGCAGAGGTTGCAGTGGGTGCAGCGCGACCGGGTGGTGGCGTCGCGGCTGATCTTGCTGATCAGATCCGGCTCCCGGAGCAGGGCGCGGGCCATCGCGACGTACTCGAAGCCGTCGCTCATGGCCGTGCGCATCCCGTCGAGGTCGGTGATGCCGCCGAGCAGGATCAGCGGCATGGACAGCTCACGGCGGAACTGGAGCGCGAGGTCGCGGAAGTAGAGCGGCTGGTAGGGGTAGTCGTGGAACAGGAACCGGCCGAACATCTTCATGCCGAGCCGCAGCAGCGGCGGCTGGGGCGCGGCCATCGCCGCGAGCGGGATGTCGCCCCGGAACAGGAACATCGGGTTGAGCAGCGAGGACCCGCCGGTGAGTTCCAGGGCGTCCAGGTGCCCGTCGGCCTCCAGCGTCCGGGCGAACGGGATCGACTCGTCGAGGTCGAAACCGCCGCGTACGCCGTCGCTCATGTTCATCTTGGCGATGACGGCCACGTCGTCGCCGACTGCTTCCTTGACGGCGGCCAGGATCCGGCGCGGGAACTCGGCGCGGTTGGCCAGCGCACCGCCGAACTCGTCCCGGCGCCGGTTGAGCTTCGGCGACAGGAACGATCCGGCGAGGTAGGTGTGGCCCAGGTGCACCTCGACGGCGTCGAAGCCCACCTCGCGGGCCGCCGCGGCGGCGCTGCCGTGCGCGGCCACGACGCGGCGGATGTCGTCGTGCGTCGCGGCGCGGTCGAAGCCCATCGCCAGGGGGTTGAACCGCGCCGACGCGGCGAGCGAGGGCAGCCCGTTCGAGCGGGAGTTCGCCACCGGCCCGGCGTGCCCGATCTGGGCGCTGACCTTGGCGCCGGTGGCGTGCACCGCCTCGGTCAGTCGCCGCAGCCCGGGCAGCGCCTCGGGCCGCCAGTAGACCTGGCCCCGTTCGGTGCGTCCCTCGGGCGCGACGGCGAGGTAGGCGACAGTCGTCATGCCGACGCCGCCGCGGCCCACAGCGGTGTGGTAGTCGATCAGGCGGTCGGTGACCAGGGCGTCCGGGGTCGCCCCCTCGAAGGTGGCGGACTTGATGACCCGGTTGCGCAGGCGAACCGGACCGAGGGTGGCGGGGGCGAGCGGGTCGGGGATCGGGCGCGTGGTGGTCACGGGGCTTCCTCGGGTGTGGTGATGCGGATGTCCAGCAGACGCAGCAGGGCGTCGACGGCGTGGGAGGGCGAGCCGTCGGGGCCGCCGCGGGCCCAGTCGTACAGCGCGGCCTGGGCCGCCTCGCGGTACGCGGCGGCGACGGCGTGGCAGATCGCCCTTGGCGCTCCCGGTCGACGCCGGGCGATCTCCCGGGCGAGGGCCTCGGTCCAGGGCGCGTAGGCGCGGGCGGAGGCTTCCGCCAGTTCGGGTTCCTCGGCGACGACCCGCATCCAGTACCCGCCCGCGCTGAGCACGAGCGCGTCGTCGGAGACGGAGGCGACCACTGCGGCGCGCAGCGCGTCGGACAGCGGGACGTCGAGGGGCAGCGCGCGGAACGTCTCGGTCAGCCGCCGCGTGGCGGCGGGCACCCCCACCCAGGCGAGGGCGGCCTTGGACGGGAAGTGCCGCATCAGGGTGCGGGCGCTGATCCCGGTGGCCGCGGAGAGGTCGTCCCAGCCGGTGGCGCCGTAGCCGCGCTCCGACCAGAGCCGCAGGGCCGCGGTGCCGACCGCTTCGGGATCGAGCACCGTGGGCCGGCCGCGTCGGCGCCGCGCGGGCGGGTTGTCCGAGGCCATGCGGCAAGTGAAGCATTTTTGGCGGGAAGCGTCAATAATCGGTGACCGCCCTGCGACGTGACCCGCGCTCCGCCTCTAGCTCGTCCGCTGCGCGACGAACACGAACTCCCGATCGGGGCGATCAGGCGCCTGCCGCACGTCGAGCACCCGGTATCCGGCGGCGGTCAGGCTCGACTCGACCTCGTCGCGGTCGCGGAACCGCAGCGTCGAGTCCGACGTGACCACCGCCCCGTCGGACAGGAAGCGGTAGGTGAAGCGGAAGGACACGAACGGCAGGTCGATCGCGGTTACCCGAAAACGCCGTTCCACCCGCCCGACGCCCGGGGCGGATCGGATGACCGGGCCGGTGTCCGTCGCCCACTCCTCCCAGGCGCGATGGTCGGGACGCCGGGTCTCGAAGACGAGATGCCCCTCCGGCCGGAGCGCGGCATGGATGCTCCGGAGCGTCCGTCCCCAGTCGGCGTCGGTCAGGAAGACCTGCGCCACGTTCCCGGTCATCGTGGCCAGGTCGGCGTCGAGCGCGGGCAGCGCCGCGGCGTCGCCGTGGATCCAGTGGACCGCGCCGGCCCCGTCCTTGGCCCGCGCGACGTCGAGGGACGCCTCGGCCGGGTCGACGCCGACGACCGCGTGTCCGTGCCGGGCCAGCAGGACCGCCAGCGACCCCGTCCCGCAGCCCACGTCGAGCACCGTGCGCGCGCCCAGCTCCCCGGCGAGCGCGAGGTAGGCGGCCAGGTCGTCCCGGTCGGGGTCGAAGGCGTCGTAGACCGGCGCGAGACGCGGATGGGCGAAGATCGCATCGGGCATCGGGCGACCCTAACCCGGCTTGTGGCGCCCGCACGTCGTAGCGCCCGGCGAGGTGGGCCGCGCCCGTTGATAAGGGGCCCTTCCTCTACCGGAGGCGTTAACAGGGTGCCCCTCCTTACACCCCCACCGAGCGGTAGACGTCGAGCGTCTGGCGGGCGATCGCGTCCCAGGAGAAGTGCTCCACCGCCCGCCGCCGCCCCGCCGCCCCGAACGCGGCGATCCGCTCCGGGTCGGCCAGCAGCTCGTTCATGCGCGCGGCCAGGTCGGCCACGAACCGCTCCGGGTCCAGCGGGGTGCCGGAGCCGTCGCCGGCCTGCTCGATCGGCACCAGCAGCCCGGTCTTGCCGTCGGCGACCACCTCGGGGATGCCGCCGGTGGCGGTCGCCACCACGGCGGTCTCGCAGGCCATAGCCTCCAGGTTGACGATGCCCATCGGCTCGTAGACGGACGGGCAGGCGAAGACCGTGGCGTGGGTGAGGACCTGGATCACCTCGTGCTTGGGCAGCATCGCCGCCACCCAGATCACCCCGGACCGGGTGGCCCGCAGCTCCGCCACGAGGCCCTCCACCTCGGCCGCGATCTCCGGGGTGTCCGGCGCGCCGGCGAGCAGCACCAGCTGGGTGTCGGC
Source organism: Micromonospora sp. ANENR4 (assembly GCF_015354395.1). NCBI lineage: Bacteria > Bacillati > Actinomycetota > Actinomycetes > Micromonosporales > Micromonosporaceae > Micromonospora > Micromonospora sp. ANENR4. Next base: position 219,340 of record NZ_JADKYQ010000007.1, read on the forward strand.
GGGCAGTTCCCGGGCCGCCCGCAGCAGGTACGGCAGGCCCTTCTGCCGGGTGATCCGCCCGACGTAGACGACGCTCGGCCTCCCCGGGTCGATGCCGAGCCGGTCGAGCACGTCGGTGCCCGGGTCCGGGGCGTACTGCGCGGTGTCGATGCCGTTGTAGACCACGCGTACCCGGTCGGGGTTCACCGCCGGGTACGCGGTGAGCACGTCGCGCCGCATGCCCGCGCTCACCGCGATGATCGCGTCGGCCGCCTCGAACGCGGTCCGCTCGCACCAGGAGGAGAGCGCGTACCCGCCGCCGAGCTGCTCGGCCTTCCACGGCCGCAGCGGTTCCAGGCTGTGTGCGGTCACCACGTGCGGCACCCCGTGCAGCAGCTTTGCGGTGTGCCCGGCCAGGTTGGCGTACCAGGTGTGGCTGTGCACCACGTCGGTGCCGGCCGTCCCGGCGGCCATCTCCAGGTCGACGCCCATGACGCGCAGCGCGGCGTTGGCGCCGGCGAGCGCGGCCGGCTCGGCGTACGCGGTGACGCCCTTCTCGTCGCGCGGCGCGCCGAAGCAGTGCACCCGCACGTCGGCGAGCCGGCGCAGCTCACGGGCGAGGTATTCCACGTGCACCCCGGCACCGCCGTACACCTCCGGCGGGTACTCGCGGGTGAGCAGGTCGACGCGCATCGGTGCCATGCCCGCACCCTAGTGCAGAGCGCCACGTCGCACGCGGTGGCAAGTGTGGGCGTCCGAGTGGTGAAGTCGGTTCCGGGTCGTTAGCGTCTGAGCATGGCTGCCAAGGTGCTCGCGATCGTCCTGGCCGGCGGGGAGGGCAAGCGCCTGATGCCCCTGACGACCGACCGGGCGAAGCCCGCCGTCCCCTTCGGCGGGATGTACCGCATGGTCGACTTCGTCCTGTCCAACCTGGCGAACGCCGGCTTCCTCAAGATCGTCGTCCTGACCCAGTACAAGTCGCACTCCCTGGACCGCCACATCACCAAGACGTGGCGGATGTCGACGCTGCTCGGCAACTACGTCACGCCGGTGCCCGCGCAGCAGCGCCGCGGCCCGTGGTGGTTCGCCGGCTCGGCCGACGCGATCTACCAGAGCTTCAACCTGATCAACGACGAGCAACCCGACTACGTGATCGTCTTCGGCGCGGACCACATCTACCGGATGGATCCCCGGCAGATGGTCGAGGACCACATCGCCTCCGGCGCCGGGGTGACGGTGGCGGGCATCCGGCAGCCGCTGTCGACGGCCGACCAGTTCGGCGTGATCGAGGTCGGCGAGGACGGCAAGCGCATCCGCGCGTTCCGGGAGAAGCCCACCGACGCGGTCGGGCTGCCCGACGCGCCGGACGAGATCTACGCCTCGATGGGCAACTACGTGTTCACCACCCGGGCGCTGTGCGAGGCGGTCGAGCGCGACGCGGCGGACAAGACGAGCAAGCACGACATGGGCGGCAGCATCATCCCGATGCTCGTCGAGCGCGGCGAGGCCAACGTCTACGACTTCAAGGACAACGAGGTGCCCGGCAGCACCGACCGCGACCGCGGCTACTGGCGGGACGTGGGAACGCTCGACTCGTTCTACGACGCGCACATGGACCTGATCAACGTGCACCCGGTGTTCAACCTCTACAACTTCGAGTGGCCCATCTACACCGAGCAGCCGCCGTACCCGCCGGCCAAGTTCGTGCACGCCTGGGGCGAGCGCGTCGGCCGCGCGGTCAGCTCGATGGTCTCGCCCGGCTCGGTGATTTCCGGCTCGCTGGTGGAGAACTCGATCGTGGCGCCGAAGGTGAAGGTCCACTCGTGGGCGCACGTCGACGGGGCAGTGCTGATGGAGGGTGTCCAGATCGGCCGCCACGCGGTCGTCCGGCGCGCGATCCTGGACAAGAACGTCCACGTCCCGGAGGGCGCCGAGATCGGCGTCGACCTGGAGAAGGACCGCCAGCGCTACACCGTCTCCGACAACGGCATCGTCGTCATCGGCAAGGGCCAGCGCGTCGAGCCCTGAGCAATCCCCACCGCATCAACGAGGAGGATCCCGCAGTGGCCCACCCCCGTGCCGGCCAGCCCGCACAGCCCGCCGACCTGGTCGACGTGCCCCGGCTGGTCACCGCCTACTACGCCGAGCACCCGGACCCGGACGACCCGGCGCAGCAGGTCTCCTTCGGCACCTCCGGGCACCGCGGATCCAGCCTCCGCCACGCGTTCAACTCCGACCACATCCTCGCCGTCACCCAGGCGCTCTGCGACTACCGCCGCGAACAGGGCCTTTCCGGGCCGCTGTTCCTCGGCCGGGACACCCACGCGCTCTCCGCGCCCGCCGAGGCCGACGCGCTGGAGGTGCTCGCCGCCAACGACGTCACAGTGCTGCGCGACAGCCGCGACGGCTACACCCCGACGCCCGCCGTCTCGCACGCCATCCTCACCCACAACCGGGGGCGCACCAGCGGCCTCGCCGACGGCATCGTCATCACCCCGTCGCACAACCCGCCGTCCGACGGCGGGTTCAAGTACAACCCCACCCACGGCGGGCCCGCCGACACCGACGCCACCAAGTGGATCCAGGACCGCGCGAACGCCATCCTCGCCGCCGGGCTCAAGGAGGTGAAACGTATCCCGTACGCGCGGGCGCGCGCCGCCGCCACCACCGGGGAGTACGACTTCCTCGCCCGGTACGTCGACGACCTGCCCGCCGCGCTGGACATCGACGCGATCCGCGACGCCGGGGTGCGCATCGGCGCGGACCCGATGGGCGGGGCGAGCGTGGCGTACTGGGGCGAGATCGCCGAACGGCACCGCCTCGACCTCACCGTGATCAACCCGCTGGTGGACCCGACGTGGCGGTTCATGACGCTCGACGGCGACGGCAAGATCCGGATGGACTGCTCCTCGCCGAACGCGATGGCCTCGCTGATCGCCGCCCGGGACGACTACGCGGTCTCCACCGGCAACGACGCCGACGCCGACCGGCACGGCATCGTCACGCCCGACGGCGGCCTGATGAACCCCAACCACTACCTGGCCGTGGCGATCGGCCACCTGTTCCGTACCCGGGAGCAGTGGGGCCCGGCCGCGGCGGTGGGCAAGACGCTCGTCTCCTCCTCGATGATCGACCGGGTCGCGGCCGATCTCGGCCGCCCGCTGCTGGAGGTGCCGGTCGGGTTCAAGTGGTTCGTGCCCGGTCTGCTCGACGGCACCGTCGGCTTCGGCGGCGAGGAGAGCGCCGGCGCGTCGTTCCTGCGCCGCGACGGCGGCACCTGGACCACCGACAAGGACGGCATCCTGCTCTGCCTGCTCGCCGCCGAGATCATCGCCACCACCGGCCGTACGCCCAGCGAGCACTGGGCCGAGCTGGCCGACCGCTTCGGCGCGCCCGCGTACGCCCGGATCGATGCCCCGGCCGACCGGGCCCAGAAGGCCGTCCTGGGCAAGCTGTCGCCGGAGCAGGTCACCGCGACCGAGCTGGCCGGTGAGCCGATCACCGCGATCCTCACCACCGCGCCCGGCAACGGCGCCGCGATCGGCGGGCTCAAGGTGACCACCGAATCGGGCTGGTTCGCCGCCCGCCCGTCCGGCACCGAGGACGTCTACAAGATCTACGCCGAGTCGTTCCAGGGCCCGGAGCACCTGGCCCGGATCCAGGAGGAGGCCAAGGCGCTGGTCGACGGGGTGCTCGCCACCGCCTGACCGCTCGGGCGGCCGGCGTTCACCGGGCGGGTTTCTGCCTGAAATCCACCCTTGCGAGTGGTCTGCGTCCTATGGTGTGGGCCATGTCGGTCGTCCCGCGTCCTGCGCCTCTGTCGGATTCGATGTCGCCCGTATCCGGCACACATGCCACGGCTGCTCCACCCGACGTGCACGTCCGTCCGGCGGTGGTCGCCGACGCCGCCTGGCTGGCCTCGGTCAGCCAGGCGTCGTTCGTCCGTCACCTCCATGACTATCTGACTTCGGCCCAGCCCGGCGTCGGACGGTTCTGGGAGGTCGTGCTGGCGCATCCGGCATCTTTCCCCGGCCGTTGTTTCCTGGTGGCCGAGACCGACGGCGGCGAGCGGCTGGGCTTCGCGGACCTGACGCTCGTCGAGCCGGGACTCGCGCACCTCTCCTACATCTGCGTGGTCCGAGCCGCGCGTGGCCGGGGCGTCGCTCGCGCGCTGCTGCGGGCGTACCTCGTTCGCCATCCCGGCGTCCGGAGAATGCAGCTCGACGTCTTCGCGGACAATCCCCCCGCCCGGGCGTTGTATGACCGGCTCGGCTTCACCACCGAGTCCACGAGCACATGGTGGGTCACGGACGTCGCACCCGACCGATCCGCTCCGTTCGCCGGCGTACGGCTCGACGGTCTGCACGCCGCCCGTGCCTGGTTCGACACCTACGGATTCGGCGAACTCACGGCCGTCGTCGGTGACTCCGACGTACGGTTCGGTCGCCCGAGCGCCCGCGTGCTGCGCTGCTTCGACGTCGCGACCCTACGGCAGCCGGCGGTCGTCGCCGCCGTGCTGCGCGAGTTCCCCGAGATCGATCGTGTGCTGGTCATCGCGCCGGGTGACATCCCGCCACCCAGCGCCACCGGTGCCCTGCGCGCCGCCAACCGCTCGCTGAGGATGTCCACAACCGAGATCCGCACCCGACTGGAGCTGCCGTGACGAGGACGATCGCCAAGACCGCCGTCGACCCCGACGGCTTCCGCACTCCGAGCCTGTACTACGGCGCGGCCCGGGAGGGGATGCGGGACCTTCTCGCGCAGCCCGAGGTGTGGCGAGGCGAGCAACGCGACATCCTGTTGCCGTCATTCATCGGCTGGTCGGCGCACGAGGGCAGTGGCGTCTTCGACCCGGTGACCGATCTGGGTCTCGACCCCGGCTTCTACGATCTGACCCCGGACCTCGCGGTGGACCTGTCGTCGCTGGAGGCCCGGCTCGCCGAGCGCCGGTACGACGTGGTCGTGGTCATCCACTACTTCGGCCGTACCGAGCGTGCGGTCGGGCGAATCCGTACCCTGACCGATCGGCACGGGGCACTGCTGCTGGAGGACCTCGCGCACGCCTGGTTCACCCACGCGCTCGGTGGTCCGGCCGGGCGCACCGGGGAGGTGTCGCTCTACTCCCTGCACAAGATGCTGCCGATGCCGGGCGCGCGCGGCGGGATGGTGACCTACCGAAACCCCGATCGACTCACCGGCCAGCGCGAAACCGCGCCCGAGCTGGCGCGACACCTGCTCAACTACGACACGCTGGGCGTCGCCCGGCGACGTCGGCAGAATTTCCGCGCCCTCACCGGCTTGCTCGGCGCGTTGCCGGAACTCGGTGATGCCTTCGAGCTGATCTGGCCCGAGCTGGACGAGGACGACGTGCCGCAGACGTTGCCGGTGCGGATCCTCGGGGACGGACGCGAGAACCGTGACCACGTCTACGCCGAGATGAACCGCGAGGGCTACGGCATGGTCAGTCTCTACCACACGCTCATCGAGCACCTCCGCGACCACCCGACGACGGCGCGCCTCGCGCGGCACATCATCAACTTCCCGGTGCACCAGGACGTCGAGCCGGACGACTACCCCGAGCTGGTCGAGTGCTTCCGCCGGGCGTTGAACTCGGCTCCTGGCCAGGACCGCGCCGCTGCCGTGCCGTGGGCGGAGAGCGACGCCGGGGGACGCGGCGCCACCGTCACCGCGGCGGGGGCAGCTTCCGGCGGTCGAGTTGCTCCCGTAAGCCCTCCGGCAACAGCTCGCGCAACTGGTCGGGCAGCAACGGCAGGTCGAGCAGGCTCAGCTTGAGCTGGTTGCGCTCCTGGTAGCGGCGCGGATCGAGGCGGACGACGCGGCCGGCGTCGCGGACGTATCGGACGTGCACCGAGCCCTCCGTCGCCGCCTGACGGATCAGCAACCCGTCCATCTCCACCGCCACCGGCGCGGAATCCGGGCGTAGCTCCAGGTGCACGCTCTCGTGCGCGGAGAGCAGCACCGATCGGGAGATCCCGGCCATCGGTGCGGAGGGCGTCACCACCATCGCCTCGGTCGCGGGCGAGATCAACGGCCCACCGGCTGCGTAGCTGTACGCGGTGGAGCCGGTGGGCGTGCTCACCACCAGTGCGTCGCACCGGTAGTAGCCGTAGCGCTGACCGTCGACCGCTAAGGTCGCGGTGACGAAGCCCGCCCCGGGCTGCCGGACCAGGGCGATGTCGTTGAACGCCACCACGTCGTCGCCGCAGACGTCGCAGGCCAGGCAGGCGTGCGACTCGACGGTGAAATCGCGTGCCACCAGCCGCTCCAGTGCTCGCGGCAGGTCGGGCGGTTCCACCTCCACCAGGAAGCCCAGCCGTCCCAGGTGCACCCCGAGCACCGGCTTCGGATCGCGGACAGCCATCCGCAGCGCGCCCAGCATGGTGCCGTCGCCGCCGATGCTGATGAGCGCGTCGCAGTGAGCGGCGAGGTCACCGACGGGGACCGCTTCCACCGAGGCCGGCACCCGGTGCCGGTCCTCGCATCTCACGGCAAGGGTCTTGCTGTGCCGGGCCGCCCACCGCGCGATCGTCTCCACCACCTCGGAGACGTTCCGGGTCGGGTGCAGCACCAGCCCGAACACATAGCCCGCCACCCGTACAGCTCATCACACCGGAATGCGGACCGTCGGGGGTACGCGATGCGGAAGCAGATGATTCGGGTGTATGGGATTTTCCCGTACCCTGTCGGCCCTTTCGTCGTTGGACGCAGGTGGAGTGGGGACGAACGGAGGGTCGATGCATGCCGTGATCATGGCGGGTGGCGCTGGAGTGCGACTCCGTCCCTACACGTCGACCCTACCGAAGCCGCTCGTGCCGATCGGGGACAGCTACGCGATCCTTGAGATCGTGTTGCGTCAGCTCGCGGCCCGCGGGTTCACCCACGTGACGCTGGCGATCAACCACCTCGGGGCGCTGATACGGGCGTTCGTCGGCGACGGCTCGCGATTCGGGCTGACGGTCGACTACGTCGAGGAAGACCGGCCGCTGTCCACGATCGGCCCGCTCTTCGGCATCCGGGACCGGCTGCCCGAACACTTCCTCGTGATGAACGGCGACGTGCTCACCGATCTCGACTACGTCGACCTGCTGACCACGCATCAGCGGTCGGGGGCGCCACTGACGATTGCCACCTACCGGCGGACGGTCAAGATCGACTTTGGCGTCCTCGAGTTGGCCGGCGACAAGATCACCTCGTTCGCCGAGAAGCCGGTCCTCCACTACCGGGTGAGCATGGGCGTCTACGGCCTCTCCCGGAGCACCATCGCCCGCTATCAGGTCGGCCGGCCCTTCGGGTTCGACCAACTGGTCCTTGACCTCCTGGACCGGGGCGAGCCGCCGGCGAGCTACGAGTGCGACGGCTACTGGCTCGACATCGGTCGCCCGGAGGATTACGACGAAGCAAACCGTTGCTTCGCTGACGTTCGGGACATGCTGCTGCCCGCCGGTGCGCCGGTGACGGCCGGCACGAGTTGAGCCGACCGGGTGGCCGGCCGGCAACGAGGAGGAATGCCATGACCACGCACTCGTACGGCGACCCGGTGGTGGTGACCGGAGCCGGTGGCTTCATCGGATCCCACCTGGTTGAAGCACTCGTCGGCGCGGGTCACCGGGTGCGTGCCTTCGTGCACTACAACGGTGCCGGCACTCACGGCTGGCTGGACGCCCTTGGGGAGGACCAGAGAGCGGGCGTCGACGTGGTCGCCGGCGACATCCGCGACCGGGGGATGGTGCAGCGGCTCGTCGACGGCGCCTCCGTCGTCTACCACCTGGCCGCCCTGGGCGGTATCCCGTACTCCTACCTGGCACCGCAGTCTTATGTCGAGACGAACATCACCGGCACACTCAACGTGCTGGAGAGCGCCCGGACGGCCTCGGTCGGCCGTGTGGTGGTGACCTCCACGAGCGAGGTGTACGGGACGGCCACCACCGTGCCGATGACCGAGGAGCATCGGTTGCGCGGGCAGTCGCCGTACTCGGCGTCGAAGATCGGCGCTGACAAGCTCGCGGAGAGCTACCACCTCAGCTTCGGCCTCCCGGTCGTGACGCTTCGACCGTTCAACACGTACGGTCCACGGCAGTCGACCCGAGCCGTCATTCCCACCATCATCAGCCAGTTGGCGAAGGACGAGGGAAAGGTCCGGCTGGGCGCGCTCGGTACCACCCGCGACCTGCTCTACGTGACCGACACCGTCGCAGCCTTTCAAGCGGTCGGTACCGCTGCCGATGACGCCGTGGTGGGTGGGGTGTTCCAGGCAGCGACTGGTCGGGAGACGTCGATTGGTGATCTTGTCAGGAAAATTTCCGCCATCTTCGGCGTCCAGCCGGAGCTGATCGTCAGCGACTCCCGGTTGCGTCCGCCGGAATCCGAGGTGGAACGCCTGGTCGGCGATCCTGGTCTCCTGCGGGCGCGGACTGGTTGGCAACCGACCAAGGACATCGACGACGGGCTGAAGGCGACGGTCGAGTGGTTCCTCGATCCCGCCAATCTCGCCCGCTACCGCTCGGACCGGGCGGTGTGACCGGTCAGCAGGCGCTGCCCGAGAGGATCCGGTGTGATGGTGGCGTATGACCACGCCCGTTTGCCTGGTGCGTTCGGCCGATCTACCCGTGGATCGTTCGGCGCACCAGTGCGGAGCAAGGCACGGGAGGGCGGGCGGCTCTCGGCAGTGTTGCGGGCCGCAGCGGTGGTGATGCTGCTCAACTTCGACGTGTTCCCGCGCCTGATGGGCCGAAGCTTTCTGGTCGTAGCGGTGCTCCTGGCGGTGCCGCTGGCTCTGCACGAGATCCTTCGGGTGTCCTCTCGCGCCCGGGTGGTGGTCTTCTGGAGCTTATTGATCTTCGGCATCCTGGCGTCGCCGGGAATCCTCTCACCCCCGCAGACGGAGTACGGCCAACAGAAGCTCCTGCTTCTCGTGACCTTGACGATGGCAGCGGCGCTGGCAGTCGCGTTGCTGCGCGGCAGGCGCGACGTCGAGATGTTCGCCGCCCTGTTCGCGCTGTGCGGTCTGGTGCTCGCTGTCGCCGCAATGACCGGCGAATCGGAGGCCGGTCGGGCGAGCGGCTTCGGATCCAATCCGATCTGGCTGGGGCGGGCGATCGGTGGCGGAATTCTTGCCCTGACCTGGCTGTGCCTGCGCAAGCGCATCACGGCCACCTGGGCCGCCGGCCCGATGGTGCTGCTCTTCCTCGGCCTGTTCGCTACCGGCTCCCGAGGGCCCTTGCTGGCGACCGTCCTCGCTCTGTTCGTCCTCGTCCTCGCCGGGCTCCGGATGCGCAAGAGCCGTCGTGCGTGGGGCGCCCTCGCGCTGATGGGAACCCTGGCGATGGCCGTGGCCGCCATGCCCTCCTTGATTCCGACCCGGATGTATGAACTGGTGGTGGATCCGAGCGACGAACTGTTCGACAGCACCCGGGCGACGATGCGGGAGGTCACGCTGCCGATCATCGCCGAGCACCCCGGCGGAGTCGGGTACGGCAACTGGGGAATCCATGCCGGGATGGAAATCCACAAGTACCCGCACAACCTGTGGTTGGAGTTGCCGGCCGAGGCCGGCTGGCTGGTGGCCGGTGCGTTCGGCCTGGCAGTCCTGACCGTGGTCACCGGACTGTGGCGCGCTGCCCGGCGTGATCCCGCCGCCGGGTTCGTTCTCGCCCTGGTGGCGTTCTACGCGGTGGCGGTGTCGACATCCGGCGACATAAACGGGGACCGTCCACTCTTCGCCGCGCTGGCTCTCGGCGTGCTCGTCCTGTCCGGGGCCACGATGCCCAGGGTGTGGCGCCGGCCGCGGACAGGCCGGGCGGGAGTTGGCGGGCGTGGTATGCCACCACCTCCGTCGGTCCATCCGTGGCGCGGTGCCGGGCTCCCCGTACCGATCGGTCCGGCCAGGGGCGTCGAGTGAGATGGCGACCTTTACTGCGTCCTACGTTGTCGGACGGCCGACGGGGAGTGTTGAGCATCGCGGCCGGCTCTGCGGGAGGCCAACTACTCGCCTTGGCGGCCGTTCCGCTGCTGGCCCGGATCTACCGCCCGGCTGACTTCGGTCATCTCGCTGTCGTCACCGCGTTGGCGGTCACCCTCGGCACGGTGGCGGCGCTGCGGTTCGAGATGGCGATTCCGCTGCCGAAGCGGGAGAGTGACGCACAGGCGCTGGTGACCCTCGGCCTCGTCGCTGCCTGTGGGACCGGCTTTGTCGGGGCTGTTGCGGTCCTCGTGGCGGGTGGCGAGGTGGCATGGTGGTTCGGTCAGCCCGAGCTGGCGCCCTGGCTATGGGTGGTGCCGCCCTCCGCAGCGGCGTTGGGTGCGGTTCTCGTGCTCAACCAACTCGCCGTTCGGCACTTTCGGTACGCGACGATCGGCCGGCGCAACCTGTTCCAGTCCCTTGGCGTGGTGTTCACACAGATCACTGCCGGTGTCGCGGGCCTTCGGTCCGGCGGTCTGATACTCGGCTTCGGATTCGGCCAGGTGGTGGCCGCCGCAGTTCTGCTGCGGGACGCGCGTCGACGCGGCCAGGACGGGAAGGCCGACCACGAACCCCGGCGACTGCTGGCGGTGGCCCGGCGGTATCGCCGTTTCCCGCTGCTGATGGCACCGTCAGGCCTGCTCAACGTGCTCGGCACGCAGCTACCGGTCCTACTCGTCGCCTACTGGTACGGCAGCACGGTGGCGGGCTGGTTGGGTCTCACCCAGCGAGTGGTCGCGATGCCTGTCGCTCTGGTGGCATCCGCGGTCGCGCAGGTCTACCTGGCCGAGATCGCCCGGATCGCGCGGGAGCAGCCGGCGGCCGGCCGGCGCGTGTTCGTGAGGGCGAGCCGGAAGCTGGCCCTGGTGGCGGGCCCGAGCGCCCTTGCCGTCGTGGTCGCCGCGCCGATGCTGTTCTCGCTGGTCTTCGGTCCGCAATGGCGCAGCAGCGGCGGCTACGCCCAGGCCATGGCCGTCTTCATGGCAGCGCAACTCGTGGCGTCGCCGCTGTCGCAGACACTCATCGTGTTCGAACGCCAAGGGCTGCAACTTGCCTGGGACGCCGGGCGTCTCCTTCTCGTGGCGGGCACCGTCGCCGTCGTGGCGTCGGTTGGCGGATCACCGCTGACCGCCGTCTGGTCTTTCGGTATCGCCGGCGCGCTTTCGTACGGCGTCGGCTGGCTGATGTCGTTGCGAGTGGTCACCGCGGCAAGCCGGGTCGGTGGCGGGGCAGGCGCGGAGCGGCATCTGGTATCCCCGGGCTGAACACCAGTCTGCCTCTTCTTGAAGGTTCCGCGTTTCTTCGACCATTTCTACACGTTGATCCCTGTATCAACCGGGGAAGGAGTGTGCCCAGATGCAGGGTTCGTGCCGCCGATGGTGGGGGTGCCGGCAATGACGGACCACCAGCGGGATCCCGCGTCCACACCACGACTGCTTGTCGTCTCGTACCACCTTCCGTCGGCCGAGACGGTTGCCGCCAGTCGACCGGCTGCCCTTGCGGCCTTCGCTGACGAGCACGGATGGGACGTCCGGATCCTGACCGCCACAGGCGCGGACCGGGTCGGCGAATCGGCGCGGTTTCCGCGGGTTCGGGTGATCCACGCGCCACCATCGCCGCGGCTTCCGCGACTCGGCAGCGACCCGGACATGTCCTCCTCCGCCGGCGGGCCGGCGCGGCGAGTGTCGCGACTGACTTGGCTGAAAGCGGGCGTCAAAGGCTCAGTCCGGAGGGCCGGCCTGGAACTCCTCGTGCCCGATCCGCAGGTCAACTGGATTCGCCCGGCACTGCGGGCCTTCGGCCGAGCGGCTGGCGACTGGCGTCCCGATGTCGTCCTGGCGTCGGCGCCGCCATTCTCCGGGTTCTTGGTGGCGGCGGCGATCGCCCGCCGGCTGGGCGTACCGTGGGTGGCCGACTACCGGGATCTCTGGTCCGTCGGCAACGACTACTGGGTGCGTTCCTCGCTGCGCCGCGCGATCGATGAAAAGCTGGAACGCCGGGTGCTCCGATCGGTGACGAGGTGCGTCACCGTCTCGCAACCACTTGCGGAGACGCTCCGGAGTACGTTCGGTGTGGATGCCCGCGTCGTCATGAACGGGATCGACCGTCGGCCCGTGCTCTCCCGTTCCGTGGACGTTCGTCCGGTCTCCGGAGTGCGGGGTGAGGCGACACTGACCCTTGCGTACACCGGGCATCTATATGGGGGTAGGCGGGATCCGGGGCCTCTACTCGCCGCGATCGCCCTGCTCGGTGATGACGCCGCTCGGGTGCATGTCGTCTTCGCCGGTGAGGACGACGGCATCGTTCGTGCTGCGGCCGAGCGTGCAGGCGTTGCTGACTGCGTCACCGTCCTCGGCTATGTCACCCCGGAGAAGTCATGGCAGATCCAGGCAGACGCGGACGTTCTGGTTCAGCTCATGTGGAATGACCCCCGGGATGCCGGAACGGTCACCGGCAAGATGTTCGACTATTTCCAGGCGCGGCGTCCGATCCTCCTGCTGGGCTATGAGCACGGGGTGGCGGCGAATCTGGTGCGGGAGCGAGGCGTGGGAGTCGTCCACAACGAGCCAGCTGCGATCGCCGCTCAGCTGCGGGAGTGGCTCGGGGTGAAGCAGCAGGCCGGTGCGGTACCACCCGTTCCGCCCGGTGCGCTGGACGGCCTCTTTCGCGAGGATCAGTTCGGGCCATACCTTCAGCTCCTCCGCGAGGCTGCTGACGGACCAGCCCGCACCGGCCGCGGATAGATCTCATGGCACGCTCCCCGCGCCGTCGTGTGCGGGGAGCGTCCGATCATCGAACGCAGGTGAGGCGCCGCTCCTCGTCGAGATCGAGCATCTCCGACGAAGGATCGACGGACACCCCGGAAGCCCGCAGAACCTTGCCGACCGTTCGGGCGAGGATCCGTAGGTCGAGCCAGAGCGACCAACCGAGGACGTATCGGACGTCGAGTTCCAGGCGATCGGTCCAGCCAAGACCGTTGCGCCCGTTGACCTGGGCGAGACCGGTGATACCCGGTTGGACGGCGAACCGCAGCCGCTCCCGCTCCGTGTACCAGGGGTCGTAGCGCAGGAGGAGGGGGCGTGGCCCGACCAGGCTGAGGTCACCGCGGAGCACGTTGACCAGTTGGGGCAGCTCGTCGATGCTCAACCGACGCAGCGTACGACCAACGCCCCGGCAGCGGACCCCGTCCGGCAGCAGCCGACCGTGCGCGTCGCGTTCGTCAGACATCGTCCGCAGCTTGAGGACACGAATCCGGCGTTCGTGGCGGCCGGTACGCTCCTGCCGAAAGAACACCGGAGCTCCGAACTGGGCCAGCACCAACAGCGCGGCGACCGCCAGGACCGGTGCGGTCAGCACGAGGACGACCAGGGCCACGGTGACGTCGATGACCCGCTTGATCCGCCGCTCGACCGTGCGACGAGGACCGGTCACCGGGCCAGCACCTTTCCGGTTGCCGGCGGTGCGTACTCCTGTGGTGACCCGCCGATCCCCGCGGCATACTCGACGATCTCGGCCATCCGCACCGCTGAGATCCGGTTGTCGAAGTGCTGCCACGACCGTTCGCGAGCCCGCACCCCGCGCTCGGCGAGCCCACCCGACCGGAACTCCGTGTGCGCGTGCGCGAGGGCCCGGGCCAGCATCATCACGTCGTCCCGGGGCACCACCCACCCGCACGTCTCGTCCACCGTCTCCGGCAGCCCGCCGGCGTCGCTGACGATGCTCGGCACGTCCAGCAGCGCCGCCTCGGGTGGTGCGCCGTGTCCCTCGCTGAGCGACGGGCTGACGCTGAGATCCGCCGCCCGGTAGTAGGACCGCACGTCGTCGGCGGTGTCAATCCAGCGCACGGACGGGTCGTCGGCAAGGCCGAAGCGGCGGATGAGATCCTGCCGATGCTCCTCGCCGGCCTCGTCCGAGCCGCCGCCGACCAGCATCAGCACCGCGTCGGGATGCCCGGACCGAAACTTCTGCCAAGCCGCGAGCAGCACGTCGTGTCCCTTGAACGCGCGGTTGCGGTGGGCAGCGAGCTTCCGGGGCGGGTACACGTACGCCACCATGATCACCACGAACTGGTCGGGCGTGAGCCCGAGGTCCGCTCGGGCCTTCGCTCGGGCCTCCGCGCGTGTCGCCGCCGTGTCGTCGGGCAGGTCGGCGGTCGCCCAAGCCAGATTGAGCCCGCTTGTCACGGCTGGTCGACGCGACGCCGGCACGCCCAACTCGCCGTAGCGGTGGGAGGTGTACCGGGTGCCACAGATGATCACGCGGTCCAGCCGCCAGAGCACGCGTTCGACGACGCGGACCGCCCGCGACTCCAGGAAGGCGGGGCCGGCGACGAACTGCACCCGCGCCAGCGGCAGGCCGACAGTGGCCAATCGCGCGGCCAGGGTCGCCGCGTACAGGTGGTGGTAGAGCACCTGCACACGGAGACGGCGGACCAGGCGGCGGAGCTGCCAGAGCTGCACCACTGTGGCCGGTGTGGGCCGGAAGCGGAACGAGAAGGGCGACGCGACCGTGCGGATGCCCGCCTCGGCCAAGCGGGCGTTCAGACGACCACCTGGCGGACAGATCACCACGACGACGTGACCGCGGTCGCGTAGAGCGCACGCCTGCGGGATGGTCCACAGTCCGCCGTAGTTGGTCTTGACGATCAAGGCGACACGCAGCGTCCGGCCCCCCGGTGCGTCGTCCTCGGGAGAGTGCGGAGGGACCGGCTTCACCGAGCCGCCTCCGGCCGCTCGGAACCAGAACGAACCTGTTCTATCAGCATCTGGGGTCTTCTCTTACATGGTTCGGTTTGCATGGTTTGCACCCGATCAGTGGGTTGCTGGGGAGCTATGACAGATAAAACGAGACACGAAGGCTTTAGTAACTAATGCCGGAGCCTTCCGTTGGCCCTGCCGAGGGTGGACGTGACCGGTGTGCGTCGTCTCCGGGCAGCGCAGGTCCCATCAGCTCCGACCCGGTCAGAAGCGGGCCGGCTGGCGAACGGGGAGATTCTGTGAGAACCGTGCTGCTCTTCGGCGCGACCGGCTTCGTGGGTCGCCACGTGAGTGCGACACTCGCCCCGGCGTACGCCGTTGTCCGTCCGAGCCGCGCCGGGTGCGACCTGGTCCGTGCCACGACGGATGAGCTGGTGGAACTGATCCGGATTCATCAGCCTGTCGCTGTGGTGAACTGCGCGGGCCGGCTGACCGGGACCGACGCCGACATGGTCGCAGCTCATACACTCGTGACCGCCAGGCTCATCGAGGCCGTGGCGACCGCCGCACCCCGGGCCAGGCTGGTGCGACTCGGATCGGCCGGGGAGTACGGTGCTGTTCCTGCCGGTACCGCCGTACCGGAGACCTGGCCCGCCGAACCCGTGAGCGGATACGGACTGAGCCATCTGGCCGCCACCCGGCTGATGGATCTCGCTGTCGCAGCGGGTCGGCTGGACGGCGTCGTGCTCCGAGTGTTCAACCCCATCGGCCCAGGGCTGTCGGTGGAGAGCGTGCTGGGCCGGGCGGTACGCCTGCTCCGGCGGTCCGGACTGGTACACGGCGATTCGGAGATCACGCTAGGGCCGCTAGACGCGTACCGGGACTTCGTGGACGTGCGGGATGTCGCGCACGCGGTGGCCGCCGTCGTTGCGGCGCCGACCGTGCCGCACCGCTTGCTCAATGTCGGCACCGGCCGGGCGGTGCAGGTGCGCGCAGTGGTCAGAGCCCTGGCCGGTGTCGCCGGATTCACCGGCGCGGTCCGGGAGGCTGCGCCGACCGGAGGCGGTCGTCGATCGGTCGGGGTGCCGTGGATGTGTGCCGACATCTCCGCCATCCGTCAGCTCGGCTGGAATCCACACCACGAGCTGAACGACACGGTGAAGGCTGTCTGGGCAGCCGTTTCCGACTCGACCGTTGACGACTGACGCCGCCTCGGATCGTCTGGGTACAGGCCCTCAGGCCGTCCGGTCCGAGGGCCGGACGGCATCCGGGACGGCGGCGGGCCGAGGCAGTGATCGGCGGTCGGTCATCAGGTTACGGGCCGCCCGGTAGAACTCCGTGCGGCGTACCGCCAGTCGGTCCGCGGCGAACGCGCGGGCGACGTCGAGGTTGCGCCGTGAGGCGGCGGCCAAGCCCTCCGGGTCCGCCAGGACCCGGCCCAGCACTGCAGCCAAATCGTCCGGATCGCCGGGGCGGAACAGCATCTGCGGGGGCAGAAGCTCCGGGATACCGCCGACGTCGGAGGCCACGGCCGGTAGTCCACGGGCCATCGCCTCGATCAGTGCGCGGGGAAGACCTTCCGTCCGGGACGGCATGACCAGCAGGTCAGCGGCGTCGAGTTGATTCCGGAGCCCTTCGACCGTGGGGATCCAGCCGGCGAAGGTGATCCGGTCGCGCACTCCCAACCGGTCGGCGAGCTCCTCCAGCGTGGGCTGGTAACGGCCGGGGCCGATGTGTACGTGGCGGACCGACGGATCCAACTGCGGGATGGCCTTGATCAGAATGTCGATCCCCTTGTAGAGCTGCTCCAGCGAGCCCACTGACACGAGCGTCATCGGCCCGTCCGCTGATCGCCGGCCACGGGGCTGTGGCACGTACGCCTCCGGCGGGAGGTTCACCGAGCTGATGCCGGTGCAGAGCGTGCCGGGCCGGGTCGGGTAACGGGCCTGGAGGGAACGGCTCGTCTCGTAGGACACCGCTACCGCCGAGCGGCACTGCCGCTCAAGGTTGCGTGTGCTCCACACACGTAGAAAGGGCCGCAGCGGATGCTCGATCACCCCCGGGGCGAAGACGGCGTGGGGGTCGCCGATGACCTCCATGGCGTAGCGGAGCCCACGTCGAGTGATGTGCCGATGCATCAGCGTGGCGATGGTCGACGGCGCTCTCAGCAGCACCGCCTCCGCGTCGGCTGCGATCGCCCGTACTGTCCTGTCGATCCGTGGCAGCTGCCGCAAGTACTGCTGAGGGCCCTCGTAGTAGGGGAGCGGGGCCACGGTTACTCTCTCGCCGTCCACGCGCAGGGCGTTCGGCGGAATCTCCCCGACGTCCCGCGCGCGGGCCACGACCTGTACTTCGTCGAAGGCGACCAGGTAGCGCGACCAGAGTGCGTAGTCGGTGCCGAATGTGACCCAGAACTGGTTGTCGGGAGTGCGGACGAATCGGCACTCCTCCGTGATGGTTAGCCGCACAGCAGTCCTTCCGATGGAGAGTCGCAAGCTCTGCCGATCACACGTTGAGCAGGAAATCACTGATCGTGTCGTCGATCAGTCGGGCCTCGCCTGCAGTGAGGTTGGAGCCGCTGGGCAACGCGAGCCCGCGGTCGAAAAGCCGCTCCGCGGCTCCGGTGGTGATGCTCCGGGCGTGCCGGAAAACCGGTTGCAGGTGCATCGGCTTCCATACTGGACGGGTCTCGATTCCGCGCTGTGCCAGATGCGCGGCAAGATCGGACGCCTGCCAACCGGCCTGATCGGGATCGACCACGATGACCGTCAGCCAGCAATTGGCCGCCGGATCGGCATCGTTGAGCAGGCGCACTCCCGGGCTGGCGGCGAAGAGTTTGGCATACCGCTCCCGGGTCTCACGGCGTCGCGTGATCATCTGGTCCAGCCGACGCAGTTGGGCGCGGCCCAGAGCGGCCAGGAGATTGCTGAGCCGGTAGTTGTAACCGACCTCGGTGTGCTCATAGTGCACCGTCTCCTGCCGTGCCTGGGTCGCGAGGTACCGGCAGCGCGCGATGAGTGCCTGGTCGTCGGAGACGAGCATTCCTCCGCCGGATGTGGTGAGGATCTTGTTTCCGTTGAACGAGAAGGCGGCGATTCGGCCGAACGACCCAGCTGGCCGGCCCTCGTGGGTGGCGCCCAGCGATTCGGCGGCGTCGGCCACCACCGGCACACCCGCCGCCGCGCACGCCGGAAGCAGCGACGAGTAGTCCGCGCAGGCGCCGAAGAGGTCGACCGGCACCACTGCTGCGACCTGGGCGTCCTCGGCGCGCAGCCGGTCCAGGGCATCGCGGAGCAGGGGCACGTCGATGTTGCCGGTGGTTGGATCGCAATCCACAAAAACCGGTTCCGCGCCGGTGTAGACCACGGCGTTCGCCGTTGCGGCGAAGGTCAGGGTCGGGACCACGACCACCGTGCCCGGCCGGGCGCCGACGCCGAGCAGCGCGAGATGCAGGGCCGCCGTACCGGAACTGACCGCGACTGCGTGTCTGCGTCCCGCCCGCTGCGCAATCTCCTGCTCGAAGGCGTCGAGGTCGGGCCCGACCGGCGCGACCCAGCCGGAGCGCAGAGCCGACGACAGGTACGACTCCTCGAGCGGGCCGACATCCGGTGGAGATAGGAATACGTGAACGCCCATGACGCTCCAATGCGATTTTGGGACCGCCACCATTGTTCACCACAATCGGCCCCGCCGGTTGCTGTTCGGGTTGTTGAGATAATCGTTTCAACGCCGTCACCCAATAAGCTGTCCGTTCGTTGAGCGAATGCTTGGCGGCGCCATTCGGAAAACTTCTCGTACGGCGTCAGTTCGCGTCGGGCAACGCGCTCCGGTACTCGGGAAAGAAGTCTGGCGACGCCGGCCAAGCCGGATCCCGCCGGACGGCCTCCTCCCGGTGAGCGGCACACAGGCGCCGGTAGACGGGTTCGTCGAGCACCCGGGTGCCGAGGTGGAACGGGACGAGCCCGTGGGGAGCGAAGGAGCGCTTGTAGCGAAAGATCCCGTCGTCCGGTGCGTATCCGCCGCCCAGGACGAACCGGGTCCGGCGCTGGGACCGACCCCAACGGCAGATCTCGAACTTGAGCAGGTCGTTCGGTCGCAGGTCGAACGCGTCCTGGTCGGTGCCGCCGAGGTAGGAGTAAAGGCTCCGTGCGGACAACAGCACCAACTCGGTGGAGACGACCCGTCCTTCGTGCAGCGCGTGGAAGAACGCAAACTGTCCCGGCAGTTCGCGGACGATCGTGGTGAAGAAGCCACGCGGGAAGTAATAGCCGCTTGTCGCCGCCCGCCGATCCATGGTGCTCTGGTAGATCCGTAGGAAGTCGTCGAGCCGCGCGCCGGCGAGGTCGACCTCGACGGTCACTCCGTTCCGGCGGGCCTTGTTGACGTTCTTCCGCACCTTGTGGTCGAACTCCCGCCACATGTCCTCGTCGCTGGTCCGCAGGTCACGCACCACGTTCAACTGCTTCTCCTGGACCGGGCCCGGCGGGGAGAGCCGCTCGTCCTCGAATAGCGACAGTCGGGTGACCTCGGACACCACGTGGCGGCGGGCGCAGAAGGCGTCGAACGACTCCCAGAACTCCTTGGCCTCCCGCTCGTCCGTGTCCTCCTGGAAGGCGCCGCCATAGCCGTACGGACTGGTGATGTCGTGATACCGGCCAGGTGGCAGGTCCAGGTGTGGCGCGTCAACGGGACGGAGCAGGAACGGATACAGCACGAAACCGTGCTCGGTCCGGGCGTACGCGGCCAGCGGCTCGTCCTGCGGCCCGGCGAAGAGCCGGAGGTAGGCCGGGTGGGCGAAGACCTCACGCCGGTCCCAGTCGCGGTGCAGAGCGCGCCAGCGCTCGTCGTCCGCCGGCTTGCGGGCGTCCAGGATCTCCAGTCGCATCTGCGCTCCCCGTCGCCTGGCCACGGCCGCCCCGCTGGCGGCCGGCCACGTGTCGTCCGTTCTGGGTAACGAGGATCGGCCGGGACGGTGTCGACAGGTGACCGGGCCGGGTCAGGGCCAGTCGTCGCCCGCTTCGAGGCGCGCGCCGAGCAACGCCGTCAGCGGAAGGGACTCCCCGTCGCGCCCGCCGCGGCCGATGACTAGTGACGGCGTGGACGGCTCCGGCCGGGCGCCGAGCAGCCGGGCGCGCAGCCCGGCCGGCACGGTCAGCAGGTAGTAGCGGCCCTCGGTGTCCACCGCCCGGCTCCGGGCCCGGTCCACGTACCAGCCGACCAGCGGGGTGCGGTAACGGCCGCGTCCGCTGTAGGGCGTGGCCACGAGCCGCTCGGTGCGCAGGCCGCGCCGGGCGGCCTCGGCCGCGAACCGGGCGACCAACTCCGCGGCTTCGGCCTGCTCCGCGGCGCGCTGCCGGGCGTCGGCCTCGGCGTGCGCCCGCACCGCGTGGCGTCGCCGCTCCCGCCACCGCTCGTCGTCGGCACCCACGACCGCGAGGGTACGCCCACAGCCGCGCCCGCCCCGCGGCCGCTCCGGGCGGGGGAGGCGTGCCGGGCCGTCGCGCGACCTCCTGCCGCCCTCGCGCGGATCGTCTAGAGTGCTGACGTCCGTCGCGCCCATCGAGGAGCCTGGTCCGTGCTGCACATCCGGGTGATCGCACCAGCGGACCGCTCGTCCGACATCGCCGACATGCTTACCGCGGAGCCCGGCGTGACCCACCTGGTGGTGTTGCCGGGCGCGGCCCGTCAGCCGGCCGGCGACTACATCACCTGCGACGTGGTCCGGGAGAGCGCCGACGGTGTCCTGCGCCGGCTGCGGGAGATGGGGGTCGAGGCGCGCGGGGCGATCGCCGCCGACGACGTGGAGCTGACCCTCTCGGCCGCAGCGGACCGGGCCGCCGAGGCGGCCCCGGGCCACGGTGACGACGCCCTGATCTGGGACGAGGTCGCCGCGAAGACGGGTGAGCAGACGGTGCTCACCGGTATCTTCCTGGCGCTGATCGTCGTCGCCACCATGATCGCCGGCATCGGCGTGCTGCTCGACCAGCCCATCCTCATCGTCGGCGCGATGGTCGTCGGCCCGGAGTTCGGCCCGCTCGCGGCGCTATGCGTGGCGCTGCTGCGCGGCAAGGGGGGCGTCGTCGTCCGGTCGGTGCAGGCGCTCGTTGTCGGCTTCGTGGCGGCGATGCTCGCCACCGTGGTCAGCACCTGGGCGCTGGACGCGGCCGGTCTGGTGAGCCGGGAGATGCTGCTGGCCGAGCGGCCGTTGACGGACTTCATCTGGCGCCCGGACGCCCTGTCGTGGGTGGTCGGCCTGCTCGCCGGCATCGCCGGGATGCTGTCGCTGACCTCGAAGAAGTCCGGCTCCCTGGTCGGCGTCCTGATCTCGGTGACCACCGTGCCGGCGGCCGCGAACGTGGCGGTCGCCGCCGCGTACGGCGTCTGGCACGAGGCGGCCGGTTCCGCGCTCCAGTTGGTCGTCAACCTGGCCGCCATCGTGCTGGCGGGTCTGCTCACGCTGCTGGTCCAGCGCTCCTGGTGGCGGCGTGTGGCGCGGCGGTCCCGGCAGCCGGTGCCCCGGCAGCGGGCCGACCGTGACCCGGCGTCCGCCCGGACCGATCCGTCGTCGGGCGGGCACCGGTCGAGCTGACTCGTTCGTGACGTCAGCCCGACCGGCGGCCGCGGACCGTCAGGCCAGGCCGGCGCGGCGCAGCGCCTCGGCCATGGCGTCGTTCACCGGTGCCGCCGATCCGCCGCCTCGTCCCTGCCGCTGCGACGGACCACCGCGTGAGCCGCCCCGTTCGCCCTGGCCGCCACGCCGGGCGCCGGCGTCGCCGCGCTGTCCGCCGCGGTCACCCCGCTGCCCACCGCCGTCGCCGCGCTGCCCGCCACCGCGCCGGCCGCCGCGCTCCTCGCCGCCCGGACCCTTGGCGGCGGGACGGCCACCGGCCGGCGCCTCGTCGTCCAGCCGCAGCGTCAGCGAGATCCGCTTGCGCGGCACGTCCACGTCGAGTACCCGGACCTTCACCACGTCGCCGGACTTCACCACGTCGCGCGGGTCCTTCACGAAGGTGTGCGACATGGCCGAGACGTGCACCAGTCCGTCCTGGTGCACGCCCACGTCGACGAACGCGCCGAACGCGGCCACGTTCGTCACCACGCCCTCCAGCACCATGCCGGGCGTCAGGTCGCTGATCTTCTCCACGCCCTCGACGAACGTCGCGGTACGGAACTCCGGACGCGGGTCGCGGCCCGGCTTCTCCAGCTCGGCCAGGATGTCGGTGACGGTGGGCAGGCCGAACGTCTCGTCGACGAAGTCGGTCGCGCGCAGGCCGCGCAGGATGGCCGACCTGCCGATCAGCGCGCGCAGGTCCTGCCCGGTGGAGGAGAGGATGCGGCGCACCACCGGGTACGACTCCGGGTGCACGCTGGAGGAGTCCAGCGGGTCGTCGCCGCCGGGGATGCGCAGGAAGCCGGCGCACTGCTCGAACGCCTTCGGCCCGAGCCGCGGCACCTTCTTCAGCTCCGCCCGGGTGCGGAACGGCCCGTTGGCGTCGCGGTGCAGCACGATGTTCTCGGCCAGCCCGGCGCCGATGCCGGACACCCGGGTGAGCAGCGGCGCGGAGGCGGTGTTGACATCCACGCCGACCGCGTTGACGCAGTCCTCGACCACCGCGTCGAGCGAGCGGGACAGCTTCACCTCGGACAGGTCGTGCTGGTACTGCCCGACACCGATCGACCGCGGGTCGATCTTCACCAGCTCGGCCAGCGGGTCCTGGAGGCGACGGGCGATCGACACCGCACCGCGCAGCGAGACGTCCAGGCCGGGCAGCTCCTGCGAGGCGTACGCGGAGGCGGAGTAGACCGACGCACCGGCCTCGGAGACCACCACCTTCGTCAGCTTCAGTTCCGGGTGCCGCTTGATCAGGTCACCGGCGAGCTTGTCGGTCTCCCGGCTGGCGGTGCCGTTGCCGATCGCGACCAGCTCGACGCCGTGCGCGGCGGCGAGCGTGGCGAGCGTGTGCAGCGAGGCGTCCCACTGCCGGCGCGGCTCGTGCGGATAGATCGTGTCGGTGGCGACCACCTTGCCGGTGGCGTCGACCACCGCCACCTTCACACCGGTCCGCAGGCCCGGGTCGAGGCCCATCGTCGCCCGCGCCCCGGCCGGCGCGGCCAGCAGCAGGTCGCGCAGGTTGGTGGCGAAGACCCGGACGGCCTCCTCCTCGGCCGCCTGCCACAGCCGCATCCGCAGGTCGGCGCCGAGGTGGATGAGGATCCGGGTACGCCAGGCCCAGCGCACCGTGTCGGCCAGCCACTTGTCGGCGGGCCGCCCCTGGTCGCTGATGCCGAAGCGTCCGGCCACGGCGGCCTCGTAGCGGCTCGGTCCGGTGGCGTCGGCGTCGCCGTCGGCCTCCGGGTCCATGGTCAGCTCCAGCACGCCCTCCTTCTCGCCCCGGAACACGGCGAGGATGCGGTGCGAGGGCAGCTTCGGGTACGGCTCGGCGAAGTCGAAGTAGTCGGCGAACTTCGCGCCCGCGGTCTCCTGGCCGTCGCGTACCCGGGAGACCAGCCGGCCCCGCGACCACATCTGCTCGCGCAGCGTGCCGATCAGGTCGGCGTCCTCGGCGAAGCGCTCGATCAGGATGGCCCGCGCCCCGTCCAGGGCGGCAGCGGCGTCCGCGACGCCCCTGTCCGGGTCGGCGAACCCGGCGGCGACCGTCTTCGGGTCCTGCGCCGGGTCGGCCAGGAGCGTGTCCGCGAGCGGCTCCAGCCCGGCCTCGCGGGCGATCTGCGCGCGGGTGCGCCGTTTCGGCTTGTAGGGCAGGTAGATGTCCTCCAGGCGGGACTTGGAGTCGGCGGCGAGGATCTGCGCCTCCAGCGCCTCGTCGAGCTTGCCCTGACTGCGGATCGACTCCAGCACCGCCGCGCGACGCTCGTCCAGCTCGCGCAGGTAGCGCAGCCGCTCCTCCAGCGTGCGCAGCTGCGCGTCGTCGAGCAGGCCGGTGGCCTCCTTGCGGTAGCGGGCGATGAACGGCACTGTGGCGCCGCCGTCGAGCAGCTCGACTGCCGCCCGTACCTGCCGTTCGGCGACGCCGAGTTCCTCGGCGATCCGCTGGTGCACAGACTGGGTCACGATTGTCATCCGCCTTCTCGGGTGGTTTCCGCCCTGCATTGTGCCGTTCGCCTCCGACCGGCTGTGCCCGGCCCGCCGCCGGCTGCGCTAGCGTGGCGATCATGGAGGCACCTGCGGATCCGCGGGCCCGGCGGCTGTTCGGCGGCAGCGCCCGGGCGCTCGGCGACCTGGCCGCCGGCCCGTTCCGGGCCGACCGGGACCGGATCGTCGGCTCGCCGTTCTTCACCCGGCTGGGCGGGGTGACCCAGGTGATCAGCCCGGGCGGGTCCGGGCTGCTCGTGCACAACCGGCTCACCCACAGCCTGAAGGTGGCCCAGGTGGCCCGGGCGATCGCCGAGCGGCTCATCGCCGACCCGGCCGATCGGGACCTGCTGGACAAGCTCGGCGGCTGCGACCCGGAGGTGGTGGAGGCCGCCGCGCTCGCGCACGACCTCGGGCACCCGCCGTTCGGGCACCTGGGGGAGCGGGTGCTCGACCGGCTGGCCCGCCAGCGGCTCGGGCTGGCCGACGGCTTCGAGGGCAACGCCCAGTCGTACCGGATCGTCACCAGCACCGAGATCCGCGGCGCGGCGACCACCGGCTTGGACCTGACCGCGGCGGTCCGGGCGGCCATGCTGAAGTATCCGTGGACCCGGCTGGACCACCCCGATCCGCATCCGCGTCACCTCGACCCCGCGCCCCGGGGCGCGGCGGCTCCGCCGGAGGATCCGGAGAGCGGTTCGGTGAAGTTCGGCGCGTACCGCACCGAGCTGGACGACCTGCGTCAGGCGCGGGAGCCGTTCGCCGGGCGCATCCCGGACTGGCAGCAGACGCCCGAGGCGTCGGTGATGGACACGGCCGACGACATCGCCTACGCGATCCACGACGTCGAGGACTTCTACCGCGTCGGAGTGCTCCAGCAGGGCGCTGTGGCGGCCGAGCTGATGGCCTGGCAGCGCGAGTGCGGGCACCTGCGGTCGATCACCGCGCCCGCGTTGGAGGCGGCGGGCCGGCGGCCGGGAGCGGCGATCGAGCGGCTGCGCCGGCAACTGCACCGCAAGGACGCCTGGATCGCCGACGACGAGGCGTTCGCCGCCGCTGTCGAGCACGTACGCGAGGAACTGGTGGAAGGGCTGCTCGCGCTGCCGTTCGACGGCTCGATCGAGGCGGAGCAGTACGTGGCCCGGTTCTCCGCCCGCTGGACCACCCGCTTCGTGGACGCCATCACCGTCACCCCGGAGCCGCACGTCCGCTCCGGATACGTGCTGCTGGCCAAGGCGCAGTGGCACGAGGTGCAGGTGCTCAAGTTCGTGCACCACCGGTTCGTGCTGGCCCGCCCGGACCTGGCCCTGCACCAGCGCGGCCAGGCCCGGCTGCTGGGCACGCTGGTGGAGGCGCTCTGGGAGTGGCTGCTGGACCCGGACGAGGAGTCCCGGCTGCCGCGCCGCCTGCACGACCTGGTGGAGCTGGCCGAGGCGGAGCTGCACCCGCGTACCCCGGACCGGATCGGCCGGGCCCGTGGCCGGGCGATCATCGACTTCGTCGCGCAGCTCACCGACGGTCAGGCGGTGGCGATGCTCGACGCGTTGTCGGGCCGCTCCGGCGCGCTGTGGACGGACGCCTTCGTGCTCTGAGCCGGCTCAGAGCACGAAGGCGGCAGCGCCACCCAGGGACAGCTCCGGGTCAGGCGACCGACTGCCACCACCCGTCCACCGCCGGCGGCTCGTCGACCACCACCCGCTCACCGGGACGCGGCACCGCGAGCCGCACGTCGCGCGCCTTCGCCTCGGCCCAGAGCCGGTCCACCGGCTCGGACCAGTCGTGCAGGGCCAGGTTGAACGTGCCCCAGTGCACCGGCACCAGCAGCCCGCCGCGTACGTCGAGGTGGGCGGCGACCGCCTCCTCCGGGAACATGTGGATGTGCGGCCACGCCCGGTCGTACGCGCCGATCTGCATGAGCGTCAGGTCGAACGGGCCGTGCTCGGCGCCGATCGCGGCGTACCCGTCGAAGTAGCCGGAGTCGCCGGTGTAGAAGACCTTCCGGTGCGTGCCGGTGATCGTCCAGGAGCTCCAGAGCGTGCCGTCGCGGCGCAGCCCGCGCCCGGAGAAGTGCTGCGCGGCGGTCGCGGTGAGCGTCAGGCTGCCGGCCCGGTGGCTCTCCGACCAGTCCAGCTCGACGATGCGGTGCTCGGGTACGCCCCAGCGGGCCAGGTGGGCGCCGACGCCCAGCGGCACCACGAACGGCGCGGACTGGAGGTCGGCCAGCGTGCGGACGGTCTCCATGTCGAGGTGGTCGTAGTGGTCGTGCGAGATCAGCACCGCGTCGAGCGGGGGCAGGTCGGTCAGGCGGACCGGCGGCTCGTGGATGCGCCGGGGGCCGACCAGCCCGGACGGGGAGCACCTGTCGCTCCACACCGGGTCGAGCAGCACCCGGTGTCCCTCGATCTCGACGAGCGTGGAGGCGTGGCCGTACCAGACGACGTTCAGCTCGCGCGCCGGGTCGGTGGCCGGTGCGGCGCCGGGGCGCAGCAGCGGCACCGGGCTGCCCGGCCGCCGCTTCTGCTTGCCGAAGATCAGCTCCCGGAGCAGGTTGCGGCCCGGGTCGGCGACCATCGTGGCGCTGGCGCCGGCCGGGTTGTGGAAGGTGCCGTCGCGGAAGCGCGGTGACCGGGCCGCCCGTTCCGCCCGATTGCCGGTGAGCCGGCCGCCGAGCTGCGCCGGTACGTCCCGCGCCGCCCAGGCCAGCCCGGCGACGGCGGCCAGCCCGGCGAGCTTCCACACCCGCCCGCCGCGCGTCCGGTCCGGTTCCTGCCCCGTTGCCTGCCCCATGCTTATCCCTCCGCCGTGTCCCGCCGTACACGGTAACCACAGTCGTCCCGGCCCGCCCACGCGACGGCCCGCCCGCGCGACAGCCACCCCCGCGACGGTCAGGGCACCCGGCGGCGCACCGCGGACGCCACTGTCGCCGCGCGTCCGCCCACGGCCCGGACCACCTGGGACACGTCGGGCAGCCAACCGCCCCGGACCGCCTCGCCAGCCGGGTTGGGCGTGAACACGATGCCCTGGTGCGCGGCGACGGGCGTCCGGGTCAGCCCGGCCCGGCGCATCAGCGGCCCGACCAGCACGTCGTACACGCCGGGCAGGACGGTGAACCCGAAGCGCATGACCACGTTGAGCCGGCCCACCGACACCTCCCGACGCGGCCGGTCGAGGCATCCGACGATGGCCCGCGCCACCCGTTCGGGCGAGGCGATCGGGGGCGGCGGCCGGCCGATCCGGCCCAGGTAGTTGGCCGCCTGCCGGTAGACGGGCGTGTCGACGCTGCCCGGGTTGACCAGGCAGATCGCGACGCCCGGCGTCTCCCGCGCCTCCTGCTGGAGCGTGCGGGCCAGTCCCTGCAGGCCCCACTTGGCGGCCACGTAGCCGCTCATGTAGGGCGCGGTGATGTGCCCGAGCACCGAGCCGGTGAGCACGAGCGTGCCGCCGCCGGCGTCCCGGAACCGGCGCAGCGCCTCCCGGGCCACCGCCGCGGCGGCCAGCAGGTCGGTGCGGACCACCTGCTCGAACACCTCGGCCGGCGTCTCGTCGAAGCGGCCGTAGGACATCACCGCGGCGGTGTGCACCCAGGCGTCGACGCGGCCGAACTCGGCCTGCGCCGCGTCGGCGAGCGCGGCCAACGCGCCGGGCTCGGTCACGTCCATCGGTACGGCGATCGCCCGCGCGCCCGCCGCCCGGCACTCGTCGCGCACCTCGTCGAGCGTGGCGGGGGAGCGGGCCGCGAGGACCAGCCGGTCCCCGCGGCCCGCCAGCTCCCTGGCGGTCGCCCGGCCGATCCCGCTGGTCGCGCCGGTGACGACCACCGTCCGGGTCACGGCGCGAGCACGACCTTGACGCAGCCGTCCTCCTTCTTCTGGAACATCTCGTACGCCTGCGGCGCGTCGGTCAGCGGCAGCCGGTGGGTCCGCAGGTCCTCCACGCCCAGCGGGTCGTCGTCGCGCTCCAGCAGCGGGATGATCTCGTCGACCCAGCGCCGCACGTGGCACTGGCCCATGCGTAGCTGGATGCCCCTGTCGAACATCTCCATCAGCGGCATCGGGTCCTGCTCGCCGCCGTACACGCCGGAGATCGACACGGTGCCGCCGCGCCGTACCGCCTTGAGCGCGGCGTGCAGCACCACGAGCCGGTCCACGCCGGCCTTGTCGGTCATGGCCTGGGCCAGCTTGTCCGGCAGCAGCCCGGCGGCGGTCTGGGCCATCTTGCCCAGCGGCGCGCCGTGCGCCTCCATGCCGACCGCGTCGATCACCGCGTCCGGGCCGCGCCCGTCGACCAGGTCGATGAGCGTTCCGGGTACGTCGTCGAGCTGGCTGACGTCGAGCACCTCGATGCCGTGGCGGCGGGCCATCTCCAGCCGCTCCGGCACCAGGTCGAGCCCGATCACCCGGCCGGCGCCGAGGTGGCGGCCGATCCGGGCGCTGAACTGCCCGACCGGGCCGAGCCCGAACACGGCGAGCGTGCCGCCGGGCGGGACGTCGGCGTACTTCACCGCCTGCCAGGCGGTGGGCAGGATGTCGGAGAGGTATAGCCAGCGCTCGTCCGGGCCGCTGTCCGGGATCTTGATCGGGCCGAACTGGGCCTGCGGGACGCGCAGGTACTCGGCCTGGCCGCCGGGGACCGAGCCGTACAGCGAGGTGTAGCCGAACAGGGACGCGCCCTTGCCCTGGCTGGTCACCTGCGTGGTCTCGCACTGCGCGTAGAGCTGCCGTTCGCACATCCAGCACGAGCCGCAGGAGATGTTGAACGGGACGACCACCCGGTCGCCCTTCTTGAGCCGGGTCACGCCGGGCCCGACCTCCTCGACGACGCCCATCGGCTCGTGCCCGAGGATGTCGCCGGGCTTCAGGTACGGCCCGAGCACCTCGTACAGGTGCAGGTCGGAACCGCAGATGGCGGTCGAGGTGAGCCGGACGATCGCGTCGGTCGGCTCCTCGATCCGGGGGTCCGGGACGTCCTCGACGCGGACGTCCCGCTTGCCGTGCCAGGTCAGTGCCTTCATGCCTGTCTGTCCCCTCTCCGGTGCCGTCCATCGGACTGCTACCCGGCAGAGGGCCGTTGAATCGGCGGCGCGGTCACCGTGACGTGAGGTCGACAGTCACCGCGATGGTGCTGGTGCTGGCCGCGGTGGCGGCGAGGGCGCCGATGTCGAGGCGGCGGCCGGCGCGGTCGGTGACGGCGCCGGCCGTGAGCCGCAGGCCGGCGACGGGCGTACCGAGCGCCGCCGACGCGGCCTCCAGCAGCCGCCGCCGGGCCACCGCCACGGCGACCCGGACCGGGGTACGGGTTCCGACGGCCGGATGGGGTGCGCCACGCGCCCGGCCCGCTGCCGGCCGTGGCGGTGGCACACGAACGCGGCGGCGCGGCACCGACAGCCCGTCGGCGATCAGTTCGGCGGCCGAGGTGTCGCGGTCGTACCGGTCCGGCGGCAGCGTGAACGACACGGTCCCGTCCGGGCCGACCTCGACGGAGATCAGTGCCGCCCCGGGCAGGGCCGCCGCCGTCATGATCTCGCCGAGGCCGAGCAGTCCGGCCACGTCCGGCGACGGCGTCCGGGCGGCCGGGTACGCGGCGCTGAGTTCGGCCGCGGCCACGAGGACCGGCGCGGCCAGCACGTACCCCAGGAACGGGGGGAGGGGCGCGGTCATGGTGCCCACCGCGACGCGGTGGTCAGAACTCGCGGTTGCCGAGCGGGATCTCGATGTTTATGGACTGCCCCTCGGAGAGGAACAGCAGGGCGAGCTTGCGCAGGAACTCGTCGAACAACCAGTAGCACTCCGGTGCGAGCGGGAACGGCAGCAGCGCCTCGCGGACCGCGATGAACGGACCCCAGCTCGTCCGCAGCAGCGTGTCCCAGAGCAGGTCGCGCGGGATCTCCAGCCAGTTGGCGATCTGGTTGCCGAGCATGAACCGGGTGAACGAGCCGAGGATGGGCTTGCTGAGCAGCCCGGCGTCGATCTCCTTGCCGAGGCCGAGCAGGATGTCGGCGAGCGCGTTGCCCTCGCGGGTGGGCGCGAGGATCGGGTCGAGGACCTCGCCGGCCTGGGAGTTCGCCTCGCTCCACGTGGCGGGGATGTACTCGTCCCTGATGCCGAGCATGTGCGCGGCCACCTGCCACAGGTGCAGGAAGGCGGTCGACTCGGCGGCGGGGATCGGCACCCGCCAGTCGGTCAGCTTCCGCATCACAGTGGTCGGCAGGCTGTGCCAGGTGACCATCATGTCGCGCTGGCTGATCGGGATGTCCTCGGGCGCGACGTCGGCCCACTCGGGCGACTGCGGCAGGAGGTGACGCACACCGGCGTGCGCGAGCCGGGTCTTCACGGCGGTCACGATCATCGAGCCGTCGGGCTGGTAGGCGTTTGCGGTGCCGATGTCGTACCCGAGCTTGGCGGTCTTGGAGATGCGGTCCTTCATGTCCGCGCCGCCCTTGGAGTAGTAGACGGCGCGCGCCTCCTTCGGGATGACGGTGCTCATCATGCCGCTGGCCAGGCCGTAGAGCACGCCGAGGTAGAGGCCGCGCTTCTCGTTGAAGCGCACGGCGGTGGCCAGCTTGCCCTGGTCCACCCAGGACGGCAGCACGCGTGCGCGTTCGATGAACGCGCGGACGTCCGCCGGGAGGCCGGAGGGCAGCGGCTGGCCGTTCTTCGTCCACGTCCGCAGCAGCTGGTTGACCAGTGGTGCCTCGCCCCGGTCCAGGAGGGAGGCGACGAGTGGGTCGGCCTCCTCGTCCCACACCCAGCGGGGGTCCACGCCCGCGCCGGCGCCGGCCACTGATCCCGTCGGAGACCAGGTCCACGCCGACCGGGCCTGTGCCGGAGCGGCGACGCTGAACGCGCCGAGCGCTCCCAGTGCCCCGCCGGCCTTCAACATCTTGCGCCTGCTTACCGGTTCCACGCTCACTCCTCGGGGTCGAGGCCACTGATACGGTGAAACAAATGTTGCGCCCGTGTATCACATGAGAGCACGTGGTAACGGTGTCCACAAGGCTCATGACGACATCTGTCGATGGTTTGCGATGAGGGGAGTCCACGGTGGCGGTGGTCGAGGGGATGCTGTCGGGCAGGGTCGCGTGGGTGACCGGAGCCAGCCAGGGCGTCGGCGCGGCGATCGCCGAAGGGCTGGCGCGGGCCGGCGCGTCGGTGATCCTCCAGTCCCGGCGGCCGGACGCGCTGGACGAGGTGCGGGACCGGATCGCGGCCGGCGGCGGCACGGCGGCTGTGGTCGCCGGGGACGTCGCGGACGAGTCCGCCGCCGACGCCGTCGTCGGCCTCGCGCGGCAGCGCTGGGGCCGGTTGGACGTCCTCGTCAACAACGCCGGCATCAGCCCGGCGCTGCACCGCAGCGAGCGGCTGAGTCTCGGTGACTGGCGGCAGGTGATCGACACCAACCTGTCCGGCGTGTTCGTCTGCGCCCGCGCGGCCGGTGCGCTCATGGTCGAACAGGGCGCGGGCAGCATCGTCAACATGTCCTCCGTGCACGGTCAGGTCGGCTTCCCGCGCCTGGCCGCGTACAGCGCCAGCAAGGGCGGCGTCGAGCAGCTCACCCGCACGCTGGCGCTGGAGTGGGCGGCGGCCGGCGTGCGCGTCAACGCGGTCGCGCCCGGCTACCTGGAGACCCCGATGACGGAGGGGCTACGCGGCCACGAGCAGTGGTCGAAGCGGTTGCGCGACCGCATCCCGATGGGCCGCTTCGGCCGTCCCGAGGAGGTGGTCGGCGCGGTGCTGTTCCTGGCCTCGGACGCCGCGAGCTACGTCACCGGCAGCGTGCTGCACGTGGACGGTGGCTGGACCGCGCAGTGACCGGCGACCCGCTTGGTTAGTCCCGGTTCGTCGCCGGATCATTGATGCGGCTCGTTTCAGGCGCGATTCACCGGCACTTCTTCCCAGAAAGTTAACCCTCGTTTACAGTGCTGCCATCGGCTGCGGAACCCGAGCGGGCACCACGGCGAGGGGTGCGGCCAGCCCTGCCACCACCAGGCCCGGTTGCGTGTGAAGGAGTAGCCCATGGACCCCGCCGACGTCCTCGCCGAGGACTGCGCCAAGAAAGCCGCCGACCTGACCGTCCCGGCGCTGCTGCACCGTAACGCCACCGAGTACGCCGACCTGCCTGCCCTGACCACGCTCGGCCGGGACGACACCCGCACCTGGGCGCAGCTGCGCGACGAGGTCGCCGAGCTGTCCGCCGGCCTGGCCGAGATCGGCCTGGAGGCCGGGCGGCACATGCTGATCATGATGTCCGGCCGCACCGAGCACTGGCTGGTCGACCTCGCCGCGGTCCACCTGGGCGCGGTGCCGTCCACGATCTACCCGACGCTCAGCGCCGAGCAGATGCGCTACCTGGCCCGGCACAGCGCCGCCCAGGTGCTCGTGCTGGAAGGTCCGGCGGAGCTGGAGCGCTGGCGGCCGATCCTGGCCGAGCTGCCGGACCTGCTCCGGGTGGTGCTGGTGGACGAGCCCGCCGAAGCGGCCACCGACACGGTGCCGCTGTCGCGCGTGCGTACCCTCGGCCGGGCCGCCCGCGAGGCGGACCCGGACGCCTTCGAACGGTGCTGGCGCACGATCCGGCCCGAGCAGCCGGTGACGCTGCTCTACACGTCCGGGACGACTGGTGACCCGAAGGGCGTCGTGCTCAGCCACCACAACGTGATCTACCAGGCGGTGGCGCTGGACGCGATGGTGTCCGTCCCCGACCACGCGCCGACTGTGGCCTACCTGCCGCTCGCGCACATCGCCGAACGGTTCCTCGGCATCTACAACCCGATCTACCGCGCCGGGCACGTGACCATCTGCCCCGACGCCACACAGCTCGTCGCGGCGCTGCGCACCGTCGGTCCCGCCTCGTTCTTCGGGGTGCCGCGGGTCTGGGAGAAGATGGCCGCCGGCGTCCAGGCCCACCTGGCCGCCGCCGAGCCCGCGGTTCGCGCCGCCGTCGCCGCCGCGACCGCGGTGACCCTGGAGGCGTACGAGCTGCGCGCGGCCGGGAAGCCGGTGCCGGACGAGCTGGCCGCCCGGGTGGCGCAGGCCCGGGACACCGTGCTGCGACCGCTGCAGGCGAGCCTCGGTCTGCAGAACATGACCTGGCCCGGCAGCGGCGCCGCCCCGATCCCGGTGGACGTGCTGCGGTTCCTCGCCGGGCTCGGCATCGACGTGCTGGAGGTGTGGGGTCTGACCGAGACCACCGGCACCGCCACCCTCAACACCCCCTACTGCTTCCGCACCGGGACGGTCGGCCGCCCGAACGTGGGCATGGAGGTACGCCTCGCCGACGACGGCGAGATCCTCGTCCGGGGTCCGCTGGTCTGCTCCGGCTACCTGCGCGAGGACGGCGGCGTCGAGCCGGTGGTCGACGCGGACGGCTGGCTGGCGACAGGTGACGTCGGGACGCTCGACGAGGACGGGTTCCTCACCATCACCGACCGCAAGAAGGAACTCATCATCACGTCCAGCGGGAAGAACATTTCACCGGCGCAGATCGAGAACCTGCTGCGGGCGCACCCGCTCATCGGCCAGGCGGTCGCGATCGGCGACCGGCGGCCGTACGTCACGGCGCTGATAGTGCTGGACGAGGAGGTGGCGCCCCAGTGGGCGCGTACGCACGGCATCAGCGACCCGCGGCTGCCCGCGCTGGCCTCGGATCCGGTGCTGCGGGCCGAGATCCAGGCCGCTGTGGACGCGGCGAACGCGCGGCTGGCCCGGCCCGAGCAGGTAAAGACGTTCCAGGTGCTGCCGTCGGCGTGGACGCCGGAGTCGGGCGAGCTGACCCCGACGCTGAAGCTACGGCGCCGGGTCGTCGTCGACCGGTACGGCGACCGGATCGACGCCCTCTACCGGCCGGGTGACGCGGTGGCGGAGCCCGTCACGGAGTAGCGCCGGGTCGATGCCGGGCGGGGGTGGCGGCGCGCCGAGATCGGCGGGCCGGTACCCCCGCGGGTAGCCGGGATAGGTGCGGTTGCGCGGCGCGCGGGTCAGCCGGCTCACCGTTCGCGCGGGCAGCAGCCGCACCACGGCGGCCCGGGCGCGCAGCGCGCCGCCGACCAGCGCGGTCAGCGGTCGCGGCGCGGCCGGCAGCCCGAAGGCGGCCCGCATCTCGGGCGGCAGCAGTGCGCGCACCGCGAGCCGCGCGGCCGGGCGCAGCGGCGCCGGGTACCAGGACGCGAACAGGTCCAGCGTGTACGCCGCGACCCGCTCGTTGCTCGGCGTGCGGCGGAACGTCTCCCGCTCGTACGCGTCCTTGACGGCGCGGAACGCGTCGAAGTCCGCCGGGACGTCCCGGATGCCCATGCGCGCGCCGAGCGCGCGGTAGTAGTGGAACGCGGCCAGCCGCTCGTGCTCGTGCAGCGGGCGCCAGCCGTACCGGTCCAGCCAGTCGATCGGCTCGTAGACGAACGTGGACAGCACGTAGCGCATGTCGTCGTTCGAGATCGCGTACCGGCCGTGCGCCCGGTTGACCACCCGCAGCGCCTCCCGGCCGCGCGGCGAGTCGTAGCCGTGCTCCAGCAGCTCGGCCATCAGCAGCGCGGTGTCGTCGTAGCGCTGCTGCGCCCGCAACCGGAACTCGCCTGTCGCGTCGAGCAGCGCGGAGATGCTCGGCACGCAATACGTGCGCAGCAGCGCCAGCTCCAGCGCCCGCTGGTAGTCGAAGGGGAACTCGTACCCGGCGGAGAGCCGGTAGATCTCGTGGTGGTCGTGGACCGGATCGAGCGTCTCGATCCGGCGCAACCAGCGGTACCGCCCCTCACGAGCCATCGCCACCACCCCCACCGTCCACCCTTGCCGATGCAGTCAAGCTCCTCTATGTTAATAGAAAATCACATCCCCGGATAACTCGAAACCTGCTTGTGCGCACCTCACGGGCCGGTGTTCAGGGCGATGTCCGGTCGAAACCGGGAAGTGGTGCTAATGGAGAATCTCAGTAGACGAAGCGTCCTGACGCTCGGTGCCGCGCTGGGACTGGTAGCCGTGGCGGACGCCCCGAAGGCGTGGGCGTGGTCGTCGTCCGGCTCGATCGCCGGAACCGACACGGTGACCGACCCGTGGGACGTCTGGGACGACGACACCGACCCGCTCGTCGCCTCGCTGCTGGACGCCGGTCAGATCCCGGCGGTGAACACCGCGTTCGCGTCCTGGATCCGCAACGGCGACGCGCTGCCCGCCGGCCTGCCCTCGGCGCTCACCACCTATCTGCGGCGCGTCAACACGCTGCCGTCCTGGGCCGATCAGGCCAAGCTGGACCGCGCCGCCCAGTTCAACAAGCGCATGAGCATGTACCTGTTCCTGCTCTACGGCCTGGGCAGCGGGATCATGAGCACGGTGATCCCGCGCGAGGCCCGCAACGTCTACTGGTCCGAGGGCGGCGCGGACATGAAGTCGCGCGCCGCGAAGACCTTCACCTACGGCTACGACCTGAGCGCCCCCGACGCGTTCAAGGCCACCGGCAGCTTCGTGGTCACCTCGCACAAGACGCGGCTCACCCACGCGGCCGTACGGCACCTGCTGCCGCAGTCCGCGCCGTGGCGCGGCGTCACCGACCACCCGATCCCGATCAGCAACGGCGACATCCTCATCACCTTCCACAGCCTCGGCACGTACGTGCACCGCAAGCTGCTCGACTGGCGTCGCTGGGGACTGCGGATGTCGGCCGCGGAGGAGGAGGCCTACCTGCACATGTGGCAGGTCGCGCTGCACCTGCTCGGGGTCCGCGACGAGTTCATCCCGAACAGCTGGGCCGCCGCCGAGGAGCAGTCCCGGTACGCGCTGTCCCCGCTCCTCGCGCCGACACCCGAGG
Source organism: Micromonospora sp. ANENR4 (assembly GCF_015354395.1). NCBI lineage: Bacteria > Bacillati > Actinomycetota > Actinomycetes > Micromonosporales > Micromonosporaceae > Micromonospora > Micromonospora sp. ANENR4. Next base: position 254,882 of record NZ_JADKYQ010000007.1, read on the forward strand.
GCATCGACCTGGCCGACATCCTGCTGAACCTGACGTCCTCGGTGGACCTGGGCGTCACCCGGGGATTCCAGCGGGAGTTCGCCCGCTACGTGCTCACCGACCGCATCGGCGACTGGCTGCGGCTGCCGCGCGACTACATCTCCCGGGGCGTGATCGAGGCCGGATGGCCCACGTACGTGATGTTCCGCGAAGGGCTCTCGCCGCTCATGCCGGAGACGTTCGGCCTGTTCGACAGGTTCATCCGCGGGCTGGCGATGCTGTTCCTCAACAACGGCTCGTCCGCGTCGCACACCCCGATCACGATCCCGGTCATGAACCGGCCGGGCACCTGAGTCCGTGCCGGTTCAGAGCGTCAGGGCACCGGTGACCAGCGCGGTGACCGCGTCCCGGTGGCCGGGCGAGTCCTGCCAGCGCAGGGCGCGCCCGGCCTCCACCGCCACGCCGAACCCGGCGTGCACGAGCAGCCGGGCCTGCCGCCGGTCCAGGTCCGGCCGGACCGCCCGCAACTGCTGCTCCCAGACCGCGATGTGCTCCCGCTGGGCGAGGATGAGCGGGCGCCGTACGTCGTCCGGCAGGCCGGCCACCTCCGCCTCGGCGACGCTGTTGAGGGTGTTGTGCTCGAAGCAGTAGGCCACGTACGCCGCCGCCAGCGCGACCACCGCCTGCCGGGGGTCGGCCGCCCGCTGGAGGCTGCGGTCCACCGCCTGCGCGAGCAGTTCCGCCGCCTGGAGGCAGGCGGCCACGAGGATGTCCACCTTGCCGGGGTAGTGGCGGTAGATCGCGGACGGTGCGAGCCCCACCGCCTGGGCGATCTGCGCGTTGGTGACGGTGGCGAAGCCGTCCCGGGCGAACAGCGGTACGGCCGCGGCCAGGATCTCCGCGCGCCGGGTCCGGGGCACCGGCTGGGCGGGCAGCTCGACCAGCCGCGCCGTCCCGGCGGCGGTGGTCGGATCGGTGGCGACGACCCGCATCGCGGACCGCAGCACCAGATCCTCGATCCGGCGCTGGGCGATCGAGGTGCGGTGCATGGTCACCGAGCCGATCACCCCGAGCGCGGCCACCGCCCGCAGCCGCTCGTCGGGCAGCGGGTACTCCCGCCGTACCATCTCGGTCACCCGGCCCACGACGTGGCCGAACTTCGCGCGGAGCAGGTGGCGGTCCGGACGGCCGAGGTAGCGGGCCTCCCACCGGTAGAGGCCGCCGGAGGCGCGGTGCGCGACGGTGACCCGGGTGAGGGCCAGCAGCACGTCGGCCAGCGCCGCGTCCGGCGGCCACGCGTCGACGGCCCCGACCAGGTTGTCCACCATCACGTTGGCGCACTCGGCGAACAACGCGTACTTGTTCGGGAAGTGCCGGTACAGCGCCGGCGCGCTGATCCCGACCGCCGCGGCGATCTCCTCCATCGACGCGCCGTGGTAGCCGCGCTCGCTGAACACCTGCCCGGCCGACTCGACGATGACCTGCCTGCGGTTGCGGGGCCGGGTGGCCGCGGCCGGCCCGGTGGTCACCGGATCGCCCGGGCGGACGCGGACGGGCACGGGACCATGAGTGTCAGTCAACCACAGCGCCTCACGCCGCCCGCGCGCTCGCGGTGACGCCGGTCAGGCGTGCAGGACGGCGAGCGCGAGCCGGGCGGTCTGGTCGTCGTAGCCCTCGCTGCGGTCGAAGCGGCCGAGCCGCCCGACGTCGGTGACCACGTTCAGCGCGGCGTGCACGAGCACACGGGCGTCGGCGGCCGGCAGGTCCGGTCGTACCGCCCGGACCAGGCCCACCCACTCCTCGACGTGCAGCCGCTGCGCGCCGCGCAACTGGTGGCGGTCCCGGTCCGGCAGGTTGTTGTTCTCCGCCAGGTACACCGCGATCAGATCGCTCTGACCGAAGGCGAAGTCGACGTACGCGCGCACCACCCGGTGCAGCGCGTCGGCCGGGTCGCTCGCCTCGGCGATCGCCGCGGTGGTGGCCCCGGTCAGCCGGTCGGTGGCCCGGTAGTAGGCGGCCGCGAGCAGGTCGGCCTTGCCCGGGAAGTAGCGGTACACACTGGAGGCCTGCATGCCCGCGGCGCGGCCGATGTCCTCCACCGCGACGGCGTGGTAGCCGTGCCTGTGGAACAGCCGCATCGCCTCGACGAGCAGCAGTTCGCGCCGCGAGACCGGGCGCACCGGCCCGGTGGCGGGCGTGTCCCGCGGCGCGGGATCGCGCCGGGGTGGCACCGTGGGCGCGTCGGTCCGCAGCAGCGTCCAGGCGACACGGGTGAGCAGATGCTCGGTGTCGGCGCCGGCGGTCCGGTACGTGGTCACGCTGCCGAACGCGCTCAGCGCCGCGTTCACCAGCAGGTCGGCCTGCGCTGCGGTCAGCTCGGGACGCAGCTCGCGCAGCGGCGCGGCGACGCGGCCGACCAGCGTGGCCATCGAGACGGCGAACTCCTGCCGGTGCTCGGGCGTCAGGTAGCGGCCCTCCCACTGGTACAGCCCGGCCACCCGCCGCCTGCTCACCGCGACCTCGGCGAGCGCGCGCAGCAGTTCGTCGAGCAGCCCGTCCGCGCTGCTCGCCGCCGGCTGCTCGGTCGCGGCGAGCAGGGCGCCGACGACCTCCCGGGTGGCGTGCACGAGGATCGCGTACTTGTTCGGGAAGTGCCGGTAGACGGCCGGCCCGCTGATGCCGACGGCGGCGGCGATCTCGTCCACCGAGACGCCGTGGTAGCCCCGCTCGCAGAACAACTCGGCGCCGGCGAGCGCGATCCGGGCCTTGCGGTCCTTCGGCCGTCTGACCGGGGCCGGGGCGGTGTCGCCTGCTGCTCGTCGCACCCGTACACGTTAGCGCTCCCTCGCGTGCCCCAGGTGACACCCCTCGGCGGTTCTCGTCGCCCAGGTTCGGAGCCGGACAGCGCCTGACGCTTCTTGACAAGCGGCGGCAGGCTCAAGAAAAGTTAGGCGAAATTCGCATGCGGGTGAGCGATGAGGAGCTTGGCATGACGACCGATGCGTTCATCTACGACGCGTTGCGCACGCCGCGCGGGCGGGGCAAGCCGACCGGATCGCTGTACGGGGTGAAGCCGGTTTCGCTGATCACCGGCCTGATCGAGGAGACCCTGCGGCGGATGCCCGGCCTCGATCCGGCGCTGATCGACGACATCGTGCTCGGGGTGGTGTCCCCGCTCGGCGACCAGGGCGCCGACATCGCCCGGACCGCCGCCGTCGCCGCCGGCCTGCCCGACACGGTGGCCGGCGTCCAGCTCAACCGCTTCTGCGCCTCCGGCCTGGAGGCGGTGAACATCGCCGCGCAGAAGGTGCGCTCCGGCTGGGAGGATCTCGTCCTCGCCGGTGGTGTCGAGTCGATGTCCCGGGTGCCGATGGGCTCCGACGGCGGGGCGTGGGCGCTGGACCCGGAGACCAACTACACCACCGGCTTCGTGCCGCAGGGCATCAGCGCCGACCTCATCGCCACCATCGCCGGCTTCGACCGGGAGACGGTCGACGCGTATGCGCTCCAGTCGCAGGCGCGGGCCGCGAAGGCATGGGCCAACGGCTACTTCACCCGGTCCGTGGTCCCGGTCCGCGACCGCAACGGGCTGACCGTGCTGGACCGGGACGAGCACATCCGGGCCGACTCGACGGCGGAGAGCCTCGGCGCGCTGCGCCCCTCGTTCGCCGAGATCGGCGAGAAGGCCGGCTTCGACGCGGTCGCGTTGCAGAAGTACCACTGGGTCGAGCGCATCGAGCACGTCCACACGGCGGGCAACTCCTCCGGCATCGTCGACGGCGCCGCACTCGTCGCGATCGGCAGCGAGGCCGCCGGCGCGGCCGCCGGTCTGACCCCGCGCGCCCGCGTCGTGGCCACCGCGCTCAGCGGCGCCGACCCCACCATCATGCTCACCGGCCCGGCGCCGGCCGCCCGCAAGGCGCTGGCGAAGGCCGGTCTCGGCGTCGACGACCTCGACCTGGTCGAGATCAACGAGGCGTTCGCCGCGGTGGTCCTGCGGTTCGTCGCCGACCTCGGCCTGAACCCGGACATCGTCAACGCCAACGGCGGGGCGATCGCGATGGGCCACCCACTCGGCGCGACCGGCGCCATGATCCTCGGCACGCTCGTCGACGAACTGGAACGACGCGGCGGCCGCTACGGCCTGGCCACGCTCTGCGCGGGTGGCGGCATGGGCATCGCGACCGTGATCGAACGAATCTGAGGAGCACGAATGGCAAACACCATCCGGTGGGAGCACGGCGACGACGGCATCGTGCTGCTCACCCTGGACCACCCCGGCCGCTCGGCGAACGTGATGAACGCGGAGTTCGGCGAGAGCCTGACCGCCACGGTGGACCGGCTCGAGGCCGAGCGCGACCGGATCACCGGCGTGATCGTCACCTCGGCCAAGAAGACGTTCTTCGCCGGCGGTGACCTGGAGACCCTGGTGCGGCTCACGCCCGCCGACGCCGAGGCGTCGGCGGCCGACGCGGCCGCGCTCAAGCAGGCCGTACGCCGGCTGGAGACGCTCGGCCGCCCGGTCGTCGCCGCCGTCAACGGATCCGCGCTCGGCGGGGGACTGGAGCTCGCCCTGGGCTGCCACCACCGCATCGTGCTCGACGACCCGGCCATCGAGATCGGCTTTCCCGAGGTCACGCTCGGCCTGCTGCCCGGCTGCGGCGGCGTGGTGCGTACCGTCCGGCTGCTCGGCGTCACCGCCGCGCTGACCGACTGGCTGCTGCGCGGCCAGCGCCGCCGGCCGCAGGACGCGCTCGCGCACGGGCTGGTCGACGAACTCGCCGCCGACCGGGACGCCCTGATGGCCGCCGCCCGGGAGTGGATCGCCGCGAACCCGGCCGCGACCCAGCCGTACGACCGCAAGGGCTACCGGATGCCCGGCGGCACCCCGTCCGGCCCGGGACTCGCGATGCAGTTGCCGGCCATGCCCGCGCTGCTGCGCAAGCAGCTCAAGGGCGCGCCGTACCCGGCGCCGCGCAACATCCTCGCCGCCGCCGTCGAGGGCGCCCAGGTGGACCTGGACACCGCGTTCACCATCGAGGGGCGGTACTTCACCGAACTGGCCACCGGCCAGGTCGCCAAGAACATGATCAAGGCGCTCTTCTTCGACCTCCAGACCGCCCGGTCCCGTACCGCCGGCGGCGACCACGAGCCGGTGCGCAGCGTCGCCGTCGTCGGCGCGGGCATGATGGGCGCCGCCATCGCGTACGTCTGCGCCCGCGCCGGCATGCGGGTGGTGCTCAAGGACGTCACCGCCGAGGGTGCGGCGCGCGGCAAGGCGTACTCGGCGGGCCTGCTCGACAAGGCGGTCGCCCGAGGCCGGTCCACGCCGGAGAAGCGGGACGAGATCCTGGGCCGCATCCACGCCACCGGCGACCTCGCCGACCTGGCCGGCGTCGACCTCGCCATCGAGGCGGTCTTCGAGGACCCGGCGCTCAAGCACAAGGTGTACGCCGAGATCGAGCAGGTCGCGCCGGACGCGCTCATCGCCTCCAACACCTCCACACTGCCCATCACCCTGCTCGCCGAGGGCGTCAGCCGGCCGGAGGAGTTCGTCGGGCTGCACTTCTTCTCCCCGGTGGACAAGATGCCGCTGGTCGAGGTGATCCGCGGGGAGCGGACCGACGAGGCCACGCTGGGCCGGGCGCTGGGCGTCGTCCGTCAGCTGCGCAAGACGCCGATCGTCGTCAACGACAGCCGGGGCTTCTTCACCAGCCGCGTCATCGGCACGTTCACCAACGAGGGCGTGGCGATGCTGGCCGAGGGCATCCCGGCGGCGACCATCGAGCAGGCCAGCAGCCAGGCCGGGTATCCCGCGCCGGTCCTCGCGCTGATGGACGAGCTGACCCTGACCCTGCCCCGGAAGATCCGCCTGGAGACAGCCGCGGCGACTGTGGCCGCCGGGGGCACCTGGCAGCCGCACGCCGCCGACGCGGTGATCGACCGGATGATCGACGAGTGCGGCCGTACCGGACGCTCCGGCGGCGCCGGCTTCTACGACTACCGCGACGGGAAGCGGGCCGGGCTCTGGCCAGGGCTGCGGGAGCAGTTCGGCGGCACGAACCTGGACACGCCGTTCGAGGACCTCAAGGAGCGGATGCTCTTCATCGAGGCGATCGAGTCGGTGCGGTGTCTGGACGAGGGCGTGCTGACCTCGGTGGCCGACGCCAACGTCGGCTCGATCCTGGGCATCGGATACCCGAGCTGGACCGGCGGCGTCCTGCAGTACGTCAACCAGTACGACGGCGGGTTGCCGGGCTTCGTGGCCCGCGCCCGGGTGCTGGCCGAGCGCTACGGCGAGCGGTTCGACCCGCCCCCACTGCTGGTGGCCGTGGCCGAGCGGGGCGAACGGTTCGAGTAGACGACGACGCGGCCCGGCCGGTGGGCATGCCCCTCACCGGCCGGGCCACGTCGTGTCAGGACATCTGCTCGGACAGCCCGTACGTCTTGGCGATGATCTCGCGCTGGATCTCGCTGGCGCCGCCGTACACGGTGGACACGATCGCCGAGCGGACCAGGCGCTCCATGTCGAACTCGGTGGTGTAGCCGTAGCCGCCCATCATCTGCATCGCGTCCAGCGCGACGCGCCGGGCCGTCTCGGTGGCCTTGAGCTTCGCCATCGAACTCTCCCGGGGCAGCACCGTGTCCGGCGCCTTGTCCACTTGCGCGGCGGTGTCGTAGACGAGCAGCCGGGCGCACTCGATCTCGGTGGCCAGGTCGGCCAGGCGGTGCCGGATCACCTGGAACGACCCGATCGGCCGGCGGAACTGGCGGCGGTCCTTCACGTACGCCACCACGTCGTCGAACGCGCGCCGGGCGATGCCGAGCACCACGCTGGCGAGGATCAGCCGCTCCATGTTGAGCCCGGCCATCAGCTGCCGCCAGCCGTGGTCGACCCGGCCGACCACCGCGTCGGCGGGCAGCACGCAGTCGGTGAAGTAGAGGTCGTTCACCTCGCGGCCGCTCATGGTGTCGATGCCGGAGACGGTCAGGCCGGGCGCGCCGGTCGGGACCAGGAACATGGTCAGGCCCTGGTGGTCGCCGGCCCGGCCCGAGGTGCGCGCGACGAGCAGGATGTGCTCGGCCAGGTGGGCGTTGGAGCACCAGGTCTTCTGCCCGTTGACCACCCACCCGTCGCCGCGCCGCTCGGCCCGGCAGCTCAGGTTCGCCACGTCGGAGCCGGCCTCCGGCTCGGACATCGCGACCGCCTCGACCACGCCGCGGGCCACGCCGCTGAGGATCAGCTTCTTCTGCTCCGGCGTGCCGAACCGCTGGTAGGTGGCGGCGACGATGATCGAGGTGGTGAAACCGCCGATGGGCGCCATCGCCCGGCTGGTCTCCTCCAGGAACAGGCACAGCTCGGTCATGCCGGCGCCGCCGCCGTCGAACTCCTCCGGCAGCGACAGGCCCAGCCAGCCGAGGTCGGCCATCTTCCGGTACAGCTCCGGGCTGTGCGGTTCCCGCCCGCCGTCGGTGAGACGGTGCCGTTGCTCGCGGGTGCCGACCTCGCGGCGGCAGAAGTCCCGCACCGCCTCGACAAGTGACAGTTGCTCGTCGCTCCACTCCACCGCGGTACCTCCAGCGCATCGTGAGGGATTGACAGCAAGGCTAGACTATCGAATATCAAATGTCAGGAGGCTGCCGATGACGTCCCTCGTGGAGCACCCCCGCCGGCTGCGCGTCGTCGACCCGGTGACAGGTGAGCACCGCGCCGACTACGACATCGCCGACGACACCGCCGTACGCGCCGCCGTGACGCGGGCCCGCGAGGCGGCCGGCTGGTGGGCCGGTCTGGACGCCAGGCAGCGTCGCCGGCACCTGCTGGCGTACAAGGCGGCGGTCGCGGGCGGCATCGAGGAGCTGGCCGGGATCGTCCGGAGCGAGACCGGCAAGAGTCTCGCCGGGGCCCAGCTCGAGGTGATGCTCGCCGTCGAGCACCTGGACTGGGCGGCCCGGCACGCCGCACGTGTGCTCAGGCGGCGGTCGGTCTCCTCCGGCATGCTCGCGTTCAACCAGGCCGCCTCCGTCGAGTACGTGCCGTACGGCGTGGTCGGCGTGATCGGGCCGTGGAACTACCCCGTCTACACGCCGATGGGTGCGGTGTCGCACGCGCTCGCCGCCGGCAACGCGGTGGTGTTCAAGCCCAGCGAGTTCACCCCGGGCGTCGGGGTGTGGCTGGCCGAGCGCTGGCACGAGATGCTTCCCGCCCACCCGGTCCTCCAGGTGGTCACCGGTGACGGCACGACCGGCGCCGCGCTGTGCCGCGCCTCGGTCGACAAGATCGCGTTCACCGGCTCGGCAGCGACCGGGCGCGCCGTCATGGCCGCCTGCGCCGAGAGCCTGACACCGGTGGTGATCGAGGGCGGCGGCAAGGACGCACTGATCGTCACCGCCGACGCCGACCTCGACGCGGCCGCGCACGCGGCGGTCTTCGGCGGCCTGGGCAACGCCGGGCAGACCTGTGCCGGCGTCGAGCGCGTCTACGTCGAACGGTCCGTCTACGAGCCGTTCCTGGCCACACTCACCGAGCTGGCGCGGCAGGTGCGGCCGGGTGCCGAGCCGGACGCGCCGTACGGGCCGATGACCACGCCCACCCAGCCCGAGGTCGTGCGGCGCCACGTCACCGACGCGCTCGACCGGGGCGGCCGGGCGGTGGTCGGTGACGCGGCTTCGGTGCGGCCCCCGTTCGTGGAGCCGGTCGTGCTGACCGACGTGCCCGAGGACAGCACCGCCGTCACCGAGGAGACGTTCGGCCCGGTGCTCGTGGTCAACCCGGTGGCCGACGCGGACGAGGCGGTCCGCCGCACGAACGCGACCAGCTACGGGCTCTCCGGCTCGATCTTCACCCGTGACCGCCGTCGTGGCCTGGCGCTCGCCGGGCGGCTGCGGGCCGGCGCGGTGTCGGTCAACTCGGTGCTGGGGTACGCGGGCGTGCCGTCACTGCCCTTCGGTGGCGTGGGCGACTCGGGGTTCGGGCGGGTCCACGGCGCGGACGGCCTGCGCGAGTTCGCCCGGGCGCGATCGGTGACGTGGCAGCGGTTCCGGCCGCTGATCGAGGTGATGACGCTTCAGCCGTCCGCCGCCGCGATGAAGCGCTCGCTGGCGATGTTCGCGTGGCGTCATGGCCGCCGGTGACTCACTCGTTCCACACGCCCAGGCCGTCCAGGTGCTTGACCAGCCGCTCCGCGCCGTCGGTGAAGTGCCGGGCCATGACCGGCCGGACCGCCTCCGGGTCGCCCGCCGCGAGCGCGTCGAGCAGCGCCTCGTGATCGGCGACCATGCCGGCCCGCCACTCCGCGTCGGCGGCGTAGAACCGCGACGGCGTGTAGCGGGTGACGGTGCGCAGCAGCCAGGACAGCTTGCGCGCGTCGGCGAGCCGGTTGATCCGCCGGTGGAACTCGTATTCGAGCTGCTCGACCCGGCTGATCTGCCGGGCCTGGGCGGCGCGGCGCAGCCGCTCGTGCTGCTGCCGCAGGTCGTCGAGCTGCTCCGGGGTGATACTGACGGCGACCCGGGCGGCCAGCTCACCGGCGATGTGGCCCTGGAGGCTGAACACGTCGATGATGTCCTGCCTCGACAGCGGCGCCACCACGTGCCCGCGACGCGGTTGCAGCTCGACCATGTCCTCCGCGCGCAGCATCAGCAGCGCCTCGCGTACCGGCGTGATGCTCAGCCCGGTCTCCTGGGCGACCTCTTCGAGCCGGATGCGTTCGCCGGGGCGCAGCTGGCCGGACATGATCCGGTCGCGCAGCAGGCTCGCCACGGTCTCGGAGAGCTGGGGCTGAGAGACGTTCTGGATCCTGCCGCGGTCCGCCACCAGTTCAGGGTATCAAATGTCAAATGTCAGAACAGGAGCGCCGATGAGCTCGACCCTGCCGGAGTCCGAACCGGCCGGCGCCGGACTGCGGGCCGCCACCAGCGACGGCGTGCGGACCATCTGGTTCGACCGGCCCGACCGGCGCAACGCGATGTCGCTGGAGATGTTCCGCGACTACTACGCGGCCCTGGTGGCGGCGGACGCCGACCCGGAGGTCCGGGCGGTGGTGGTCACCGGCTCCGGTGACTGGTTCTGCGCCGGCGCGGACCCGGAGGCGCTCGCGGCGCTGCTCGACGAACGCAACCGCGACCTGCTCGCCGGCGAGTTCGGCTTCCCGCCGCACCTGCCGCTGACGCTCGGCACACCGATCGTCGCCGCGATGAACGGCGGCACGGCCGGCCTCGGCCTGGTCCACGCGCTCTACGCCGACGTGCGCTTCATGGCGGCGGAGGCGCGCCTGTCCACCTCGTTCAGCCGGCTCGGCCTCGTCGCCGAGTACGGCAGCGCCTGGCTGCTGCCCCGACTGATCGGCGTCGGCGCCGCGCTGGACCTGCTGCTGTCCGGCCGCAAGGTCGACGCGGTCGAGGCGTTCCGGATCGGACTTGTGCAACGCGTGCTCCCGCGCGACGAGGTGCTGGCCGAGGCACAAGCCTATGCCGCGGCCCTGGCGCAGCACTGCTCACCGGCGTCCATGTCGGTGATCCGGCGGCAGGTGTGGTCGGGCTCGGAGACCGGCGTCGCCGAGGCCGCCGCCGACGCGATCCGGCTCATGGTCGAGTCCCTGGCCGGCCCCGACTTCGGCGAGGCCCTGCTCAGCCGGGCCCAGGGCCGCGCACCCCGCTTCGCCCCCCGGGCCGGCGCGTGAGCGGGCCCCTGGACGGCGTCCGGGTCGTGGAACTGGCCGGGATCGGACCCGGCCCGTTCGCCGCCATGCTGCTGGCCGACCTCGGCGCCGACGTGGTCCGGGTCGACCGGCCGGAACCCGGCGCGCTCCCGGCCGGTGACCCCGCGCGGAACCTGCTCAACCGGGGCAAGCGCTCGATCGTGGTGGACCTGAAGCACCCCGACGGCGCCGAGGTGGTCCTCGCGCTGGCCGGCCGGGCCGCGATCCTGATCGAGGGCTGGCGCCCCGGCGTGGCCGAACGGCTCGGCGTCGGACCGCAGGCCGCGCTGGCCCGCAACCCCGGCCTGGTGTACGGGCGGATGACCGGCTGGGGACAGGACGGGCCGCTGGCCCGCGCCGCCGGCCACGACATCGGCTACATCGCCGTAGCGGGGGCGCTGCACCCGATCGGCCGCGCCGGCGGGCCGCCGCAGATCCCGCTCAACCTGGTCGGCGACTTCGGCGGCGGCTCGCTCTACCTGGTCGTCGGCATCCTGGCCGCGCTGCACGTCGCCGCCGCCACCGGCCGGGGCCAGGTCGTCGACGCCGCCATCGTGGACGGCGCGGCGCACCTCACCACCCCGTTCGCCGGGATGCTCGCGCAGGGCACCTGGCTACCCGAGCGGGGCCGCAACCTGCTCGACGGCGGCGCGCCGTTCTACGACGTGTACGCCACCGCCGACGGCGGGCACATGGCGGTGGGCGCGCTGGAACCGCAGTTCTACGCCGAACTGCTGCGGCTGCTCGGGCTGGGCGACGCGGACCTGCCGGCACAGCACGACGTGGCCGGATGGCCGGTGCTGCGCGCCCGCTTCGCCGAGGTGTTCGCCGGCCGCACCCGCGCCGAGTGGACGGCGGTGTTCGACGGCACCGACGCCTGCGTCGCGCCGGTGCTGTCGCTCGCCGAGGCGCCGGGCCACCCGCACCTGGCCGCGCGCGGCACGTACGAGGAGCACTTCGGCGTCCGGCAACCGGCCGTGGCGCCCCGCCTGTCCGCGACACCCGGCCGGGTCGGCGGCCCGCCGCCCGCGCCCGGCGCGGACACCGAGCCCGTCCTCACCGACTGGGGACTGGGCGCACACCTACCGCGGTGGCTGGACGACGGCGTCGTCGGCCGGAAGCAGGGAGCAGCGCACTGATGCGTATCGGGACGACACTGGCGTACGCCGCCGACCCCCGCGGCGGCGCCGACGACGTGGCCGCCTGGGAACAGGACGGCCTGGACGTGGTCTGGGTGTCCGAGGCGTACGGCTTCGACGCGCCCACCGTGATGGGTTACCTCGCCGCCCGGACGAGCCGCGTGCACATCGGCTCCGCGATCCTGCCGATCTTCTCGCGTACCCCGGCTCTGCTGGCGCAGACCGCGGCGGGCCTGGACGCGATGTCCGGTGGCCGGGCCATCCTCGGCCTCGGCGCGTCCGGACCGCAGGTGATCGAGGGCTGGCACGGCGTCGCGTACGACAGGCCGCTGGCCCGCACCCGCGAGGTGATCGACATCTGCCGCCGGGTGTGGCGACGCGAGACGCTGACGAACGACGGCCTCTACCGGCTGCCGCTGCCGCCCGGCGAGGGCACCGGGCTGGGCAAGCCGCTGAAGATCCTCACCCACCCGGTCCGCGACCGCATCCCGATCCACGTGGCGAGCCTCGGTGACCGGAACGTCCGGATGACCGCCGAGATCGCCGACGGGTGGCTGCCGTTCCTCTACGACCCGCAGCGCGCCGGCGACGTCTGGGGTGCCGCGCTGGCAGCCGGCCGGGCGAAGCGGTCCCCTGACCTCGGGCCGCTGGAGGTGGTGGCCGGCGGGCCGCTGGCGATCGGCCCGGACGTGACCGGGCTGCGCGACCTCGCCCGGCCGCTGATCGCCCTGTACGTGGGCGGGATGGGCGCCAAGGGCCGCAACTTCTACCACGACCTGCTGTGCCGCTACGGCTACGAAGCCGAGGCCGACCGCATCCAGGACCTCTACCTGGCCGGGCGCAAGGCCGAGGCCGCCGCCGCGGTGCCGGCGGAACTGCTGGAACGCACCAGCCTGATCGGACCGGAGAGCTACGTGCGCGACCGGGTCCAGGAGTACCGCGACGCCGGCGTGACGATCCTCAACGTCGCGCCGCTGGGCGAGGACCCCCGGCGCCTCGTCGCCGCCGTCGCGGACATGGCCCGGTAGCGCAGGGGAGGAGCCGACACACATGAACCGCGCGATCTTCACCGCCGACCACCTGGCGTTCGCCGAGCTGGTGCGCGCCTTCATCGACAAGGAGATCACCCCGCACCACGAGCGCTGGGAGGCCGACGGCATCGTCGATCGCGGCGTGTGGCGGGCCGCCGGCGCCGCCGGGCTGCTCGGCTTCTTCGTCGACGAACGGTACGGCGGCGCCGGGGTCACCGACCGGCGCTTCCACGCCGTCCTGACCGAGGAACTCGCCCGGGCCGGTGCGAGCGGACCCGCGTTCGGCCTGCACAACGACATCATCGGCCCGTACCTGACCGACCTGACCACCGAGGAGCAGAAGCAGCGCTGGCTGCCGGGCTTCTGCTCCGGTGAGATCGTCACAGCCATCGCCATGTCCGAGCCCGGCGCGGGCAGCGACCTTCAGGGCATCACCACCACAGCGGTACGCGACGGCGACGACTGGGTCCTCAACGGGCAGAAGACGTTCATCAGCAACGGCATCCTGGCCGACCTGGTCGTCGTGGTCGCCCGTACCGATCCCGGCGCCGGGCGGCGGGGGATCAGCCTGCTCGTGGTCGAGCGCGGCATGCCGGGGTTCGAGCGCGGCCGCAACCTCGACAAGCTCGGGCAGAAGGCGCAGGACACCGCCGAGCTGTTCTTCTCCGACGTCCGTGTACCGGCGGCCAACCTGCTCGGCACGGAGGGCGAGGGCTTCGCCTACCTGATGCGCAACCTGCCGCTGGAGCGGCTGTCGATAGCCGTCGCGGCGCTCGCCGGCGCCGAGACGGTGTTCGCGCAGACGCTCGACTACTGCAAGCAGCGCCAGGCGTTCGGCCGTCCCATCGGCAGTTTCCAGCACAACCGGTTCGTGCTCGCCGAACTCGCCACCGAGCTGCGCCTGGGCCGGGTCTTCGTGGACCAGTGCCTGGTCGCGCCGGACCTCACCGCGGAGACGGCGGCGATGGCGAAGTGGTGGTGCACCGAGTTGCAGCAGCGCGTCGTGGACCGGTGCCTCCAGCTGCACGGCGGCTACGGCTACATGCGCGAGTACCCGGTGGCCCGCGCCTACCTGGACGCCCGCGTCCAGACCATCTACGGCGGCACCACCGAGATCATGAAGGAGGTGATCGGCCGGTCACTCGGTCTGTGAGCCGGGCTCCAGCATGGGTACGAGGAACCGCCGGGCCATCTCCCGCAGCGCGTCGGCGTCGTCGAGGTCGACGACGTGGCTCGGGGTGAGCAGGAAGGAACAGGACAGGCGGGTCATCAGCTCGGCGGCCACCTCCACGTCCACTGTGGCGGCGATGGTGCCGGCGCGCTGCTCGCGGCGCAACTGCCCGGCGACGAACCGCTGCACGGTCGCCAGCGTCCGCCCGCCGTCGCTGATCATCGAGGGGATGAGCACGTCCGGTTCGACGCTCATGAGCCCGCCGATCAGCGGGTTGCGGCGGATCGCGTCCAGCGCGCTGACGAAGCCCAGCACCACCCGGTCGCCGACCGTGGCCGCCTGCTGGATGTCGACCAGGAACCGGTCGAAGTAGCGCCGGAACTCGCGGCGGACCACCTGCTCGACCAGCCGGTCCTTGGTGGCGAACCGGCGGTACGCGGTGATCCGGGAGACTCCCGCCCGCTTGGCCACGTCCTCCATCGTGGAGCGGCGGATGCCCATCCGGCAGAACTGGTCGTAGGCGGCGTCGAGGATCCGGGTGGCCACCTCGTCGCTGTCGTCGGCACTGTGCAACGCCTCGGTGAAGGCGCGTTCCAGCAGCGACTCGGGCCGGTCGGCCGGTTCGTCGTGAACCGCCTCGGGGGAGGACGCCTGCACGGGAGCGGTCCGGGCCATGAATGCCCTCCCGGGAGAGACGGTGACGCGGTTGGCGCTTCACCGTACCAATCGCCGGGGCGTACCCCTGGACAAGCGCGACCGCCGCGTCCCGGATGCAGGACGCGGCGGTCGCGTCTGTGGTGCGGTGTCCGGTCAGGAACCGGAGCGCTTGGCGGTCGCCTTGAGGTAGTCCCGGTTGAGGCGGCCGATGGTGTTCAGCGGGATGCCCTTCGGGCAGGCCGCCGCGCACTCGCCGATGTTGGTGCAGCCGCCGAAGCCGGCCTCGTCGTGCGCGTCCACCATGCCGATCACCCGGGTGTAGCGCTCCGGCTGGCCCTGCGGCAGCAGCGAGAGCTGGGTGATCTTCGCGGCGGTGAACAGCATGCCGGAGCCGTTCGGGCAGGCCGCCACGCAGGCGCCGCAGCCGATGCAGGCGGCCGACTCGAACGCGGCGTCCGCGTCGGCCTTCGGTACCGGCACCGAGTGCGCCTCCGGGGCGCTGCCGGTCGGCGCGGTGACGTAGCCGCCGGCGGCGATGATCTGGTCGAACGCGTTGCGGTTGACCACCAGGTCCTTGACGACCGGGAAGGCCCGGGCCCGCCACGGCTCGATGTCGATCGTGTCGCCGTCGGAGAACTGCCGCATGTGCAGCTGGCATGCGGTGGTGCCGCGCTGCGGGCCGTGCGCCTCACCGTTGATCATGAGGCTGCACATGCCGCAGATGCCCTCGCGGCAGTCGTGGTCGAACGCCACCGGCTCCTCGCCGTCGAGGATGAGCCGCTCGTTGAGTACGTCGAGCATCTCCAGGAAGGACATGTCCGGGGACACGTCCTGCACCGGGTAGGTCACCATCCGACCCTTGTCCTCGGGGCCGGTCTGGCGCCAGATGCGCAGGGTCAGGTTCACTTGTAGCTCCGCTGCGTGGGGTGGACGTATTCGAAGGTCAGGTCTTCCTTGTGCAGCACGGGTTCACCGGTGCCGGTGAACTCCCAGGCCGCCACGTAGGCGAACCGGTCGTCGTCGCGCTGCGCCTCGCCGTCGGGCGTCTGGTGCTCGGCCCGGAAGTGGCCGCCGCAGGACTCCTCGCGGTGCAGGGCGTCGATGCACATCAGCTCGGCCAGCTCGAAGAAGTCGGCCACCCGGCCGGCCTTCTCCAGCGACTGGTTGAGGCCCTCGCCGTCACCCGGCACGCGCACCCGCTGCCAGAACTGCTCGCGCAGCGCGCGGATCTCGTCGATCGCCTTGCGCAGCCCGGCCTCGGAGCGCTCCATGCCGCAGTGCTCCCACATGATCTGGCCCAGCTCGCGGTGGAACGAGTCCACCGTGCGGTCGCCGTTGATCGCCAGCAGCCGCTTGATCCGGTCCTCGACCTCGGTCCGCGCCGCGACCGCCTCGGGGTGACTGGCGTCGACCTTGTCCAGCGAGCTGGAGGCCAGGTAGTTGGCGAGCGTGTTCGGCAGCACGAAGTAGCCGTCGGCCAGGCCCTGCATCAGCGCCGAGGCGCCGAGCCGGTTCGCGCCGTGGTCGGAGAAGTTGGCCTCACCGATCACGAACAGGCCGGGGATGCTCGACTGCAGGTCGTAGTCGACCCAGAGGCCGCCCATCGTGTAGTGCACGGCGGGGTAGATCCGCATCGGCACCTCGTACGGGTCCTCGCCGGTGATCCGCTCGTACATCTCGAAGAGGTTGCCGTACTTGGCCTCGATGGCCTTGCGGCCCAGCCGGTTGATCGCGTCGGCGAAGTCCAGGTAGACGCCGAGGCCGGTCGGGCCGACGCCGCGTCCCTCGTCGCACACGTTCTTCGCGGCGCGGGACGCGATGTCGCGGGGGACCAGGTTGCCGAAGGACGGGTAGATCCGCTCCAGGTAGTAGTCCCGCTCGTCCTCGGGGATGTCCCGCGGGCTGCGCTGGTCGCCCTTGGCCTTCGGCACCCACACCCGGCCGTCGTTACGCAGCGACTCGCTCATCAGGGTCAGCTTCGACTGGTGGTCGCCGGAGACCGGGATGCAGGTCGGGTGGATCTGCGTGTAGCAGGGGTTCGCGAAGTACGCGCCCTTGCGGTGCGCCCGCCACGAGGCGGTGACGTTGCAGCCCTTGGCGTTCGTGGAGAGGTAGAAGACGTTGCCGTAGCCGCCGGAGGCGAGCACGACCGCGTCGGCCATCTCGGTGCTGATCTCACCGGTGACCATGTCGCGGACCACGATGCCGCGCGCCCGGCCGTCGACGATCACCAGTTCGAGCATCTCGTGGCGGGCGTTCATCTCCACGTTGCCCAGGCCGATCTGCCGCTCCAGCGCCTGGTACGCGCCGAGCAGCAGTTGCTGGCCCGTCTGGCCCCGGGCGTAGAAGGTGCGCTGCACCTGGGCGCCGCCGAAGGAGCGGGTGTCGAGCAGGCCGCCGTACTCGCGGGCGAACGGCACGCCCTGCGCCACGCACTGGTCGATGATGTTCACCGACACTTCGGCCAGCCGGTGCACGTTCGACTCGCGGGAGCGGAAGTCGCCGCCCTTGACCGTGTCGTAGAAGAGGCGGTGCACCGAGTCGCCGTCGTTGCGGTAGTTCTTGGCGGCGTTGATGCCGCCCTGCGCGGCGATCGAGTGGGCCCGACGCGGGCTGTCCTGGTAGCAGTAGGACCGCACCTGGTAGCCCTGCTCGGCGAGCGTGGCGGCGGCGGAGCCGCCGGCCAGGCCGGTGCCGACCACGATCACCGTCATCTTGCGGCGGTTGGCCGGGTTGACCAGCTTCATCTCGAAGCGGTGGCGCTCCCACCGCGTCTCGATCGGGCCGTCCGGGGCCCGGGTGTCGGCGATCGGGTCGCCCTCGGTGTAGAGATCCATGTCAGGACACCAATCCGGTGATCACGGCGAACGGAACCAGCAGGTAGCCGCCGACGAGCGCGACGGCGAAGACGAGCGCGGCGATCCGGGCCCGCCGCTCGCCCTTCGGCGTTTGCTGGCCGAGACTGCGGAACGCGCTGAAGGCGCCGTGGCGCAGGTGGAAGCCGAGGGTCACCAGCGCGAGGGTGTAGAAGAGCGTGACGTACCAGCGCTCCGGCGCGAAGTCCGCGACGACGTTGCCGTACGGGTTCGACGGGTCGCCCTGCGGGTTCAGGTGACCCGTGGTCAGGTCGAGGATGTGGTAGATCACGAAGAGCAGGATGATCACACCACCCCAGCGCATCGTGCGGGCCGCGTAGTTCACGTGGATCTTGCGACGGTGCGCGTACCGGACCGGGCGGGCGGCCCGGGAGCGCATCGCGAGCACGGTGGCCGCGCCGATGTGCCCGAGGACGGCGACGGTGAGCACGGTGCGCTGGATCCACAGGAACCACGTCGTCGGCAGCAGCGGCGTGCCGATGTCCCGCAGCCAGTGCGCGTAGTGGTCGAACGACGTCTCGCCCGTGAAGATCTTCAGGTTGCCGAGCATGTGCGCGATCAGGAACAGCACGAGGATGATGCCCGTCACCGCCATGACGGCCTTGAGGCCGACGTTCGAGCGGATGGGCGACCGAGTTTTCGTGATTACCACGCGGTCGACGCTAGGAGCACTTCGATCAGGCGTCCAATGCATCGAAATCGCAGCGTTGATAGCCGTAGGCTATGTAGATGCAGCTCCATCAGCTTCGGTACTTCGTGGCGGTCGCCGAAGTACGACATTTCACCCAGGCGGCTGATCTTGTCGGCATAACCCAGCCCTCGTTGAGTAAGCAAATTCACGCGCTGGAGACCGACCTGGGGGCCCCGCTGTTCGAACGGGTAAGGGGCAACATCACACTGACCGCGGCAGGTGAGGTGCTGCTGCCGCTGGCCAAGCGGATCCTCGCCGACGTGGAGACCGCCACCCGCGAGGTGCAGGAGCTGGTGGGACTGCGCCGGGGCCGGGTCCGGCTCGGCGCCACACCCAGCCTCGCCACCTCGCTCGCCCCGCCGGTGCTGCGCCGGTTCCGCGACGCGCACCCCACGATCGACCTGCGCGTGGAGGAGGGCGGCTCGCAGGACCTCGTCCGCGACCTGCTCCGCGGCGACCTCGACCTCGCCCTGATCATCATGCCGTCGGCCGGCACCGACCCGGGCCTGCGCGCCGACCCGATCCTGCGGGAGAGCCTGGTGGTCGCCTCGGTGGACCCGCTACCCGGTGCCTCGGAAGCCGGGGAGCTGCGCATCACCGACCTGCGCGACCAGCCGCTCGTCATGTTCCGCGAGGGCTACGACCTGCGCGACGCCACGCTCCAGGCGTGCCGGACGGCCGGGTTCGAGCCGACCTTGTCCGTCGACGGCGGGGAGATGGACGCCGTGCTCAGCTTCGTCGAGGCCGGGCTCGGCGTCGCGCTGGTGCCCGGCATCGTGGTGGCCCGCCGACCCGGCATCCGGGTCACCCGGCTCGTGCCGCCCGGCGTCCGCCGGACCATCGCGGTGGCCCGCCGCCGCGACGTGGTGCCCACCCACGCCGGGCGCGAGCTGCGCCGCATCCTCCTGGAGTACGTCCACGACGCCACCGCCACCGCCGAACTCCCCCCAGGCGTAGAGCCCTTGTAGCCCCTGTGCCCCCGCCCCGTTGATCTTGCACTTTCCGCCCCGGCGAAAGGTGCGAAAGCCCCGGCGCGGGGGCACGAAGTGCAAGATCAACGAGCAGTGGGCCAGGGTCAGCGGGACTCGGCGTCGTCCATGGCTCGGTAGATGCGTTGCTCCGAGACGGGGTAGGGGGTGCCGAGGGCCTGGGCGAAGACGTTCACCCGCAGCTCCTCGATCATCCAGCGGATCTGGCGGGCCGCCGGGGTCGCGCGCCTCGGCGGGGGCAGCGCGGCCAGCATGTCCTGGTACTCCTTCTGCACCACGGCGACGCGGTCCTGCTGCTGTTTGTCGCGCTGCGGGTTGCCCGGCAACCGGTCCAGCCGCCGCTCGATCGCGGTCAGGTAGCGCAGCACGTCGGGCAGCCGCGCGTACCCCGTCTCGGTGACGAAGCCCCTGTGCACCAGGCCGGTGAGCTGGTTGCGGATGTCGGCCAGCGCGGCCACCACGGCCAGGTTGCGGGTGGCGCCGAGCCGCTGCTCCACCGCGTACGCGGACGCGAGCACCCGGCGTACCCGCTCCATCACCTCGACGACCGTGTCCACCAGGTCGGCGCGGACCCGGTCGCGCAGCGCGGCGAAGCCCTCGGCGTCCCAGGCGGGGCCGCCCGCGTCGCCGATCAGCTTGTCGATCGCCGCCCCGGCCGCGTCCTCGATCAGCTCCGGCACGCTGCCGTGCGGATTGCGGGACAGCGCCAGCTTCGCCTCGTTGCTCAGCCGCCCCTGGAGGAACTTCGCCGGGGACGGCATCGTCAGCCGCAGCAGCCGCCGGGTGCCCGCCCAGTGCGCCGCCTCCTGCTCGGCGGCGGAGTCGAACACCTTCACCCCGACCGTCGCGCCCTCGTCCACCAGTGCCGGGTACGCGGTCACCGCGAAGCCGGCGCGTACCTGCTCGATGGTGCGCGGCAGGGTGCCGATCGACCACTCCGTCAGCCCGGTACGGGCCACGTCGGGCGCGGCGGCGGCCACGACCTGGCGTACCTCCTGGCGCAGCTCGCGTTGCAGCGCCGGCAGGTCCTTGCCCTCGGCGACCGGTTTGTCGTCGTCGCCGAGCACCCGGAACGTGACCCGCAGGTGCGGCGGCAGCCGGCCCAGGTCCCACGCGTCCGCCGGGACGGTCACCCCGGTCATCCGGCGCAACTGCCGGGTCAGCGCGGCGAGCAGCGGCTCCTCGCCCGGCGTGATCGCGGCGAGCGCGGCGCGGGCGTAGTCGGGCACCGGCACGAAGTTCCGCCGTACCGGCTTGGGCAGCGACCGGATCAGCGCGATCACCAGCTCCTCGCGCAGCCCCGGCACCTGCCAGTCGAAGCTCTCCGCCGGCACCTGGTTGAGCAGCGGCAGCGGGATGTCCACAGTCACGCCGTCGGTGGGCGCGGTCGGGTCGAACGTGTACGTCAGCGGCAGCGTCACGCCGTCGGCCCGCCACTCGTCCGGGTAGTCCTCC
The DNA here is from genome assembly GCF_015354395.1 of Micromonospora sp. ANENR4. Classification (NCBI taxonomy): domain Bacteria; kingdom Bacillati; phylum Actinomycetota; class Actinomycetes; order Micromonosporales; family Micromonosporaceae; genus Micromonospora; species Micromonospora sp. ANENR4. The sequence continues at coordinate 275,570 of NZ_JADKYQ010000007.1, forward strand.
TCGTCCACCCCGCCCCGGCCGTTGTTGACGAGCAGTTCGCGGGTGAACGTGAGCAGGTCGGGCCGCTCCCGGCGGGTCTTCTTCCACCACGAGTCGAAGTGCCGGCCGGAGACCACGTCGGCGGGGATCCGCTGGTCGTAGAAGGCGAAGATGGTCTCGTCGTCGACCAGGATGTCGCGGCGCCGGGCCCGGTTCTCCAGCTCCTCGATCTCGGTCAGCAGCTTCTGGTTGTCCCGCCAGAACTGGTGGTGGGTCTGCCAGTCGCCCTCCACCAGGGCGTGCCTGATGAACAGCTCCCGGCTCAGCACTGGGTCGATCCGCCCGAAGTTCACCTTCCGCGAGGTGACGAGCGGGATGCCGTACAGCGTGACCTTCTCGTAGGCCATCACCGCGGCCTGCTTCTTCTCCCAGTGCGGCTCGCTGTAGCTGCGCTTGACCAGGTGCTGGGCCAGCGGCTCGACCCACTCCGGCTCGACCCGCCCGGCCACCCGGCCCCACAGCCGGGACGTCTCCACCAACTCGGCGGCCATCACCCAGCGCGGCGGCTTCTTGAACAGCGCCGACCCGGGGAAGATCCCGAACTTCGCGCCCCGCGCGCCCAGATATTCGTGCTTCTGCGCGTCCTTGAGGCCGAGGTGCGACAGCAGGCCGGGCAGCAGCGACTGGTGCACCTTCGGGGTGTCGATCTCCTCGGGCAGGTCGGCGCCGGCGCCGCGCCGGCCCTCACCCTTGTCCGAGGTACGCAGGACCTGCCGCAACTGGCTGACGATGTCCTGCCATTCGCGTACCCGAAGGTAGTTGAGGTATTCGGCCTTGCACATCCGGCGGAACGCGCTGGAGGACAGTTCCCGCTGCTTCTCCCGCAGGTAGCGCCACAGGTTCAGGTACGCGACGAAGTCGGACTCCTTGTCGGCGAACCGGGCGTGCGCCTGGTCGGCCTGGGCCTGCTTGTCGGCCGGGCGTTCACGCGGATCCTGGATGGACAGCGCGGCGGCGATCACCACGACCTCGGTGGCGCAGCCGTTGCGCTCGCCCTCGAGGACCATCCGGGCCAGCCGGGGGTCGACCGGGAGCTGGGCCAGCCGCCGGCCCAGCGCGGTGAGCCGCTTCGCCGGGTCGGTCCCGGCCGGGTCGAGCGCGCCCAGCTCGTGCAGCAGGTTCACGCCGTCGGTGACGTTGCGCCGGTCCGGCGGATCGATGAACGGGAACGCCGCGACGTCGCCGAGCCCGATCGCTGTCATCTGGAGGATGACCGAGGCCAGGTTGGTCCGCAGGATCTCCGGGTCGGTGAACTCGGGCCGGGAGTCGAAGTCCTGCTCGTCGTAGAGGCGGATGCAGATGCCGTCGGAGGTACGCCCGCAGCGGCCCTTGCGCTGGTTGGCGCTGGCCTGCGAGACCGGCTCGATCGGCAGCCGCTGCACCTTCAGCCGGCTGGAGTAGCGGGAGATCCGGGCCGTGCCCGGGTCCACCACGTACTTGATGCCGGGCACCGTCAGCGAGGTCTCCGCGACGTTCGTGGCCAGCACCACCCGGCGGTTGGAGTGCGCGGCGAAGACCCGGTGCTGCTCGGCGGTGGAGAGCCGGGCGTACAGCGGCAGGATCTCGGTGCCGAGCAGCGATCGCTTGGACTGCACCAGCTTGCCCAGCGCGTCGGCGGTGTCCCGGATCTCCCGTTCCCCGCTGAGGAACACCAGGATGTCGCCGGGCCCCTCGGCGGCCAGTTCCTCGACCGCGTCGCCGATGGCCTGGATCTGGTCCCGGACGTTCTCCTCGTCGGCCTCGTCCTCCTCCTCGGCCTCGGCGACCTCGACCAGCGGCCGGTAGCGGACCTCCACCGGGTACGTGCGCCCGGACACCTCGACCACCGGCGCCGGGTTGCCCTCGGCGTCGGCGAAGTGCTTCGCGAACCGGTCGGTCTCGATGGTGGCCGAGGTGATGACCACCTTGAGGTCGGGCCGGCGGGGCAGGAGCTGCCTGAGGTACCCGAGGATGAAGTCGATGTTGAGGCTGCGCTCGTGCGCCTCGTCGATGATCAGCGTGTCGTACTGCCGCAGCATCCGGTCGGTCTGCAACTCGGCCAGCAGGATGCCGTCGGTCATCAGCTTGACCAGGCTGTTGTCGCCCACCTGGTCGGTGAAGCGCACCTTGTAGCCGACCACGTCACCCAGCTCGGTGCCGAGTTCGTCGGCGATCCGGTCGGCGACGGTGCGGGCCGCCAGCCGGCGGGGCTGGGTGTGCCCGATCAGGCCGGTGACGCCGCGCCCCAGCTCCAGGCAGATCTTCGGGAGCTGGGTGGTCTTCCCGGAGCCGGTCTCGCCGGCCACGATCACCACCTGGTGGTCGCGGATCGCGGCGGCGATGTCGTCCTTGCGCTCACTGACCGGCAACTGCGGCGGATAGGTGATCGCCGGGACGGCCGCGCGGCGCGACTCCAGGCGCGCCTCGGCCCGGGTCACCTCGGCCGCGATCTCGGCCAGCGCCGTCTCCCGCCGCTGCGGGTCGCGCAGCTTGCGCACGCCGTCGAGCCGCCGCTGAAGCCGGCGCTGGTCGCGGAACATCAGGGGGGCGAGGCGGCGGTGCAGGTCGCGGGCGGTCTCAGGGGCGGCGGGTACGGCTGGATTCTGCATGACGTCGCCAAGGATAGGCAGCCGCGCGGCGGACCGCCCCCGGGTTACCGGGCGCCGCCGGCATCGGCCGCCACGGGCGCGGGTGGGGCGCCGGGGACCGGACGCGCATCCTCGGGGCGGCGCAGCGTACGGATCCGGCGGGTGAGCATCGGCACCGTGGACAGCGCGAGGCCGGCGGCGCCGGCTGCTACCGCCGCCCGGCTGCCGAGCGCTTGCCCCAGGAAGCCGCCTCCCGCTGCGCCCAGCGGGAGGACGCCGTAGATCAGGAAGCGGTAGCCACCGTTGCTGCGGGCCAGTTCGTCGCGCGGGATGACGGTCTGCCGAAGCGTCACCGAGAGGACGTTGGCCACGCCGAGGCCGACGCCGCTGACGAACTGCACCGCCGCGAGACCGAACGCCAGGGTCGCGGTGGACCCGGAGAGCGTGGCGATCAGCAGTGGGGTGCCGGTGGACAGCGCCAGGGCGCTGACGAACGTCCGGCCGTAGCCGAGGCGGCGGGCCGCCGCCAGCGAGCCGAGGGTCCCCAGGAACGCGCCGACGCCGGCCGCGCTCAGGGCGAGCCCGAACCACCCGGCGCTCAGACCTCGATCGGTGACCACCCAGATCACCAGGTTCACGGTGAGGATCTGCGCCGCGCCGTTGTAGAGGGTGGCGTGTGCGGTCAGGGCCCGGAGCCAGGGGTTGACGGCGACCACTCGCAGGCCGTCGAGGATTCCGGCGCGTCGCGTACCGCGGGGCGGAACCGGTTCCGGTCGGCGGGCCCGGCCCACACCCACCGCGCTGGCCAGATAGCTCGCCGCGTCGAGTGCGAGGGCCGGCGCCGGGCCGGCGATCTGGGCCAGCCCTCCGGCCAGGCCGGGACCGGCGACCTGCGCCGCCGTGCTGGAGCCCTGGACGGCCCGGTTGGCTGAGGGCAGGTCCGTCTCGTCGACCAGGGTCGGCAGGTAGGCGAACCCGCCGATGTCGAACACCACCCCGGCCGCCCCGACGACCAACGCCACCGTCACGAGCATCGGCAGCGAGAGTGCCCCGGCGATGAACGCGGCAGGCACGACGGCCAGCGCCGACGCCCGGACCAGGTCGGCCGCGACCATGAGCCGCCGTCGGCGGCGCCGGTCCAGCCAATGCCCGACCAGCAGGGGAAGCAGCAGGTTGGGCAGGTGGCCGGCGGTGGCCACGGCGGCGACGCCGGCCGCTCCGGCGTCCAGCGTCACCGAGGCGACGAGCGGCAGGGCGACGACGGTGACCTGGGCGCCCAGCACGGAGATGGTGTGGCCGGACCAGTACCAGCGGAAGTCGCGGTTGCGGGCGAGAAGAGAGGACCTGGTTACCATCACTAGCCTCCATCCAGTAACGGTTACCGGATGAGGATGCCATGCCGGTAAGCTCGCCGCATGCGACAGCCCGGTGACCGCGCTCCGGCCCCCGCGCCGCTCACCCTGATCCAGGACCTGGCCAACACCTGGGACATCGAGGCCGGGCGGGACACCCTGCGCACCGCCGAGGACCTGGCCGCGTTCTGCGCCGCCCGGGGCATCGCGATCACCTGTGCGGACGACGACGTGGTGACCGCACGCGCCCTGCGTGAAGGGCTGCGCGACGCCTGCCAGGCGCACACCGGCGCCGACCTGTCGCCGCCGACCCGGCAGACGCTGGCCCGGTTGTTCGACCGGGCCCCGCTGACCGTGGCGTTCGACGAGGCAGGGGGCGCGCGGCCGGCGCCCGCCCCGGGACTGGCCGGCGCGGACGCGCTCGTGGCCGAGATCGGGCGGGCCGTACTCGACGCGGTCGCCGCCGGCACCTGGCAGCGCCTGAAGGCGTGCGCGGCGCACGGCTGCCGGTGGGTCTACTACGACCACAGCCCCGGCGGGCGGAGCCGCTGGTGCACGATGGACATCTGCGGCGCCCGGGCCAAGATGCGCGCCTACCGGGAACGCAAACGGCCTGGCTGACAGGGATCGCCGGCCGCCGCGACTAGAGTTGCCGCCGACGGGGTCCGACGAGAGGCGGGGATGATCATGCGGGACACCGACCGGGCGCTCGTGCAGGCCGCCACCGCCGTCGCGAAGCTGCGCTGCCGCAGCGACAACCACACCGTCGCCGCCGCCGTACGCAGTACCGACGGCCGGGTGTTCAGCGGGGTGAACGTCTACCACTTCACCGGCGGCCCGTGCGCCGAGGTGGTGGCCCTCGGCGCCGCCGCGACCCAGGGCGCCGGTGAGCTGGAGGCCATCGTGGCGGTGGGGGACCGGGGCCGGGGCGTCCTGCCGCCGTGCGGGCGCTGCCGTCAGGTGCTGCTCGACTACTTCCCGTCGATCAAGGTGATCGTCGGCCCGCCCGACGGGCTGCGCGCGGTCCCGATCGCCGACCTGCTGCCCGAGACGTACGTCTGGTCGGACCAGCAGGTCGAGGTGCCGGCCGGACCGCGGGCCCCGCTGTGGCCGACCCCGGTGGTGCCGGGAGTCCGGCAGGCCGCCGAGGACTGACCCGCGCCCCGGCCGAGCCCCGACACTCAGTCGCCGGCCGCGGCCTCCAGCATCGAGCGGGGGACCGGCACCTGCTCGAAGCGGACCTGCCCCTCCGGCACCATCCAGCTGCTGATCTGCGCGACGAGCCGGCCCGCGCGGACGGCCGGGTCGTTGGCGTACAGCTCACGGGCCATCTGCGGGTCCACCGACAGCACCACGAAACCGCGGACGCGCCCGTCGTCGCCGTCCAGGAACGGTCCCGCCGCGAGCACCGCGCCCTGCTCCACCAACCCGGCCTGGTGCGCCAGGTGGGCGTCCTGGATCCGGTCGAGGGCGTCCTGCGGCAGGTCCGGCGCGTCGTCCGGCCGGACCAGGAGCACCACCGTGTGCCTGTCGAATCGCATGACCTCAGGCTAGGTGCTGCCGGGCCTGTAGTGCCCGGATCGACCAGTCCAGCACCGGCGCCAGGCTCTCGGCCGGTGGCCAGCCGTTGACCAGCGAGAGCAGCTCCAGGTACCGCTCGCGGCGAGGGTCGCGCGCGGTCCGCAACCGGTCCAGCATCCGCCGGCGCAGGCCGGCGTCGTCCGGCCGGCCGCAGAGCCGCGCGTACCGGGCCGCCGCCCGGGCCAGGATCGGATCCGCGTCGGGCGAGGCGGGCTCGACGCCGTCGGCGAGCGCCGGAGCCACCTCCTCCCGGACCACGGCGACCACGTCCCGGCGCACGCCTTCGACGCCGGCCCGGTCCGCCGCGTGCTGCTCGGCCAGCCGGCGCAGCCCGGCCCGGAATCCCGGGTCCAGAGCCAGCTCGGCCAGCTCCACCCACGCCTCGATCTGGGCGTCGTCCGGATCGTCCGGCAGCTCCGGCGTCAGCGACCGGCGGATGCCCGCGAACCCCGGATCGGTCAGGCCGCCGAACGCCGCGTCGAGGAACTCGTCGGCCAGCCGCCGTCGCTCCCGCGCGACCAGGCCGGCCAGCCGGTGCAGCAGGTCGGCCTCGGACGGGGTGGCCCCGCGCCGGGCGATCACCGTGAGCACCGCGCGGCGCGTCCGCAGCAGCCGGATCTGCGCGGTCAGCGCGTCCGCGTGCGCCGAGGCGACCTCGGCCAGGGTGACCTCCCGGGTCACCACCCGGCGCACAGTGGGCAGGTCCACACCCAACTCGCGCAATGTCCGTACCAGGTCGAGCCGGGCCACCGCGGCCGCGTTGTAGCGGCGCTGACCGGCCGGTCCCCGGTCGGTGGGCGGCACGATGCCGCGGTCGGACCAGAACCGGATGGTCTTCACCGGCAGCCCGGTCCGCCGGGCAAGGTCACCGATCGAGTAGCGCTCCGCACCGTCCATGGCATCCACCTTTGCGCCTCCCCCTGGTGGAGGCGCAACCCGTTCAGGTACGCCTTAGCAGGTCAGCTAAGGTAAGGCGTACCTAACCGGAAGGCAAGATCCCTCGTGACCACCGTCGCCGTCCGGCCCGCGCGGGCCGGGGCTCCCGTCCGCCGCGGCACCGTCCGCCGCGTCGCGGTCACCGTGGCGGCGGCGCTCCTGCTCCTGCTCGCGCTGCTGGCCAGCCTGGCGCTCGGCAGCCGGCACCTCCCCGTCGACCAGGTGTGGCACGCGCTGGTGTCGCCGGACGGCGGCGACGCCACCACTGTGGTCCGGGAACTGCGGATGCCGCGTACCGCCCTCGGGCTCGTCGTCGGCCTGGCGCTGGCACTGGCCGGGGTGCTGTTCCAGGCGGTCACCCGCAACCCGCTGGCCGAGCCGCGCATCCTCGGCATCAGCGCCGGGGCGTCGTTCGGCGTGGTGCTGGCCATCGCGGTGTTCGGGGTGGGCACGCTCGCCGGGTACGTCTGGTTCGGCATCGCCGGCGCGCTGCTCGCCGGACTGCTCGTGTTCGCCATCGCCAACCGCACCCGCGAGGGCGCCAGCCCGGTCACCCTCGCGCTCGTCGGCGCGGCCCTCGACGCGGGTCTCGGCGCCATCGTGTACGCGCTGCTCAGCATCGACGCCCGCACGTTCGAGGAGTACCGCTTCTGGGTGGTCGGCGGACTGACCGGCCGGGGCGTCGGCGTGGCCGGGCAGGTGCTGCCGTTCGTGGTGGCCGGGGTGGTGCTGGCCGCGCTCGCCGCCCGCGGACTGGACGCGCTCGCCCTCGGCGACGACGTGGCCCGGGGACTCGGGCACCGGGTCGCGCTGGTGCGGCTCGCCGCCGGGGCGGGTGGCGTGCTGCTCACCGGTGCGGCGGTGGCCGCCGCCGGGCCGATCGCCTTCGTCGGGCTGGCGGTGCCGCACCTGGCCCGGGCGCTCGTCGGCGCGGACCAGCGGTGGACGCTGCTGGTCGCCGCGCTGCTCGGCCCCGCCCTGCTGCTCACCGCCGACGTGGCCGGCCGCCTCGTCGCCCCACCCGGCGAGATCCCCGCCGGTATCATCACGGCCCTGCTCGGCGCGCCCCTCCTGGCCTTCCTGGTCCACCGAGCCAAGACGGTGACGACATGACCACCCCCACCCCCACCCCCGGCTCCCGCGATCTTGCACTTGCTGCCCGGGCGGAAGGGGCATTCCGGGCACCCGAGGGGCCCGAAGTACAAGATCAACGGCGAGGGGTGCGACGGCCGCGGGGGCGTGGAGTGCTGCGGGCCGGGGCGGTGGTGGTGCCGTTCCGGTGGCGGCCGGTCGTCGTGGCGGTGGTGCTGTTCGTGCTGCTGTGCGTCGCGGTGGTGGTCAGCCTGTCGCTGGGTACGCCGTACGTCGCCCCCGTCGACGTGGTGCGGTCGCTCTCCGGCGCGGGCACCCCGTACGACCTCGTGGTGCGCGACCTGCGACTGCCTCGCGCGGTCCTCGCGGCGGTGGCCGGGGCGGCCTTCGGCGTGGCCGGCACGCTGATCCAGAGCGTGGCCCGCAACCCGCTGGCCAGCCCCGACGTCATCGGCGTCACCCAGGGCGCCGGGCTGGCCGCGACGATCGCGCTGACCAGCGGCGCGGCGGCGGTGCTGGTGGCGCCGGCGGCGCTGCTCGGCGGCCTGGCCGCGGCGGTGGCGGTGTTCGCGCTCGGCGCCCGGCACGGCCTGGCCGCCCAGCGGTTCGTGCTCGCCGGTGTGGCGGTGGCGTTCGCGTTCCGGGCGCTGATCGAGGTGGTGATGCTCACCGCCGACCCGATCGACGGGCTGCGCGCGCAGATCTGGCTGATCGGCACGCTCGCCGGCAAGGGATGGAGCGAGGCGGCGTGGATCGCCGGCACGCTCGCCGTGCTGCTGCCGGTGCTGCTCTGGGCCGGGTGGGCGCTGCGCAGCAGCGCGCTCGACGACGACACCGCGCGGGGGATCGGCCTGCGGCCGGTGGCCCGGCGCATGGGGCTGGCCGGCACCGGTGTGCTGGCCGCCGCGATGGTCACCGCCCAGGTCGGCGCCGTCGACTTCGTGGCGCTGGTGGCCCCGCAGGTGGCCCGGCGGCTGGTCCGCGCCGAGCGTCCGCCGCTGCTGTGCGCCGCGCTGCTGGGCGCGTTGCTGCTGGTCCTCGCCGACCTCGGCGCCCGCCGGCTGCTGGCGCCGACCCAACTGCCGGCCGGCGTGCTCACCGCGGCGATCGGCGGGCCGTACCTGATCTTCGTGCTGCTGCGCACCCGAGGGAGGCGGTCGTGACCGCGCTGCTGTCCACCCGCGACCTGGTCGTCGGCTACGAGGGCCGGACCGTGCTGGACGGACTCGACCTCGACCTGCCGGCCGACACGTTCACCGTGATCGTCGGCCCGAACGCCTGTGGCAAGTCGACGCTGCTGCGCACGATGGCCCGGTTGCTCACGCCCCGGCGCGGCGCGGTGCTGCTGGACGGCGCGGCGATCCGGGACCTGCCGACCCGGGACGTGGCCCGGCGGCTCGGCGTCCTGCCGCAGAGCCCGCTGGTGCCCGAGGGGATCACCGTGGCCGACCTGGTCGGGCGCGGCCGGCAGCCCTACCAGCGCTGGTGGCGGCAGTGGTCGGCCGAGGACGGACGGGCGGTCGAGGAGGCCATGCGGCTTGCCGACGTCAGCGCGCTCGCCGACCGCCCGGTGGACACGCTCTCCGGCGGGCAGCGCCAGCGGGTGTGGATCGCCATGACGCTGGCCCAGGACACCGACGCGCTGCTGCTGGACGAACCGACCACGTTCCTCGACCTGGCCCACCAGGTGGAGGTGCTGGACCTGCTGCACCGGCTGCGCGCCGAGCGGGGCCGCACAGTGGTGGCCGTGCTGCACGACCTCAACCAGGCCGCCCGGTACGCCGGCCACCTGATCGCCATGCGCGACGGCGCGGTGGTGGCCGCCGGCGAGCCGCGCGAGATCCTCACCGCGGACCTGGTCCGCGACGTGTTCGGGCTGGACTGCGTGGTCGTGCCCTGCCCGGTCAGCGGCGCCCCGCTCGTGGTGCCGGCCCTCAGCCAGGGCGCCCCCACCCGGGCCCTCCACACCCAGACCTCGGCCGTTCCGGCCGTCACGCCGGCTCCGTCCGGCGCCCCCGTCGGCGACGCCTGAGCGCGCCGACCCGCACCACCGAAAGGAACCTGATGCGTCGTCTCGCCGTCGCACTCACCGCCGCCCTCGCTCTCGGCGTCGGTCTCACCGCATGCGGGGAGAGCGACCCCGTCGCCGGCACCGGCACCGGGGAGACCCGGGAGATCACCCACGCCATGGGCACCACGAAGGTGCCCGCCGAGCCCAAGCGCGTGGTCGTGCTCGACACCGACAAGATCGACACCGCGCTGTCGCTGGGCGTCACCCCGGTCGGCGCGGCGACCGCCGGTGAGGCGAAGAGCTGGCCCACCTACTTCGGCGCGGACAAGCTCGCCGGCATCACCGAGGTCGGCGTGCTCACCGAGCCGGACCTGGAGGCGATCAACGCGCTCAACCCGGACCTGATCCTGGGCAGCAAGTTCCGCCAGGAGAAGTTCTACGACGAGCTGTCCAAGATCGCCCCGACCGTGTTCACCGAGAAGGTGGGCATCACCTGGAAGGAGAACTTCCTCCTCGACGGCGCGGCACTGGGCAAGGAGCAGCAGGCGAAGGACCTGCTGGCCGAGTACGAGAAGCGGGCGAAGGACTTCGGCGCGAAGCTCGGCGACGCCTCGTCCCGCAAGGTCTCCATCGTGCGCTTCATGCCGACCGAGATCCGCCTGTACGGGCCGGACTCGTTCTCCGGCATCGTCGTCGGCGACACCGGCCTGGGCCGCCCCGAGCGGCAGATGCTCGCCGGCAAGGAGGACAAGCGGATGGACCGGGTCAGCCCGGAGCGCATCGCCGAGGCCGACGGCGACGTGGTGTTCGTGACCGCGTACGGCGAGAAGGCCGCCGCCGAGCAGGCGAAGGTCACCGGCGGCACGTTGTGGAAGGGCCTGTCCGCGGTCAAGGCCGGCAAGGCGCACGTGGTCTCCGACGAGATCTGGATGACCGGCATCGGCGTGGGCGCCGCCAACAAGATCCTGGACGACCTGGAGAAGTACCTGGCCGCCTGAGCCCCGATCACCCGCGCCCGTCCAGCCGCACCAGGCCGGACGGGCGCGGGTGTGTCTCAGGCCGTCAACTGCCAGAGCAGGAACGCGTTGAGCGCCACCACGAACGCGGTGATCGCCACCGCCGCGGCGGTGGTGGCCCGGCGGTTGACCAGGCTGCCCATCAGGTCCCGGCGGCGCGTGAACATCACCACCGGGATCAGCGCGAACGGGATGCCGAAGCTCAGCACCACCTGGGACAGCACCAGCGCGCGGGTCGGGTCGACGCCGATCGCGAGCACCGCCAGCGCGGGCAGCAGCGTGATCATCCGGCGTACCAGCAGCGGGATCCGGCGGCGCAGGAAGCCCTGCATGATGATCTCGCCGGCGTACGTGCCGACGCTCGTGGAGGCGAGGCCGGACAGGAGCAGGGCGACCGCGAACCCGACCGCGGCGGCCGTGCCGAGCGTGGTGGCGAGCCCGGCGTGCACGCCTTCCAGGGTGTCGGTGCCGGGGATCGAGGTGCCGTGGAAGCTGCTCGCGGCCACGAGCAGCATGGCCAGGTTGACCGCGCCGGCGATGCCCAGCGCGATCAGCACGTCGATCCGCAGGCCCTTGGCGATCACCCGCCGCTGCGTCTCGCCCTCGGCGGGCAGGCGGTTCGGGGTCAGCGCCGAGTGCACGTAGATGACGTGCGGCATCACCGTCGCGCCCAGGATGCCGGCGGCGAGCAGCATGCTGTCGGTGCCCTGCATCCGGGGCAGCAGCCCGGCCGCGGCGTCGGACACGTCCGGTTGTGCACTGACCAGGTTGACCGCGAACGCCAGCACGATCACGCCGAGCAGCACCGCGATGGCGATCTCGAACGACCGGAAACCCCTGGCGCGCAGCGCCAGGATGGCGAACGAGGCGGCACCGATGATCAGGCCGCCGGGCAGCAGCGGGACGCCGAACAGCAGGTACAGCGCGACCGCCCCGCCGATCACCTCGGCCAGGTCGGTGGCCATGGCGACCAGCTCGGCCTGCGCCCACATGACCCGGTTGAGCGGCCGGGGCAGGTGCTCCCGGCACAGTTCGGGCAGGCTGCGCCCGGTGGCCAGGCCGAGCTTCGCGGTCAGCGTCTGCACCAGCATGGCTGCGAGGTTCGCCGCCACCACCACCCAGACCAGCAGGTACCCGTACCGGGCGCCGGCGGTGGAGTTGGTGGCGAAGTTGCCGGGGTCGACGTAGGCGACCGCCGCTACGAACGCGGGCCCGAGCAGGATGAGCCGGCCGCGTACCGGGCGCGGGGCGCGGGCGGTCCGTAGCGGGGGTACGACAGGCGAGTCGTTCGTTACCACTGGTGCTCCTCGACGACGACTGACGACGAACGGCGGGGGTGCCGGGAGGGCGGCCACGCGGGGGTGTTCCCGACGGATGCCCGCATATGCCACCAACCTGAACCCGTAGGGAGAAAGCAGGCACGGACGATGCCGCCCGCTGTTCGTCCACCGGGCGGAGTCCCCCTGCGGCGCACCGCCCGGGACGACGAACGGCCGCCCCCGGGTAGCGGGGCGGCCGTTCGGTAGGTGGGCGGTGCGGCGGTCGCCGCCGGATACGTTGGTCGGGCGGTGCTCCGGTTCGCCGGACGGGGATCGCGGCGGTCGGTCAGGCGGCGGTGGACCAGATGGCCCGGAACGCGGCTGCCTCACCGGCCAGCCACTGCTCGATCTGCTCGGGCTTGACGTCGGCGGGCATCCGGTGCGCCTCGCCGCGCCGCACGTCGACCAGGACCGGCTCGGCGTGCGGCAGCACCGCGTCCATGTGCCGGGCCATCAGGTGCAGCGTCGCGAGCGTGGCCTCCTCGCTCGGCGGCGCCTCGTCGAAGTGCAGCCGGATCGCCTCGGCCCGGCCGTCGGCGTACCGGACGCCGAACTGTGGGTTGATCTTCACGGGCAGGTCACCCAGCATGGCCAGGGCGTCGCGGGTCTGGGCCAGGTCGACGCCGGCCGGCTCGCCCAGCGAGTGCAGCCAGCGGGTCGCGCCCGGCACGAGCGCCTCGTAGAGCGGGCGCCAGCGCGGCTTGACCAGGTCGGCGACCTGCGCCAGGTGCGTGCCGCCGGTGTGGAAGGCGACGTCGGCCTTGAGCGCCTTGACGAACTGGCCGTGCGGGTTGAAGCCGTGCCGGCTGGCCCGCTGCCGGCGCAGACCGCCGACGAAGGTGGCCTTCGTGGGGCCGGTGCGGTCGACGTACCGGGTGAATCCGAGGAGGGTGGCGTAGGGGGTGACAGGGGTCGCGGAGGTGGGCGCAGTCACGAGCATCCTCCCAGGTCAGCAGCTCGATTAGTACATACATTCTAATCGACGGGTCTGACATCGCCCAGGGCACGAAAAGGGCCGCCCGGACATCCCGGGCGGCCCTTTTTCGCGTAGTCCTACAGCTGGCCGACGTCGGTGATCCGGACCGCAGCCGCGCCGATCTCGTCCGAGGCGGCCAGGTCGATCTCGGCGCTGATGCCCCAGTCGTGGTCGCCGTCCGGGTCGTCCAGGATCTGCCGGACGGTCCACCTGTCGCGGCCCTGCTCGATCATCAGCAGCGCCGGCCCGCGCGCATCAGGCCCCACCCCGATGGAGTCGTACGTCTCGAAGTACGGCTCCAGCGCGTCGGCCCAGGCGTCGGCGTTCCAGCCGTCGCCCGCGTCCAGCTCGCCGAGCAGGTCCCAGCGGCGCAGCGCGGCCAGCTCGACGCGGCGGAACATCGCGTTGCGCACCAGCACCCGGAACGCCCGCGCGTTGCGCGTCACCGCCGGCGGCCGGTCGTCCAGCGAGGCGGCGACCTCGGCCACGTCCGACGGGTTGCGCAGCCGCTCCCACTCGTCGATCAGGCTGGAGTCGACCTGGCGGACCAGCTCGCCCAGCCACTCGATGAGGTCGACCAGCTCCTCGGTCTTGGCGTCCTCGGGGACGGTCTGCCGCAGCGTCTTGTACGCGTCGGCGAGGTAGCGCAGCACCAGCCCCTCGGACCGGGACAGCCCGTAGAACTGGACGTACTCGGGGAACGTCATGGCCCGCTCGTACATGTCCCGCACCACGGACTTGGGGGAGAGCTGGTGGTCGGCGACCCACGGGTGGCCCTGCCGGTACATCTCGTACGCGGACTCCAGCAGCTCGGCGAGCGGCTTGGGCCAGGTCACCTCGTCGAGCAGTTCGAGGCGTGCCTCGTACTCGATGCCCTCGGCCTTCATCGCGGCGACCGCCTCGCCGCGGGCCTTGAACTGCTGCGCGGACAGCACCTGGCGCGGGTCGTCGAGGATCGACTCGATCACGCTGAGCACGTCGAGCGCGTACGACGGGGACTCCCGGTCGAGCAGCTCGACGGTGGCCAGCGCGAGCGGCGACAGCGGCTGGTTGAGCGCGAAGTCGAGCTGGAGGTCGACGGTGAGGCGTACCCGGCGGCCGGTCTCGTCCGGCTCGGGCAGCTCCTCGACCACGCCGCCGGCGCGCAGCGCCCGGTAGATGGCGATGGCCCGGCGGATGTGCCGTCGCTGCGCGGCCGGGTCCTCGTGGTTGTCGGTGAGCAGGTGCCGCATCGAGGCGAACGCGTCGCCGGGGCGGCCGATCACGTTGAGCAGCATCGAGTGGCTGACCTGGAAGCTGGAGGTGAGCGGCTCCGGCTCGGCCTCGACCAGGCGCTGGAACGTCGGCTCACCCCAGCCGATCGAGCCCTCCGGCGGCTTCTTCTTCACCACCCTGCGGCGCTTGCGCGGGTCGTCGCCGGCCTTCGCGAGCGCCTTCTCGTTCTCGATCACGTGCTCGGGGGCCTGCACCACGACCCGGCCCAGCGTGTCGAACCCGGCCCGCCCGGCCCGGCCGGCGATCTGGTGGAACTCGCGGGCCTTCAGCAGGCGCGTCCGCACCCCGTCGTACTTCGAGAGGCCGGTGAACAGCACGGTACGGATCGGCACGTTGATGCCGACACCGAGCGTGTCGGTACCGCAGATGACCTTGAGCAGGCCGGCCTGGGCGAGCGTCTCGACCAGGCGGCGGTACTTCGGGAGCATGCCGGCGTGGTGCACGCCGATGCCGTGCCGGACCAGCCGGGACAGCGTCTTGCCGAAGCCGGAGGTGAACCGGAAGTTGCCGATCGCACTCGCGATCATGTCCTTCTCGGCGCGGGTGCAGACGTTCACGCTCATCAGCGCCTGGGCGCGTTCCAGCGCGGCGGCCTGGGTGAAGTGCACGACGTACACCGGGGCCTGCTTGGTCTCCAGCAGTTCCTCGAGCGTCTCGTGCAGCGGCGTGGTCGCGTACGAGAAGAGGAGCGGGACCGGCCGCTCGGCCGAGCGGACGACGGCGGTCGGCCGCCCGGTGCGCCGGGTCAGGTCGTCGACGAAGCGGGTGGTGTCGCCGAGCGTGGCCGACATCAGCACGAACTGGGCCTGCGGCAGCTCGATCAGCGGCACCTGCCACGCCCAGCCGCGGTCCGGCTCGGCGTAGAAGTGGAACTCGTCCATGATCACCTGGCCGACGTCGGCGCGGCGGCCCTCGCGCAGCGCCAGGTTGGCCAGGATCTCCGCGGTGCAGCAGATGATCGGCGCGTCCGCGTTGACGCTGGCGTCGCCGGTGAGCATGCCGACGTTCTCCGCGCCGAAGACCTCGCAGAGCGCGAAGAACTTCTCCGAGACCAGCGCCTTGATCGGCGCGGTGTAGAAGGTCGTCCGGTCGTCGGCCAGCGCGGCGAAGTGCGCCGCGATCGCGACCAGGCTCTTGCCCGAGCCGGTCGGCGTATTCATGATCACGTTCGCGCCGGAGACGATCTCGATGACCGCCTCCTCCTGATGGGGATAGAGGTCCAGGCCGCGCTCGGACGCCCAGGAGGCGAACGCGTCGTAGAGGGTGTCGGGGTCGGCGGTCTTCGGCAGCGCGGCGGTGAGAGTCATGGCGGCTCCCATCGTGCCTGGATCACACCCGGCCGCGCCAACCGGGTTCAGCGCAACGGGTTCAGCGCCGCCGGTGGATCAGGTCGAAGACCTCCCGGCCGGCGGTCAGCGCGCGGCGTTCGAACTTCGTCACCGGCCGGTGCGCCGGGCGGGGCGCGAAGCCGCCGTACACG
The DNA here is from genome assembly GCF_015354395.1 of Micromonospora sp. ANENR4. Taxonomy (NCBI): domain Bacteria; kingdom Bacillati; phylum Actinomycetota; class Actinomycetes; order Micromonosporales; family Micromonosporaceae; genus Micromonospora; species Micromonospora sp. ANENR4. The sequence goes on from NZ_JADKYQ010000007.1 coordinate 291,214, forward strand.
TCGACCAGCTCCGGGTCGGCGGTGAGCGTCTCGCGCATCGACTCGGCGTACTCGGCCCAGTCCGTCGCGCAGTGCAGCGTGCCGCCCGGCGCCAGCCGGGAGCGCAGCAGCGCCACGTGCGCCGGCGCGATGATCCGCCGCTTGTGGTGGCGCGTCTTCGGCCACGGGTCGGGGAAGAAGACGTGCACCGCGTCCAGGCAGCCCTCCGGCATGGCCCGGACCAGGTCCAGCGCGTCCCCCTCGGCCACCCGGACGTTGTCCAGACCGTGGCGTTCCACCAGGTCGAGCAGGTTGGCGATTCCCGGCGTATGGACCTCGACCGCCAGATAGTGTCGGTCCCGGTCGGCCGCCGCCATCACGGCGGTGGCGTCGCCCATGCCGGAGCCGATCTCCAGCACCAGCGGCGCCCGTCGTCCGAACAGAGCCGTCGGATCGCACGGCCCGTCGAGGGCGGCGATCTCCAGGCCGTACGCGGGCCAGAGCCGGGTGAGCGCGTCGCGCTGCCGCTCGCTCATCCGTCCGCGACGCGGATGGAAGGTGCGGATGCGGCCGGCGGCGATGTCGGGGAGGGTCACAGCGACCCGAGCCTAGCCCGGATCGGATGTGATGTGCGCCCAGGGGTGAGAGGATTCATCCCGTACGCCGGGAGGGGTCATGGGGTCGTTCAGGGTACGTGAGGCGCTGCTGGTCGCGGCCGCCGCGTGCGCCGCCCCGCTGGCCGGCGCGCTGCCCGCCCAGGCCGAGCCGGTGCCGGAACAGCCCCCGGCCGACGTGATCTTCGTGGAGGTCACCCCGGGCACCGTCTCGCCCGGCTACCTCGTCGGCATCCGGGCGAGCTGCCGGAACAACACAGTGCCGGCGATCGTCACCTCGGACGCGTTCGGCAGGATCCAGGTCCAGCCGCAGCGCGGCCTGCTCACCGCCTCGCCGATGGTCCACGAGCGCACCCGGCCCGGCAACTACCGGGTCAAGCTGGAATGCCCGGGCGGGGAGACCGCCTCCACGATGCTCCAGGTGGTCAAGCAGGGGCAGCCCACCCGGCAGCCGACCCACCCGCCCAGTCACCTGCCCAGCCGCGGCCCGGCGACCGGTTTCGGCGGCACCGCCGGGCCCGGGCTCGGTGGCCTGCTGGTGCCGGTCGGGCTGGCGGTGACAGTGGTCGGCGCCGGGCTCGGCGTGGCCGCGTCCCGCCGGCAGGCCCGCGGCGCCGCCGGACGCTGAGGCCGGTCATGGCCGAGCACTTCGTTCCGCCGCCCGCCGGATCCCGGCGCTTCGGCCGGCCGTTCCTCGCCCTGCCTCCGCCCGCCGCGCCACCGACCGGCACCGCCCGGTTCTCCGGGGCTGATCCGGCCGCCGCGCCCCGGACCGGACCGCGCTCGGGGAGTGGGTCTGCCGCCGGGACGGGTCCGACCGCCGGGACCGGACCGTCTGCCGTGCCGGTCTCCGGGTCGCGGCCGTGGATGCCGCCGCCCGCCGCGTCGCGACCGTGGTATCCGCCCTCGGCCGACCCGCCGGCCCTGCGCCCGGGGCCCGCCGGGCCGCCGCCGGTCGAGCCGCCACCGGCGCCGCCGGGCAGGGGGGACCGGGGCCGGGGTTCCTGGTCGAAGCCGCTGGCGGTGGTGCTGGTGCTGGTCGGCGTGTTCGCCACCGGGGCCGGCCTCGGGCGCACGGCCGGGCCGTTCGACTTCGCCGATGCGTCCACCGGGTCGAGCCGGTCGAACGGGCCGGGTGCGGCGGCCCCGGCGAGTGCTGCCGCACCGGTCCGGAAGCCGGCGAGCCGGCCGGTACGCCTGGCCGTTCCGGCCATCAAGGTCAACGCGCCGGTGACCCCGGTCGGGCAGGCGAAGGACGGCTCGGTGGACGTACCGCCGCTGACCGAGCACGACCAGACCGGCTGGTACGACAGGGCAGCGGTGCCCGGCGACCCGGGCCGGGCGATCATCGTGGGCCACGTCGACACCAAGAGCGGGCCGGCCGTCTTCTACCGGCTGCGCTCGCTCAAGCCGGGCGCCCGGATCCAGGTGACCCGCGCCGACCGCAGCGTGGTGACCTTCAAGGTGGACAGCGTCGAGTACTTCGACAAGTCGAACCTGCCCGCCGCCCGGGTCTACGGCGATTCGGGCCCGGCCGAGCTGCGCCTGATCACCTGCGGCGGCGAGTGGGTCGGCGGCCGTACCGGCTACCAGGACAACGTGATCGTCTTCGCGTCCCTCGCTCGCTGACCGCTCCCGCCCGGCCCACCCGACCCGCCCTGACCACGTCGATCATGAGGTTAGCGGCGCAGGTTGCCCGCTTCGTCCCCGCCAACTTCATGATCGCCGAGCGGAGACACGGAGCGCCGGGACCGTGGAAGATCTTGGTAGGAAACGGCCCCTATGGGGGCGCAAATCTTCCAAGATCTGCGCGCGCCCCGGCCCTGACCACGTCGATCATGAGGTTGGCGGTGACGAAACGGGCAACCTGTACCGCCAACTTCATGATCGACCGAGAAGACAAGGGAAGGCGGGGTCAGGGGGTGGCGGGGACCTGCTGGACCACCTCGAACTCCAGCAGGGTGGCGCCGGTGGCGACGGGCTTGCGGGGTTCGCCGCCCTCGGCGTGCGCGGCCCGGGACGGGCCCTGCGCCCACGCCTGATAGGCCTCCTCGCTCTCCCAGCGCGTGTACACGAAGTAGCGGGTGTCCCCGGCGACCGGGCGCAGCAGCTCGAAACCGAGGAAGCCGGGGGAGTTCTCCACCGCGCCGGCCCGGGCCGCGAACCGCTTCTCCAGCTCCTCGCCGGCGCCGGACGGGACGTCGATCGCGTTGATCTTCACGACAGCCATGTGTCCACCCTAACCAGCGTCGCGCTCAGAACGTCTCGACGGCCGGTGCCAGGTCCGCGTCGACCACGATCGGGGCGTGGTCGGACGGGCCCTTGCCCTTGCGGGCCTCCCGGTCCACGTACGCGGAGCGGACCGTGCGGGCGAACGACGCGCTCGCGTACACCAGGTCGATCCGCATGCCCTTGTTCTGGTGGAACATCCCGGCCCGGTAGTCCCAGTACGTGAACGGGTGCGGCCCCTTCATCGGCGTCGGCACCACGTCCTCCAGTCCCAGGTCACGCAGCGCGGCGAGGGCGGCCCGCTCGGCTGGGGTGACGTGGGTGGAGGTGACGAACAGCGCCGGGTCCCAGACGTCGGCGTCGGTGGGCGCCACGTTGAAGTCGCCGCAGACGGCCACCGGCAGGGGGCCGGCGACCTCGGCTTCCAGCGCGTCGCGCAGCGCCGCGAACCAGGCCAGCTTGTACGCGTAGTGCGGGTCGTCCGGCGCACGGCCGTTCGGCACGTACACCGACCAGACCCGCAGCCCGTCGCAGGTGGCCGAGATGGCGCGGGCCTCGGGCTCGGGGAACCCGGGCTCGCCCGGGAAGCCGACCGCCACGTCGGCCAGCCCGACCCGGGACAGCACGGCGACGCCGTTCCACCGCCCGTCGCTGTGGCTGGCCACCTCGTAGCCCAGCTCGCCCACCTCGGCGACCGGGAACGCCCCGTCGGGGCACTTGGTCTCCTGCAGGCACACGACGTCGGGTTTCGTGGTGGCCAGCCAGTCGAGCAGCCGGGGCAGGCGGGCCTTCACCGAGTTGACGTTCCAGGTCGCCAGGCGCATGTCCCCAGCCTGCCGCATCGCCGCCCGCCCCGCCGCCTCAGCGCTCCGGGGTGTCGCCGGGGCGGGTCTGCTCGGCGAGGAAGCGTTCCAGCTCGGCCCCGAGTTCGTCGGCGGTGGGCAGCGGCCCGGTCTCGCCGGCGAGCAGGTTCTTCTCGCCCCGGCCGCGGGCGAACGCGTCGTACTGCTCCTCCAGCGCCTGGACCAGCGTCGCCGCCTCCTCGGTCTGGGTGACCTGGCGGTCGATCTCCACCCGGACCGCCTCGGCGGCGGTCCGCAGCGCCTCGACGGGCAGCAGCAGGCCGGTGCTGCGGGACACGGCGGACAGCAGCGCCTCGGCGGCGGCCGGGTACTCGGCCTGGGCCACGTAGTGCGGCACGTGCGCGGCGAAGCCGAGGGCGTCGCGCCCCTGCTCGCCGAGGCGGTACTCCAGCAGGTGACCGACGCCGGCCGGCACCTGCACCTTCTGCAGCCACGGCTCGTGCCCGGCGATCAGGTCCTTGCGGGTGGCGTGCGCGGTGACGCCGCTGGGCCGGGTGTGCGGCACGGCCATCGGGATCGAGTTGAGCCCGACGGTGAGGCGGACGTCGAGGCGGGCGCTGAGCCCGGCGACGGCGGCCACGAAACGCTCCCACTGCAGGTCCGGCTCCGGGCCGGTGAGCAGCAGGAACGGGGTCTCGTCGTCGTCGCGCAGCAGGTGCAGCTCCAGCGCCGGGGCGTCGTATGACTCCCAGTGGTCCTCGACGAACGTCATCACCGGGCGGCGGGAGCGGTAGTCGAAGACCTGGTCCACGTCGAAGCGGGCGATGACCTGGGCGTCGAGCGAGGTGAGCAGCTGTTCCCGGGCCAGCCGGGTGGCGTTGCCGGCGTCGACGAAGCCGGTGAGCGCCTGGATCAGCACCGGCTGGCCGAGCTCGGGCAGCTCGTCGGTGAGTTCGTAGAGCTCGTGTGGATCGAGCACCGGTGGGGTCCTCCCTGTCGACGCGTGCGGGGGAGCGCCGAGTGTGCGGACTCCCCGGTTCGGCAAACGTACCGGGGTGGGTGGTCCATTCCGTTACGGCCACGTCCGATGCCCGGATGATGATCACGATTCGGCTACGCCCCGGTCCGGCGACCCATATCCGGATCGTCCGAACGGACGAGTTAGTCGATCATCGGGCGGGACCTGGAGGTCTGCGGCGTTTCTGCCCGCGCCGCCGCGCGCGCCGTCGCCCGGGTGATTGGTCCGGTTCCCGAGGTCCGTGGTTCGCCGGCCCGCACCGGGGTGGACCGTCCGCTTCGGAGCGGCCAAAGTGTGGCGAGGGCCACCCTTTCGGCCTGGGTGATCCCGGTTTGCCCTGCCTAGCCTCGTCGGATGCGTAACGACGGCAACCTCGACGACCCGTTCGGCTCCGGCCGCCCGGCTGACCGTTCGGACGGTACCCCCTCCACCAACCGTTCGGCGAAGCTCCAGGGACTCTTCCGGCGTACCCGCTTCTGGGCACCCATGAACCCCCGGCCCGGCCGGACGAAGCTGGCGGTCGCCACCGGCGCGGCCTGCTGCCTCGGCCTGGTCGGTGTCAGCCAGGCCGGCTTCGGCGCCCCGGACCGCGCCGCCGCCCCGGCGCCCTCGGCGGAGGTCGCCGAGCGCGCGGAGGTCGACCCGGCCTCCCGGGCCATGACCCGGCCGAGCACCGCCCCCGCCACCCCCAGCGCCACCCCGTCCGCGACGGCGAGCCCCAAGGCGACCACCAAGCCCAAGCCGAAGAAGACCGTCCGGCAGATCGTCCCGGTCGCCGGTCTGGACCGCACCCAGATGAACAACGCCAAGAAGATCGTGCAGGCCGGCAGGGAGATGGGCATGCCGCGCCGCGCCCTGGTCATCGCGGTGGCCACCGCCATGCAGGAGAGCACCCTGCTCAACTACGCCAGCGGCGTGCTGCCCGAGTCGCAGAACTACCCGCACCAGGCCATCGGCTGGGACCACGACTCGGTCGGGCTGTTCCAGCAGCGCCCCAGCAGCGGCTGGGGCACCGTCGAGCAGCTCATGGACCCCGAGTACGCGACGAAGGCGTTCCTGTCCGCGCTGGCCGAGATCCCCGGCTGGCAGAGCCTGCCGCTCTCGGTGGCCGCCCAGGCCGTGCAGATCTCCGCGTTCCCGGACGCGTACGCCCAGCACGAGTGGCGCGCCGGCGAGGTGGTGGCCGAGATCCTGGGCTGACCCGGACGGGTGGTTGCGGAAGGGCCGATTCGGGTATCAGGGGGCTTGCCGGTCCCAGGTACACATGAAGGGGACCGCGGGACGGGAGGACTCTCATGTCGCTGATGCAACGGATCACCGCCTTCCTGCGGTCGCCGCGGGGCCAGCAACTGGTCGATCGCGGCCGGCGTGAGATGTCGAAGCCGGAGAACCAGGCCCGGCTGCGGCAGATCGCGACCCGGCTGCAGTCGCGCCGGCGCTGACCCGCGTCACCCCGCCGCACGAGCCTCCGGAGCCCTTCGTGACCGACCCCGCCCCCGTCGACGGGGAGCCCAACGCCGTCCCCGCCGCCCCCGTCCCGCCGGTGGAGGTGCCCGAGGCGCCACCGGCCAAGCTGTGGGACCGGATGCGGGAGGATCCGCAGTACGCGCCGGAGCACCTGGCCCTGGAGGCGGTGCGCCGGCTCGGCCCGGAGGCCGCCCAGTGGGCCGCCCGGGAGCGGGCGCTGCGGCCGGACGCCCCGCCGGAGCACCTGGCCGACCAGGCGGTCCGCAAGTTCGTCAACCACGCCCGGCTCTCCGGTGCGGTGTCCGGCGCGGCCGGGCTGCCCGGCGCGGTGATCGACGTGGGCGTGCTGGCCTGGACCCAGGCCCGGCTGGTGCTGCACGTCGCGGCCGCCTACGGCGTCGACCCGGCGCACCCGGACCGGGCCACCGACCTGCTGGTGCTCCAGCGGGTGCACAAGGTCGCCGAGACGGCCCGCCTCGCGCTGGGCGTGGCCGCCGGCCGGGAGCGCGCCGGAGCCCTGTTCGGCTCCGCCGGTGACCGGGCGCTGGGCCGGGTGATGCTCCAGCTCGGGGTCCGGCTGGCCCGGATGGCCGGGGTGCGGGCCGCCAAGCGGATGTTCGCCAAGGTCGTGCCGGGCGCCGCGATCGTGCTCGGCACCTGGGCCAACTCGTCGGCCACCAAGGAACTGGCCGACCGTACGCGTGCCCTCTACCGCGCCGCCGGTCCCCCGCAGCTACCCGGCCCGCGCCAGCCCTGACCAGCCGGAGGCGTCCCAGGCCACCTCGGCCAGCCGGCCCTGCCCGGTCGCGTTCGGGTGGAACCAGTCGAGCGCGTTGACCTGGTCCAGGTCGAAGCGGTGGCGGTGCACCGCGCCGCCGTCCCACCGGCAGCGTGACCCGTACGCCCGGCAGGCGGCGCGCAGTTGCCCGTCGTACGCCTCGATCCGGTCCTTGACGCGGGCCCGGCGGGCCACCGCGGCGGGTGCGGTCGACGTGGCGCCTGCGAGCAGCGACGGGCAGACGCCCCGCGACCAGGCCCGCACGGCGCGGGGCTCGGTGTGCCCGATCTGCCAGAGCCGGTACAGGTCCGGGATGCTGACCACCAGCACCCGGGCCTTCGGCCGGCCCTCGCGCAGCACGCCCAGCCCCGCGTCGACCTGGTCGCGGAAGGTGGCGACCGGCGTCATGTCGTCGACGTCGCCCCGGCAGGCGTCGTTCGCCCCGATCAGCACGGTGACCAGGTCGGCCTTGTCGCGTACCGCCGACCGGGCCTGGCCGGCCAGCGCGGCCGCGCGCGCCCCGGGCACCGCCCGGTTGTACGCCCGCAGCCCCGGCGCGTCGGCGCGCAGCCGCCGGTAGAGGCTATCCACCCGCAGGCCGTCCCCGGTCGACCAGGAGTTGCGTTCGCAGCTCACCAGCACCAGGCAGGAGCCGTAGCCGGTGCTGACCGAGTCGCCGAGCGCGACCAGCACCCGGGGCTCGCCGGGGGCGGGTGTGCCGGACGGCCGGGGTGACGCCTCGCCGGAGCCGTCACAGGCCAGCGCGACGAGCGCCGCCAGGCAGGCCAGCGCGGCGATCCAGCGTCTCATCGGTCCCCCGTCCGGCGGCGGCAACGGGCGCGTCGACCCTATGCCCCGGCGGGGCCCCGGTGGCGGTTCTGTCGGCTATCGGGCACCGATCACCGTCGTTCACATCTGTCGTGTCGGCGCAGGCCGGCCGTGCAGCCACCGGTGCAGCGCCCGGGTGATCCGGGGCAGCACCAGGTAGGTCATCAGCGGGGTGAGCACGAGCGTCATCAGCAGCGTCCGGGCGGCCAGCGGCACGCCGGCGAGGAACCGGGTGGTCAGCAGCGTGGCGGCCAGGCTGAGCGGGAAGAACGCCAGCCAGATCGTGACCGCCTGCTTCCAGCGCGGCGGCGCGGCCGGTTCCGGCTCGCCGAACGTCTCGACCACGTGGTCCACCGGCGGGTCGAACCAGCCCTCGATGCCGGTGCGGCGCTCCACCCGGGTGTGCTCGACGATGCCCTGCGCCGAGCTGAGCCACCAACGCCGTTGCGGCGAGTCCTCCCAGTCGCGCAGCGTGTCCGCGTCGGCGAAGCGGTACATCACGTGCCACTCGCCCGAGCCGGGGGCGCTGCGGACGAAACCGGCGCCGAGGAAGCCCGGGAAGCTCTCCGCGAGCGCCGTCCCGGCCCGCATCCACGCCACCACCTCGTCGGTACGCGCCGGGTCGGCGCGCCGGGACACGGCGACGGTAACGGGTACGGCCTGCGTCGTGGTCATGCCATCCTCTCCACCGTCCGCGGGATCTCCGCCGGTACCGGCGCACCGATGTAACGCACCCGCTGTCCGGGCGCATCCGGCGCCTGCCCGCCGGGTGTCCCGGATCACCGGCGTTCCCGCCCTGGCCGGTTATCCCCGCCCGTGCCGGGGTAGGCCCCAGGAATGACCCGATCACAGCCCCGCCGTGCCCGCGGCACGGTCGGCCACGCGAACAGCGCCCTGAACCTGCGGCTCGCGCTCGCCACGTTCGGTCTGGTCGTGATGACCGTCTTCGCGGTGCTCGCGTTCGCCGCAGACATCGCCTGGCTGGGTGTCGTCTGCGCGCTGCTCGCCGTGGTGGCGGTGGTCGACCTGGTCGTGATCCAGCGCCGCCGCGCCGCGCGCCGCCGGGAGGAGCCGGGCGTGCGGCACTCGCTGTTCGAGTGACAGGAGTACGAGATGCCCATCGCCACCACCAATCCCGCCACCGGACAGGTGCTCAAGACGTACGAGGCGATGTCGGACGAGCAGATCGACGCCGCGATCGAGCGGGCCGACCTCGCCTTCCGGCAGTTGCGCGACACCACGATCGCGCAGCGGGCCCGGTGGCTCGTCGCCGCCGCCGACCTGCTCGACGCCGAGCGCGACGAGACGGCCCGGCTGATGACCACCGAGATGGGCAAGACGTACGCCGCCGCGAAGGCGGAGGTCACCAAGTGCGCCACCGCCTGCCGCTTCTATGCGCAGAACGCGCCGCGGATGCTCGCGGACGAGCCGGCCGACGCCGCCGCGGTCAAGGCGAAGCGGGCGTACGTGCGCTACCAGCCGATCGGCCCGGTGCTCGCGGTGATGCCGTGGAACTTCCCGCTGTGGCAGGTGATGCGGTTCGCCGCCCCGGCCCTGATGGCGGGCAACACCGGCCTGCTCAAGCACGCCTCGAACGTGCCGCAGACCGCGCTCTACCTGGAGGACCTGTTCCGCCGGGCCGGATTCCCCGAGGGCGCGTTCACCACCCTGCTGGTCGGCTCCGACGCGGTCGACCGGATCCTCAGCGACCCCCGCGTCCGCGCCGCCACGCTCACCGGCAGCGAGCCGGCCGGCCGGTCCATCGCCCAGATCGCCGGCCGGGAGATCAAGAAGACGGTGCTGGAGCTGGGCGGCAGCGACCCGTTCGTGGTGATGCCCTCGGCCGACCTGGACACCGCCGCCGAGGTCGCGACCACGGCCCGCTGCCAGAACAACGGGCAGTCCTGCATCGCCGCGAAGCGGTTCATCGTGCACACCGACGTCTTCGACGCGTTCGCCGAGAAGTTCGCCGCCCGGATGGCGGCGCTGCGGGTCGGCGACCCGATGGACGACGGCACCGACGTCGGTCCGCTCGCCAGCGAGCGCGGCCGCGACGAGGTGCACGCGCAGGTCACCGACGCGGTGAACCAGGGCGCGACGGTGCTCTGCGGCGGCGAGAAGCCGGCCGGGGACGGCTGGTACTACCCGCCGACTGTGGTCACCGACCTGCGCCCGGAGATGCGGATGTGGAGCGAGGAGGTGTTCGGGCCGGTCGCCGGGCTCTACCGGGTCGGCTCGTACGACGAGGCGATCGCGGTCGCCAACGGCACCAGCTTCGGCCTCGGCTCCAACGCCTGGACCAACGACCCCGCCGAGCAGGAGCGCTTCGCCGTCGACCTGGACGCCGGCAACGTGTTCATCAACGGCATGACCACGTCCTATCCGGAGCTGCCGTTCGGCGGCGTGAAGAACTCCGGGTACGGCCGCGAACTGTCCGCCGCCGGGATGCGCGAGTTCTGCAACACCAAGACCGTGTGGATCGGCGAGGGCGAGGCCGGCGCGGGCGCCGGCGCGCACTCCGAGTAAAGGCGATTGGCCGGACGCCGTCACGGGTAGGAAAGCCCACCATGACGGCGTTCGGCTTCCACGCATCCCACGAGCAGATCCACCCGGCCCGGCTGCTGGAGGCGGTGATCCACGCCGAGCGCGCCGGCTTCGACGCGGCCATGTGCTCCGACCACTTCTCACCGTGGAGCGAGCGGCAGGGCCAGTCCGGGTTCGCCTGGTCCTGGCTCGGCGCCGCGCTCCAGGCCACGAACCTGTCCTTCGGCGTGGTGAACGCGCCCGGCCAGCGCTACCACCCGGCGATCATCGCGCAGGCCATCGGGACGCTCGGCGCCATGTACCCGGGCCGGTTCTGGGCCGCGCTGGGCACCGGCGAGGCGTCGAACGAGCACATCACCGGCGAGGTCTGGCCGCGCAAGGACATCCGTACGGCCCGGCTGCGTGAGTGCGTCGACGTGATCCGGGCGCTCCTCGCAGGCGAGGAGGTCAGTCACGACGGCCTCGTCACCGTCGACCGGGCGAAGCTGTGGACCCGGCCGGAGGAGCCGCCCGCGCTGGTCGGCGCCGCCGTCAGCATCGCCACCGCGCGCTGGTGTGCCGAGTGGGCCGACGGGCTGATCACCGTCAACGCGCCGGTCGAGCACCTGCGGCGGATGATCGACGCCTACCGGGACGCGGGCGGACGCGGTCCGCTGCACCTCCAGGTGCACGTGAGCTGGGCGCCCGAGCAGGAGCAGGCCGAGGCGATCGCGTACGAGCAGTGGCGCAGCAACGTGTTCGCGCCGCCGGTCTGCTGGGACCTGGAGACACCCGAGCACTTCGACGTGGCGAGCGCCGACGTGCCGATGTCCAAGGTCGCCGAGACCGTGAACGTCTCCGCCGACCTGGGCCGGCACATCGGCTGGCTGGAGGAGTACGTGGCGCTGGGCTTCGACCGGATCGCGCTGCACCACGTCGGGCAGGAGCAGCGCGCGTTCATCGACACGTTCGGCGCCGAGGTGCTGCCGAAGTTGCGCTCCGCCGCCTGATCACACATCTGCCCGTCGCCGCCTAGGCTCGTCGTTCGTGGATGCTCTGTTCGAGGTCGTGGTCTTCCTGGCCATCGCGACCTTCGGTGCGGCGCTGGCCCGTCGGCTCGGCCTGCTCGCGCCGATCCTGCTGGTGGTGCTCGGCCTCGCGTTGTCCTACCTGCCGTTCTTCCCGCACGTGCGGCTGGACCCGGACCTGGTGCTGGTGGGCATCCTGCCGCCGCTGCTCTACGTGGCGGCGCTGGAGACGTCGGTGCCGGCGTTCCGGCTCAACCTGCGGCCGATCCTGCTGCTCGCCGTCGGGCTGGTCGTCTTCACCGCGTTCGCGGTGGGCACCGTCGTGCACTGGTTCCTGCCCGAACTGCCGTACGCGATCTGCCTGGCGCTCGGCGCGGTGGTGGCGCCGCCGGACGCGGTCGCCGCCACCGCGGTGGCCCGGCGGGTCGGCCTGCCCCGGCGGGTCGTCACCATCCTGGAGGGCGAGAGCCTGGTCAACGACGCCACCGCACTGGTGCTGCTGCGGGTGGCGATCGTCGCCGCGACCGCCACCACCGGCGGCGTCGGCGTCGGCGACGTGGCCCGCGAGGTGGTCGTCGCGGCCGGTGGCGGCATCCTGGTCGGCCTGCTCGGCGTGGTGGTCTTCGGCTACCTGCACAAGCGCATCACCGACCCGGTGCTGGACAACGCGCTGTCGCTGATCGTGCCGTTCGCCGTGGTCTTCGCCGCCGAGGAGATCCACGCCTCCGGCGTGGTCGCGGTGGTGGTGACCGGCCTCGGCATCGGGCACAAGCTGCCCACGCTGCTGTCGGCCGCCTCCCGGCTCCAGGTGACCGCGTTCTGGCGGCTGATCCGGTTCCTCCTCGAAGGACTGGTGTTCCTGCTGGTCGGCCTGCAACTGCCGGAGGTGGTCCGCGACCTCGACGAGCCGTTCGGCTCGCTGGCCGCGATCACCGCCGCGGTGCTGGTCGCCGTCTTCCTGTCCCGGTTCGTCTGGGTGTTCCCGGCCACCTACCTGGCCCGGCTCGTGCCCCGGATCCGGCAGCGCGACCCGGCGCCGCCGGTGCAGTTCCCCGTCGTCATCGGCTGGGCCGGCATGCGCGGCGTGGTGACGCTCGCCGCCGCGCTGGGCCTGCCGCTCACGCTCGCCGACGACGCGCCGTACCCGCGTGCGCTGCTCATCTGGCTCGCCTTCGCGGTGATCGTCGCGACGCTCGTCGGGCAGGGCGCCACGCTGCCCTGGGTGGCCCGGCGGCTGCGGCTGCCCCCGGACGACCCGGTGCAGGACGCGCTGTCCGCGGCCGGGGTGCAGCAGCGGGCCAGCCGGGCCGCCCGGGAACGCCTCGACGAACTGGCCGCTGGTGCGCCGGAGGCGGTGGTGGAACGCCTGCGCGGGCTCACCACCTCCCGGGCCAACCTGGCCTGGGAGCGGCTCGGCGGCACCGGACGGGAAACCCCCTCCCAGGCGTACGCGCGCCTGCGGCAGGAGATGATCGACGCGGAGCGGGAGGTGTTCCGGGCTGCCCGCGACTCCGGCCAGATCCCGGAGGAGGTGCTCACCCGCGCCTATCGTGATCTGGATCTGGAGGAGTCCATGCTGCGACAGGAGGTCGTCGAGTGAGCTGCCAGCACCTGGCCGAGGCGGGCACGGCCGAACCCGCCACCACGACCGAGTGCCCGGACTGCGTGGCCGTCGGCAACCCCGACTGGGTGCACCTGCGCGCCTGCCTGACCTGCGGGCACGTGGGCTGCTGCGACTCCTCGCCGTACCAGCACGCCACGAAGCACTTCGAGTCCGCCGGGCACCCGGTGATGCGGTCGGTCCAGCCGGGGGAGTCGTGGCGCTGGTGCTTCGTGGACGAGGAGATCGGCTGACTCAGCCGACCCGGCGCTCCAGCACCTGCCCGGTCCACGTCGGGCGGCCCGGCCGCTCCACCGTGAACGGCTCGGTGGCGGTGAAGCCGCAGCTCTCGTAGAACCGCACGAGCGCCCGGTCGGGGCTGCGGAAGCAGTCCACCCGCAGCAGGCCGACGCCGCGTTCGCGGGCCAGCTCCGCCGCGAACGCGAGCAACCGCGCCCCCACGCCACGCCCCGCGTACGCGCGGTCGGTGACCAGCAGGTTCACGTACAGCTCCGGCTCGGTGGCGGGCGGCACGTAGTCGGTCGCCGCGCCCACCACCAGCGCGCCGGCCACCGTCGCGTCGATCTCGGCGAGGTACAGGCCGTCCCCGGCCGCCCACGCGTCGGCCTGGGCGATGCGGCGCGGATCGATCGACGCCGGCTCGGTGCCCCACTGGTCGGTACGCCCCAGTTCGGCCAGCCAGGCGGTAGCGCTGTCGAGCAGCCGCAGCAGCGTGGGCGCGTCGCCGGGCCCACCCGGACGGATCGTGATGCTCTGCCGGTCGGTCATCCCGCCATGCTGCTACACGCGGCTCACCCCGGCACACCGGCGGGCCGTGGTTCCGGCGCCCGCCGGTTCGCGATCGCCCGGCCGGCCAGCGCCGGGGCGGCCAGCCCGGCGGTGGCGAAGATCCCGCCGAGCACCAGCCAGCCGACCGGACCGCCACCGAGCACCAGCAGCGTGAGCAGGCCCCGGCCGAGCGCCTGGGCCAGCCCGGTGAGCAGGCCGTCCGCGCCCTGGTAGGCCCCGATCGCGCCGGGCGGGGCCAGGTCGTAGGCGAGGCCCGCCCCGGCCGCGCCGTGCCACAGGTCGCCCACCGTCCACACCGCGGTCGCGACGAGCAGCAGGACGACCGCCGGGAGCACCGGCAGGCCGGCCGTCGCCGCGTACAGCGGTGTCGCCGCCGCGAGCACCAGCCCGGCCCGGCGCAGCTTCCGCGCGGCCGGCGCGGCACGCTCCGCGCCCCGGCTCAGCCGGACCGCGAGCAGCACGGTGAGGACCGTGTTGGCGAGCAGCACCGCCGACACCACGGGTGGCGGCGCGCCGGCTCGGTCCACCGTCCACAGCGGCACGACGAGCACGAGCACCGTCACGTGCGTGCTCAGCACCGCCGAGACGCCGCTCACCGCGAGGAACCGTCCGTCGCGCAGCGGTCCGCCGCGCCTTCGTCCTCCGCCGCGCCGCGTGCCCGGCGTGCGTCGCGTGCCGGCGCCGGCCGGCTGCGGCGGCAGGCGCATCAGCAGCGCCGCCGAGAGCAGGTAGGTGGCCGCGTTGCCGACCACGAGCACCTGGTACGCCCGGTGCGTGTCCACCGCGAGCGCGATCCCGGCCAGCGCGGTACCGACGGTGATGCCCAGGTTCGCCACCGCGCGCAGCGTGGCGAAGGCGTGCACCCGGCCGTCCGGGCCGCCCACCGCGGCCACGAGCGCCGCCCGTACCGCCAGGTTGCCGGCCGCGAGCAGCGCCTCCGGCACCGCCACCGCCAGGAACGCCGGGAACGAGCCGACCAGCAGGTACGCGAGCGCGGCGACCGCCTGGCCCACCTGGAGGACGGCCCGGAGCGTACGCGGATCCCATCTGTCGGCCAGCGCGCCCAGCGGCACGCTCGCGCTGAGCCCGACCAGCCCGGCGACGGTGAGCCCGGCGCCCACCGAGGTGGCGGAGAGGCCCACGTCCCGGGTCAGGTAGAGCGCCCCGCCCGCCAGCCACAGCCCCGCGCCGACCGTGTTGACCAGCGTGGCGTACGCGAGGGTGCGCAGCGGCCCAGGCGGCGGGAGCGGCGAGACGCGTCCCATCAGCGGGGTCGGGCGAGGGGCATGGGGTCGACGCTAGGACTGTTCCGGCTGGCCCGGAGCCCCGCTCGGGGCGACGCCCGTCACACCGCGAGCCCGCCGGGCGTCGCCGCCGCTGGTCACCGCCGAAACATCCGGAGCGAGCGCGGTGCGGGAAATCCGCTCGCCTGCCGGTCCCCGCTCTGCCAGGGTCGGCGCCGTGGAGCGCAGCAGGATCGCCAGGGCCGAGGAACTGACCGAGGTGCAGCGGATCGAGGTGGCTTCCGGCACCCCGTTCCGGGAGATCGGCATGACCCTGGTGGCCGACATGCCGCCGTTGCCGCTGGAGGCGCTGGGCGCCGGGCAGCGCGCCGGCCGGCTGTGGGTGGCGACCGACCCGGCCGACCGGCCGATCGCGTTCGCGCTCGCCGATCTGGTCGACGGCGCGGCGCACGTGCAGCAGCTCAGCGTCGATCCGGCGTACGCCCGCCGTGGCATCGGGCGGCGTCTGCTCGACCGGGTGGCGGGGTGGGCGTCGTCGCAGGGGTTGCCGGCGCTGACGCTGACCACGTTCCGCTCGGTGCCGTGGAACGGCCCCTACTACGTGCGATGCGGATTCCGCGAGCTGAGCGGGACGGAGCTGACGGCGGGCCTGATCGAGCTGCTGGCCGCCGAGGCGGCGCTGGGCCTCGACCCGGCCGAGCGGATCGCTATGCGCCGCCCCGTCCCCGCACGCCTACCCGACTGAGCGGTTGACCCGTCGACCGGGCATCGCGGCCGTGCCACGTTCCGGTTGATCGCCGCCCACACCCGATGTTCCGCGTCGCCGCCCACGTGGCCCACGGTCGCGCACCTGCCTGTCCGAGTCCACCGGATTCTTGGCGGAACGGTGACGCGGCGCCGCAACGGCGCTCGGCGGGGGGCGGGCCGCGCTCAAGCGCGGGCGGCGGCTCCCGCGGAAGGATGAGCTTTTCGAGCCTTATGCCTCTCGGTCATATTTATGACGGAGAGGCATGACGCCGGCGGGGCAACTCTTCTCTTCCGGGGCGACACGCCGAGCCCGGGCGGCGCGTTAACCGGTCGACCGCGGGCGTGGGCCGTGCCACGATCGCGCGATGCCTGCCTCCGTGACCGGCCTGCTGCGCCGCCAGTTCGACCTGACCTGGGCGCTCGCCGAGTACCACCTCGACCGGCTGGAGCCGGCGGACTTCCTCTGGGAAGTGGGCGGCGTCTGCTGGACCATGCGCCCCGAGCCGGACGGCGGGTGGCGTCCCGACTGGGCCGACAGCGAGCCGGACCCGGTGCCGGTGCCCACGATCGCGTGGCTGACCTGGCACGTCGGCTGGTGGTGGTCGGTCGCGACCGACCACGTGCGGCAGCGTCCGGTGCGGGAACGCGACGACATCCGCTGGCCCGGGCCGGGCCCGGAGACCATCGCCTGGCTGCGGGAGCTGCGGACGGAGTGGACGG
The DNA here is from genome assembly GCF_015354395.1 of Micromonospora sp. ANENR4. Taxonomy (NCBI): domain Bacteria; kingdom Bacillati; phylum Actinomycetota; class Actinomycetes; order Micromonosporales; family Micromonosporaceae; genus Micromonospora; species Micromonospora sp. ANENR4. The sequence continues at coordinate 307,602 of NZ_JADKYQ010000007.1, forward strand.
ACGCGCTGGACGGGCTGACCGGGGCCGACCTGGAGCGGCCGTCGGCGTACCCCTGGCCGGCCGACGCGGGGTTCACCGTCGCGGACCTGGCCGCCTGGGTGAACGCCGAGCTGATGAAGAACGTGGCCGAGATCGGCCAGCTCCGGCTGCTGCGAGCGGCCGGGCTCAGTGGGCGCCGCCGAGGTTGAGCACCACCACCCCGGCGATGACGAGCCCCGCGCCGATCACCTTGGTCACGCTCAGCGGCTCACCGAGGAACGCCGCGCCGATCGCCATGATGGCGGCGGTGCCGAGGCCGGACCAGACCGCGTACGCGACACCGACCGGGATGTCCTTCACGGCCAGGGAGAGCAGCCCGAACGCGGACAGGTACGCCACCGCCAGGCCCAGTGTGGGCCAGAGCCGGGTGAAACCGTCGGTGGCCTTGAGCAGACTGGTGCCGATCACCTCGGCGGTGATCGCGCCGAGCAGGAACAGGTACGCCATCGCAGGACCGTACCCGGTCCTGCGATGGCGTCCGGTCAGCTCGGTCAGGAGACCGTGCAGGCCTTTCCGTTCAGGGTGACCAGCCCCGGATCCGGGTTCGGGAACCGGGAGGCGGTCCCGTTGAAGCCGAACGTGATGGACGCGCCCGGCGCCAGCTTCGCGTTCCAGGACAGGTTCTTCGCGGTGACCGTGGCGCCGCTCTGGCCGAGCTGTGCCGACCACGCGTGGTCGACCTTCTGGTCGCCGAGGAACGCCCAGCGCAGGCTCCACCCGTTCACCGCCGTCGTGCCGGTGTTGCGCACCGTCACCTGGGTGGTGAAGCCGGACGGCCAGCTCCCGTGCGTGGTGTAGGTGACCGCGCAGGACGGCGCCGGCACCGCGCCGGCGTCACCCTGGTCGGCCAGGAACGACGCGAGCCAGGCCAGCGCCGAGTTCCAGTTGATCGCCACCTCGTTCGTCGCGTACGAGTTGATGTCGTCGACGTAGCAGAACATCGGCGCGCACCCGGCAAGCAGGTTCGCCGCGAACGGGTCCTGGAGCGCGGCGTTCGGACCACCGGCGAGCGAACCGGCCGGCGGGCGCGGCAGGTCCGGGTTGAGCTGGTGGCCGAAGATCCGGCTGTGCTGGTTGCGGGCGTGCTGCTCGCCCCACCCGGTCACGTACGACATGTTCAGCGCGTTGCGGCCGAACAGGTAGTCGGCGGCCTGCACCGCGCCGTCCCGGTACTTCGCGTCCCGGCTCAGGTCGAACGCGGTGGCGAGCACGATCGCGTTGTTCACCAGGTTGCTGTTGCTGCCCCAGACGTACGCGTCGGCGCTGCCCGGGAACGGCAGCCCGTACGCCTGGCCGGCGATCGTGGCCAGGTATCCGTCGGCGGCGGCGGTGATCGACTCGCGGATCCGGGTCTTCTCCGCCGCGGGCAGCGTGTTCGGCACGGTGGCCAGGTCCAGGCGGCCCAGCGCGGCGACACTCTGCCAGCCGAACGCGCCGGTCGGGGCGAACACGTCGGCGGTGTGCAGCGGCGAGCCGGTGATGTCGGCCAGGTACGCCTTGTCGCCGGTGGTCAGCCACAGCTCGACAGCGGCCCAGTAGAACTCGTCGGTGACGTTCGTGTCGTCGTACGCGCCGCCGCCGGTGCCGTCGCTGGCCGAGGCGTAGATCGCCGGGTGCGCCTTGGCCGCCGCGTACGCGGTCTTCGCGGCGGTGCCGCAGCGCGCGGCGAACGCGGCGTCGTACGGGGCGTACAGCCGCTGGCACTGCGCGGCGACGGCGGCCAGGTTCAGCGTGGCGGCGGTGGACGGCGCGTGCAGCTCACGCGGCTGCGGGTCGTCCTGGGGCTGCAGCGGCAGGCCGGTCCAGTTCCGGTCGTGGATCTTGTGGTGGACCATCCCGGCCAGCGGCTTGCCCGCCGGCACCTGCATGCGCAGCAGGAACTCCACCTCCCAGCGGGCCTCGTCGAGCACGTCCGGCACGTCGTTGCCGCGCTCGGGCAGTCGCAGCGTCGAGTCGCCCAGGGCGGCCCCGCCGGCGGCGGTCTCGGCCGTCTTGGTCCGCTCGAACGTGCTCAGCAGCTGGTAGGCGGCGATGCCGCCGTTGACGACGTACTTGCCGTGGTCGCCCGCGTCGTACCAGCCGCCGCGCACGTCCAGCGAGTAGTCGCAGACGCCGGCCTGGCACGGCACGTCGGTGTCACCCTGGTTCGGCTCGACGCCGAGGTGGCCGGCCGGGCGGGCGTACTCCTCGCCGATCAGGTCGCCGTCGATCTCGATGCCGCTGCGCTGGGCGTAGAAGAACTGCAGCGAGTCGGCGCGCAGCCGGTCGTAGAGCGCGCCGGAGATGTCGAACGGGTGGCTGGTCTCGCCGTCCACTGTCAGCGTGTAGCCGGTGCCCGGCGTCCGGTACGCGGAGAAGTCGACAGTCTGCACGTTCTGCGCCGAGGCGGCGTCGGTGCCGCGCGGCGTGGTCTGCCCGCTGGCGACCACCGCGCCGCCGGCCGACTTGAGCTGCCAGGGCAGGGCGTCGGTGGCCTCGGTGACCACTGTGGCGTGCTTCGGCCCGCCGGGCAGGTAGCCGACCTGGTTGACCCGGACCCGCGGCCCGGTGTCCGGCTCGTACGGCGGCGCCGGCTCTCCGCCGCGCAGCGACACGTTGTCCAGGCAGAACGTCTGCGCCTGGGCGCTGCCACCGACCTGGAAGATCAGCTGGGCGGTGGGGTTGTCGGCCGGGGAGGTGAAGGTGGTGGTGACGTGCTTCGCGGTGCCGGTGGCTGTGGCGTCGACGCTGGCGTAGGTGGTGTAGGGGGCGCTGCCGAGCTGGAGCACCGCCTTGACGGCCGCGCCGGGGGTCGCGGAGACGTCGAAGGACAGCTCGTACTCGGCGCCCTGGGTCAGCGGCACCGCGTCCTGGCCGATCCCGGCGTCCCACGGGTTGGCTGTGCCCGCCGCGACGGAGGTGCAGAGCCGGCCGTCGACGACCGCGAGGTCGCCGGTGCCGTACGAGAACCAGGGGGAGACGCCGGCGCTGAAGTCGCCGTTGCGCAGTTGTTCGGGGGCATCCGGCGGCACCTCGGCGCTCGCCGGGCCGGCGGTGAGGCCGGTGAGCGCCAGCGTGGTGGCCGCGAGTGCGGCGAGCCGACGACGGGATCGGGTCACGGAGGTTCCTTCCGTGCTCGGGGGTGGTGGGGGAGACCGGGAGCTGGGAGCGCTCCCAATATCAGCCCGATGTTTCCACCGCGTTCCGTCGCTGTCAATCGATCCGGCCCGATGAGGCATCCCGCCCGCGCGCGGCCCGATTCGGCGCGCCACGTACGATGTCAGTGATCTCCTAGAGACATCCGAGCCCTCGACCTGGCAGGCTGCGACCCATGACCCTGAAGCTTCGTTCCGTCGGAGCGAGCGACCGTGGGCTGATCCGCAGCGGTAACCAGGACGCGCAGCACGCCGGTGCCTGGCTGGTCGCGGTCGCCGACGGCATGGGCGGCATGGCGGCCGGCGACCTGGCCAGCCGCATCGCCATCGACGCGGTCGCCCCGCTGGACGTGGAGACGCCGGAGGACGCTCTCGTCGCCGCACTCCAGGGCGGGATCGAGCTGGCCACCGCGCGGATCCGCCAGGCCGTCGAGGAGGATCCGGAGCGTCAGGGCATGGGCACCACGCTCACCGCGCTGCTGTTCGCCCGTACCGGCAGCTGTCTCGCGCTGGCGCACGTCGGCGACTCCCGGGCCTACCTGTACCGCGAGGGCGTGCTCAAGCAGGTCACCCGCGACGACACGTTCGTGCAGATGCTCGTCGACCAGGGCGTCATCACCGCCGAGCAGGCCAGCAGCCATCCCCGGCGGGCGGTGGTGACCCAGGCGTTGCAGGGCGACGAGGTCTCCCCGTCGTACGCCACGATGGTGCCCCGGGCCGGTGACCGCTGGCTGCTGTGCAGCGACGGCCTCTCCAACGTGGTCCGCGCGGACACGCTCACCGAGGTGCTCAGCGAGCAGCCGGAACGCGACGCCTGCGCGGCCCGGCTGATCGACCTGGCGTTGCGGGCCGGCGGCCCGGACAACATCACCGTCGTGATCGCCGACGTCGTCGAGGAATAGCCCTCACCGCCGTCGCGGGGCGGCCCTTCGGGTCGGCTCGGCGGTGGTCGGGTCCTCCGGCCACGGATGGCGCGGGTAGCGTCCGCGCAGCTCCGCCCGTACCTGCTGATAGCCGGTGCGCCAGAACGAGGCCAGGTCGGCGGTGACCGCCACCGGCCGCCCGGCGGGGGAGAGCAGGTGCAGCAGCACCGGCACCCGCCCGTCGCCGATGCGCGGCACGTCCCGCCAGCCGAACGTCTCCTGGAGCTTGACCGCCAGCACCGGCGCGGCCGGGTCGGCGTAGTCGACCCGGATCCGCGAGCCGCTGGGCACCTCCAGGCGCTCCGGGGCCAGCTCGTCCAGCCGCGCCGCCTGCCGCCAGTCCAGCAGCCGCCGCAGCGCCGCCGCCACGTCCACCCGGTGCAGGTCGGCCCGGCGCCGGGCGTGGGCCAGCTCCGGGCCGAGCCAGACGCGCGCCTCGGCGAGCAGCGCCGCGTCGGAGACGTCCGGCCAGTCGTCGCCGAGCGCCTGGCGGCAGAACGCCAGCCGGCGGCGCAGCCCGGTCGCCTCCGGCGTCCAGCGCAGCAGGCCCGGTCCCTCCTGCCGCAGCCCGTCCAGCAGCGCCGCCGCGACCAGCTCCGGGTCCGGCGCGGTGAGCGGCCGGTCGACCAGCTCGACGGCGCCGAGCCGGACCACCTCGCGGGCCACCACGTCCCCGCCGGACCAGGCCACCTCCCGCCCGGTGTCCAGCAGCGCCGCCCCGGCCTCCCGGGCGGTCGCCTCGTCGATCGGCGCGGCGAGCCGCACCCGGGCGGCGGGCGCGCCGGGGGAGCGGTCGGCCACCGCGACGGCCAGCCACGCCGCTCCGGGCAGCCCCGAGCCGGGCGCCAGCTCCGCGGCGGTCCCGCCGGCCATCAGGTACGCGGACCCGCCCGGCCGCCGTGCCCGGGCCAGCCGTTCCGGGTACGCCAGTCCGGCGAGCAGCCCCGCGGCCAGATCGTCCGGCAGGCGCCCCCGCTCGGCCGCGCCGTCGGCGGGCAGGGCGGCGCGCAGGCGGCGTACCTCGGTGCGCCAGCGCGCGGTTGCGGCCGGGTCGGTGCCGTCGCGCAGTCGCCGCCAGCGGGCGGGCAGGTCGTCCCCGGTCCCGCCCAGCGTGTCCTCGCCGAGGATCGCCACCACCTGGGCGGCCCGTTCGGCACCGACCCGGGGTGCGCCGTCCAGCAGCGCCCGCGCCAGCCGGGGATGCGTGCCCGCCGCCGCTACCGCCCGTCCCCGCGCGGTGATCCGGCCGTCGTGGTCCACCGCGCCGAGCGTGGTGAGCGTCTCCCGCGCCACAGTCAGCGCGGCCGGTGGCGGTGGGTCGGGCAGCGCCAGCCCGGTGCCGTCCGGTGTGCCCCAGGCGGCCAGCTCCAGCGCGAACCCGGTCAGGTCGGCGGTGGCGATCTCCGGTTCGGGCTGCGGGGCGAGCCGTTCGTGTGCCGCCTCCGACCAGCAGCGGTAGACCGCGCCGGGCGCCTCCCGTCCGGCCCGGCCGGCGCGCTGGGTGGCCCCGGCCCGGGACACCGGCACCGTGACCAGCGCGCCCAGCCCTCGGGCCAGGTCGGTGCGCGGCACCCGGCTCAGTCCGGCGTCCACCACCACCCGGACGCCGGGCACGGTCAGGCTGCTCTCCGCCACCGCCGTCGCGAGCACCACGCGCCGTCCGGCGGCCGGGGTGAGCGCCGCGTCCTGGGCGGGCCCGGGCAGCCGGCCGTGCAGGGGCAGTACCGCGATGTCGCGCAGGTCGGCCAGGCGGCCCGCGACGGCGGCGATCTCACCCGCGCCGGGCAGGAAGACCAGCACGTCGCCGTCGCGTTCGCGCAGCGCCCGGCGCACGGTGGCGGCCACGTGGTCGAGCAGCGCGGGATCGACCCGGCCCGCGCCGGGCGGCGTCACCGGGCGCGGCGGTGGCGCCCACACCCGCTCGACCGGGTGCAGCGCGGCCTCGGCGCGTACCACCGGGGCGGGGTCGCCGGCGCCGAGCAGCGCCGCGAACCGGTCCGTCCGCGGGGTGGCCGACATCGCCAGCAGCCACAGGTCCGGGCGCAGCGTCGCGCGGGCCTCGACGCTGAACGCCAGCGCCAGGTCGGCGTCGAGGTGCCGTTCGTGACACTCGTCGAGCACTACCGCGTCCACGCCGGGCAGCTCCGGGTCGTGGTGCAGGCGGCGGACCAGCAGGCCGGTGGTGACCACCTCGACCCGGGTACGCGGGCCGGTCCGGCGCTCGCCGCGCACCGCGTATCCGATCCGGTCGCCGACCCGCTCGCCGAGCAGGGCGGCCATCCGGTGCGCGGCGGCGCGGGCGGCGACCCGCCGGGGCTGGGCGATCACCACGCGGCCGGGCACCGCGTCGGCGACCGCGAGCGGCGCGGTGGTGGTCTTGCCGGTGCCCGGCGGCGCCACCAGGACGGCGGCGCCGCGCTCGCGCAGCGCGCCGACGAGCGCCGGCAGGACCGGGCGGACCGGCAGGTCGAGCGGGATGTCGGCGAGCACGGCCCCACTCTCGCACCGCGCCGCCGGACGGTCCGCGCTGCCCCCGGGACGCGGAACGGCCCGGCCGGCGCACCGCCGACCGGGCCGGGTGGCCGCCGCGCCGGGTCCGCCGACCCGGCCGCAGCCCCCTTGCTAGTACGTTCCGTCGAGCTGACCGCGCAGCTTGGTCAGGGCCCGGGCCAGCAGCCGGGACACGTGCATCTGCGAGACGCCGATCTGCTCGGCGATCTGCGACTGGGTCAGGTTGCCGTAGAAGCGCAGCGTAAGGATCTTCTGCTCGCGCCGGTCGAGCGTGGCGAGCGCCGGGCCGAGGGCGACGCGCATCTCGGCCAGCTCGAACTCGCCGTCCTCGCCGCCGAGCAGGTCGCCCAGCTCGGTGGCCCGCTCGCCGTCGCCGGTCGGGGTGGACAGCGACACCGCGTTGTAGGCGCGGGCGCCCTCCAGGCCCTCCAGCACCTCTTCTTCGGTGAGCTTGAGGTGGGCGGCGATGTCGGCGACCGTCGGGGAGCGGCCGAGCGTCTGGAGCAGCGTGCTGTTGGCGTCGGAGATCGCCAGGCGCAGCTCCTGGAGCCGGCGGGGCACTCGGATGTCCCAGGTGCGGTCGCGGAAGTGGCGCTTCAGCTCGCCGATGATGGTGGGGATGGCGTAGCCGGCGAAGTCGACGCCGCGCGACGGGTCGAACTTGTCGATCGCCTTGATCAGGCCGATCGCCGCGGTCTGCGCCAGGTCGTCGTTCGGTTCGCCGCGGCCGCTGTAGCGGTGGGCCAGGTGGTTCGCCAGCGGCAGCCACGCCTCGATGGCGCGGTCGCGCAGCGCGGGCCGGGACGGGTGGCCGGCCGGCAGCGCGGCCATCGCGGCGAGCAGGTCGGCGGCGCTGTCGGTGAGCGAGCGGGGGTCGAGCTTCGCGGAGCCGGCCGGCGTGGTCGCCGGGGCGCTGGTCGTGGGAGCGGTCATGAGTGGTCCTCCCTGCACCTCGTCCACGGAAGAAAAAAGACGTGACGCTCAGGTTTAGGTGTCGGTAGTACGTTCGGAAGCCACCATAGCCCGATCGTGCTGCGGAAATCTAGCCGAAAGTACGATGTACTTAAGGTGTGGCGGGGTATGGACCTCGTTTTTCCGGGCATAGCGCGTCCCGATCGGTCAACGAAGAATCCGACAGGTGGTCGATGTGTCGGCTTTCTGTCGTTGTCCCGCCGACGGGACCGCCCGTAGCGTCCGTAGCGACACGTCAACGGAGGCACCGTGCTGGATCCCGCCGCGCCGCAACTCGTCATCAACGCCCGGACGCTGCTGTTCAGCTGGCTCCCGGCGGATCCCGGCGCGGTCGAGACTTTGCTGCCCGCCGGTCTGCGCCCGCACCCGCAGCGTCAGGTGTTCGTGAACCAGTACGTGGTCGACGACGAGACGCAGACCTCCGGCTTCGGCGCGTACTCGCTCACCTACCTGGGTGTCTCACTGGCGGACATGGATCCGCCCGACGGCGAGACGCCGGGCGGCTGGTGGACGCACTACCTCACCTCCAGTGAGCGGGTCCGGCAGTACGCCGCCGCGCGGGGCGCACCCGCCGCCGCCGGGCAGACCCGCCTGGACCTGCGGGGCGGCCGGCTCACCGCCGAGACCCGGGCCGCCGACGGCACGCTGCTGATCCGGGTGACCGCCCGGGTCGGGCACACCGGCACCGAGGCGCACATGGGCCACCATCGCTACCTCACAGGCAGCGACGGCGAGCTGATCGTCACCGACTATCCGTACGTGGCCGAGCCGGTGTCACCGTTCGAGGTCGAGTCGGTGGAGTTCCCGGCCCCGGAGCACCCGGTCCACGCGTTGCGGCCGGCCAACCCGCTGCACGTGTGCTGGGGCTTCTACTCGCCGCGCGTGTCGTTCGCGTACCCGGCCCGCCCGAACGTGCCGGACGAGCCGGCCGACCTTCACCAGGTGCCGGCCCGGCGGGCCCGCAGCGGCCTGCCGTCCGGGTCGTAGACCAGCCGGTACGCGGGCAGCGCCCAGAGCCGCGTATGCCAGGGCAACCGCTCCGGGCGGTGCGGCCGCAACCGGCCCGGCGGACGGGGACCGGCCCGGCCCCCGGCGTGCCAGCGCTCCAGCTCGTCCGCCGCCGCGGTGATCGCCGCGACCGCGTCCGCCGGGTCCAGCAGGTCGTCGTCCTGCGCGCCGCCCGGATCGCGGTCCAGGTGTTCGCGCCACAGCCGCAGCCGCAGGTCGCGGGCGAACACCCGGGCGCCGTCGCCCAGCCCCGCCGGGTCGGCCGGCGCCCGCTCGTCGCGGGTGTCGTCGAGCACCGCGCAGGACAGCTCGCTGTCGTGCGTCCAGGACCGGCGGTTGAAGTTGTCGCTGCCCACGCTGGCCCACACGTCGTCCACCACGCAGACCTTCGCGTGCACGTAGACCGGCGTGCCGTCGTGGTTCTCCACGTCGAACACGTGCACCCGCTCCGGCGCGGCCCGGTGGCACAGCGACAGCGCCTGCTCCCGGCCGACCATGTTCGGCGGCAGCGCGAGCCGGCCGTCCACGTCCGGATGCCGGGGCACGACCGCCACCAGGTGCAGGTCCGGGTGCTCCTGCAGCGCCTGCGCGAACAGTTCCGCCACCTCGGTCGACCAGAGGTACTGGTCCTCCAGGTAGATCAGCCGCCGGGCCCGGCGTACCGCCTTGGTGTAGCCGCGGGCCACTGTGCGCTCGCCGTCCGGGGCGAACGAGTAGCGGGGGCGCACCGCCGGGTAGGTGCGCAGCACCTGCACGTGGTGCGGTCCGCAGGGCGGCGGGTCGGCAGGCTGCTCGGGCAGCGGGTCCGGGCGCAGGTCGGAGCCGCGCAGCCGGTCCCGCAGGTACGCCATCGGGTTCTCCGAGTCCAGCGGCATCGGGTCGGTCCACCGCTCCCGGAACGTGGTGTCGAGCGCGCCGACCACCGGTCCGCGTAGCGCGAGCTGCACGTCGTGCCAGGGTGGCGTGGGGCCGTACCGCGGGGACATGCCGACCGGCTGCGGGTCGCCGGCGTGGCCGGCGTCGTCGCGGCGGCTGTGGCACAGGTCGATGCCGCCGGCGAAGGCGATGTCGCGGCTCGGGTCGCCGGGCCGGCGCAGCACCACGAGCTTCTGGTGGTGCGAGCCGCCGCGCCGGACCCGCTGGTCGAGCAGCACCTCGCCGCCGGCCGCGCGGACCGCCTCGCTGAGGTCGCGGTTCTCCGCCTCGCTGTAGGAGAGCGTGTCGAGGTGGGAGCGCCAGAGCAGGCCCTTGACGATGACGCCGCGCTGGGCGGCCTGCGCGAACAACTGCGCCACGGTGGGGCCGTCCGGGCGCATCCGCTCGTCCGGGTCACCGCGCCAGTCGGTGAAGAACAGGTGGTCGCCCGCGGACAGCGCCTCCACCTCGCTGACCAGGCGGTCGAAGTACGCGGCACCGTGAATCAACGGTTCGGCGAGGTTTCCATCGGCCCAGACGGGTAACTCAGACCCCGGGTTGGCGCGTTCCTGTGCGGTGAGGAACCAGTCCCGCAGAGTCACGTTCCACCCCCCGAGGTCGACGACGTCCTCACACGGTAGGACCCCCGGCAGGGCCCCGCACGTCGAGCAGCAGGTCGGCGTCGGTGCCGCGCGTCAGGGGTGCGCCGGACCCCTGGATCGCGATACCGAGGAGGCACCGACATGCCCGCCGAGACGACGAACACCGTGACCGACCGCGACCAGGTGGTGGAGGGGGAGCGGGGTGCGCTGGTGGCGGTCCTGTTGATGGTGATCCTCGGGGTGGCCGGGATCTTCGCCGTCTCCTGAGACCGCGGCCGGGCGCCCCGGCGAACCGGGGCGCCCGTAGCAGGTCAGGGCCGGTCGCCCTGGCCGTCGGTGTGCGGCACCCGCCCGGTCGGGATCACCCCGAGCCGGCCGGCCTGGAAGTCCTCGACCGCCTGGATCAGCTCGGCGCGGGTGTTCATGACGAACGGGCCGTAGTGCGCCACCGGCTCGCGGATCGGCTGGCCGCCCATCAGGTAGAGCTCCAGCGCCGGGGTGTTGGAGTCCTGTGTCCGGTCGGCGGTGATCCGCAACGCCTCACCGGGCCCGTGCACGGCGAGCTGGCCGAGGTGGATCGGCCGCCGGTCGGTTCCGACGGTGCCGCGGCCGGCCAGCACGTACACCAGCGCGTTGAAGTCGGACCGCCACGGCAGGCTCAGCTCGGCGCCGGGTTGCAACGTGACGTGCGCGATGGTGATCGGCGTGTGCGTCGAGCCCGGACCCTGGTGCCCGGCGACCTCACCGGCGATGACCCGGATCAGGCCGCCGCCGTCGGGCGTGGTCAGCAGCGCCGACTCCCGGCCGCGGATGTCCTGGTAGCGGGGCGCGCTCATCTTGGCGACGCTGGGCAGGTTGACCCAGAGCTGCAGGCCGTGGAACAGCCCGCCGCTCATCACCAGGTGCTCCGGCGGCGCCTCGATGTGGAGCAGGCCACTGCCGGCAGTCATCCACTGGGTGTCGCCGTCGGTGATGGTGCCGCCGCCACCCGTCGAGTCCTGGTGGTCCATGATCCCGTCGATCATGTAGGTCACCGTCTCGAAGCCGCGGTGCGGGTGCCAGGAGGTGCCCTTCGGCTCGCCCGGCGCGTAGTCGACCTCGCCCATCTGGTCGAGGTGGATGAAGGGGTCCAGCTCGGTCATCGGCACGCCGGCGAAGGCCCGGCGGACCGGGAAGCCCTCGCCCTCGTACCCGCTGGGGGCGGTGGTGACCCGGCGGACCGAGCGGTATTCGGTGGCCTCGCCGAGCTGCGGCAGGCGGGGCAGGACGAGGACGTCGTCGACGGTGATCGCGGGCATCGCGGGGCTCCTTACTTGTCGGCCGGGGTGGACGACGCGGTGCGGTCGGCGCGCAGGCGCCGGCCGAGCCGCTCGAAGACCCGGGTGAGGCAGGCGACCTCGGCGTCGTCGAGGTCGTCGATCAGGTGGGCGCGCACGGAGCGCAGGTGGTGCGGCGCGGCCTCGCGCAGGGCGAGCAGGCCGGCGGCGGTGAGCACGGCCTCGCTGCCGCGCCGGTCAGCCGGACACGCCTCCTTCGCCACCAGGCCGCGCTTGCGCATCGTGGTGATCTGGTAGGTCAGCCGGCTCGGTGAGAACACCAGCCGGTCGGCCAGCTCACCCATGCGCAGCCGGTGGCCGGGCGCCTCGGAGAGCAGCACCAGCACGTGGTAGTCGGCGAAGCTCAGGTCGCTGTCGGCGCGCAGGTCGTCCTCGAGCCGGGTGAACAGCCGCTGGCTCGACTCGATGTACGCGCGCCAGCAGGCCGTCCGCTCCGCGTCCAGGCTCTCCGTCATGGCTCCGAGAGTAGCACTATTTAAAATTTAAACAAGCTCTGCTGCCGTGGGGACCTGCGCTCCTCCGTAGGCCTCCTTCAAACCTGAAGAGATGACCCGGCTAGGGTCGGGGGATGGACGATCTCGACCTGCTCGACTGGCGGGAGCGGGTGGCCCGGCTCTACCTGTCCGGCCTCGACCTGGCCGGGTTCCGGGCCGCGCGCGACGAGCTGTTCCGCACCCACCCGAGCAGCCCGGTGCCGCCCGCCGACCGGCCCGCCTTCACCGGGCTGCGCTGGTACCCTCCCGACCCGTCGGCTGTGGTCGAGGCGCCGCTGCGCCCCGCTACCGGGGAGCTGCGCATCGACACCGGCGGCCCGGACGGCGTGGTCGCGTACCGGCGGGTGGCGGTCGCCGAGACGCCGTGGGGCCCGCTGACGCTCTGGTGGATCGAGGCGTACGGCGGCGGGCTGTTCCTGCCGCTGCGCGACGGCACCTGCGGCGACGGCTCGTACGGCGGGGGCCGGTACCTCACCGACACGGTCAAGGGCACCTTCGGCCGGGGACTGACAGTGCTCCCCGGCGACCGGGTCCGGCTCGACGCCAACTACCTCTACAACCCCAGCTGCGCCTACGACGACAGGTGGGCCTGCCCGCTGGCGCCGCCGGAGAACCGGGTGGACGTGCCGCTGCGCGCCGGGGAGCGGGCGTACCACGAATGAGGGGAGGGCCGCCCGGCCCTCCCCTCATTGCCCTACCGGTCAGCGGGCGGTGGCGCCGGTTGGTGTCAGGTGCATCCGGCTGAGCAGTTGCTGGGCCTGACCGGCCATCTCCGCGTCCACAGTCACCGCGTACTGCGCGGCCCGCAGTGAACTGGCCGACGTGAAGTCACGCTGCCCACCGCTCATGGCGTGTGCCACAGCACCGAACACCGCACCCCAGATCGCACCGATCACCAGCCCGACCAGGATCACCGCCAGCCAGTTCCCGGCGGTGAAGATGCCGAACAGCAACCCGATGAACAAACCGAACCAGGCGCCGGTGCCGGCCCCGAGCAGGGCCGCCCGGCCCGTGGTGAGCCGTCCCATCACGGTCTCCACGAGCGTGAGGTCCGTACCGACGATCGAGGTACGTTCCACCGGGAACCGGTTGTCGGCCAGATAGTCCACCACGCGCTGGGCGGACGGATAGTCCGGGTACGAGCCGATCGTGACGGTCGGCGCCCCGGCGTGCGGTCCGTGCCCGTCCCCGCTCGGCGGCGTCGGGCGACCGCCCGGGCCGGACGGGAGGTTGTCGCTGCCCGGCATTCCGGGTTGCCAGGCCGCGGTCGGAGTCGAGGGTCTGGTCATGAGCATCCTCCTTCGTCAACTCACCGCGTTCCCGGCGCCGGGCAGCGGTAACGCGCCGGGCCGGACCGATGTGGCGAGGCATGCCGATGCCCCGGGCCGGGTAGCCACATCCGTGCCGACCCGACACATCAGCGAGCACGGCTTCCTCGCCGACGGGCGCAGCGCGGCCCTGGTCGACCGCGACGGCTCGGTCAACTGGTGGTGCCCGCCCCGGTTCGACGCGCCGTCGGTGTTCGGGCGGTTGCTCGACGAGCACGCCGGGCACTGGAGCATCCGACCCGAGGGCGCGGCCACCAGCACTCGGTCCTACCTGGACGACACGCTGGTGCTGCGTACCGTCTTCACCACGGCGACCGGCACGGTCGCCGTCACCGACGCACTGGCGCTGGAGCACGGCGCGCGGGGCCACGACATCGGGATGCGCTCGCCCCGGGTGCTCGCCCGGCTGGTCGAGGGGCTCACCGGCGAGGTGGCGATGCGTGTCGAGTACGCGCCGCGCTTCGAGTACGGCCGGGTCGGCGCCTACCTCACCGAGCACGACGGGGTGGTGGCCGCCACCGCCGGCGCCTGCCGGCTGGAACTGCGCGCCGACGTCCCGCTGACAGTCGCCGCGGGGGCCGCCGCCGGCCGATTCACCGCCCGCGCCGGCAGCGTCCACCGCTTCACCCTCGGGTACGCCCCGGCGTACGCCGGCGCCGCACCGGCGCTGCCCGACGCCGCCGAGGCGGTGGCCGAGACCGTCGCCGCCTGGCGGTCCTGGTCGGCGCTGCACGACTACCAGGGTGAGTACCGCGACGAGGTGCGGCGCAGCGCCCTCGCGGTGCAGGGCATGACGTACGCGCCGAGCGGCGCCGTCGTCGCGGCGGCCACCACCTCGGTGCCGGAGAAGCTCGGCGGCGACCGCAACTACGACTACCGCTACGTGTGGCTGCGCGACTTCAGCCTCACGCTCCAGGCGCTGTGGCGGGCGGCCTGCCCGGACGAGGCGGACCGGCAGTTCACCTGGGTGGCGCGGGCGATGGGCCGGATCGGCGACGAGCCGGTGCCGATCATGTACGGCGTCGAGGGGGAACGGGACCTCACCGAGCACGACCTCGACCACCTGGCCGGGTACGAGCACAGCCGGCCGGTGCTGGTCGGCAACGACGCCTGGCGGCAGCGGCAGAACGACGTGCTGGGCGAGGTGCTCGACGCCGCCTGGCTGATGCGGTACTACCTCGACCCGATGTCACCGGAGGTCCGCGACCTGCTGCGTACGCTCGCCGACCAGGCCGAACGCGGCTGGCACCGGCCCGACGCGGGGATGTGGGAGGGGCGCGGCCCGCAGCGGCACTACGTGTCGTCGAAGGTCGAGTGCTGGACCGCGCTGGACCGGGCGGTCCGGTTCGGCTCCCGCATCGGCGAGCCCGCCGACGTGGCGCGCTGGGCAGCCGCCCGCGACGAGATCCGGGCGGCCGTGCTCACCCACGGCTGGAACGAGCGGGTCGGCGCGTACACCGGGGCGTTCGGCGCCGACGACCTGGACGCCTCGGTGCTGGTCATGCCGCTTGTCGGTTTCCTGCCCGCGAACGATCCCCGGATGCGCGCGACGATGGACGTGCTGGAGCGGCGGCTGTCCCGCGACGGGCTGCTGCGCCGCTGGGACGGCGACCCGGCCGGGTTCGTGATCTGCTCGTTCTGGCTGGCCGCCTGCCTGGCCGAGGCGGGGGAGCTGGACCGGGCCCGGCGGCTGTTCGAGCGGCTGGCCGCCCGCACCAACGACCTCGGCCTGTACGCCGAGCAGATCGACCAGGACACCGGCGAGCAGACGGGCAACTTCCCGCAGGCGTACTCGCACATCGGCCTGATCATCGCCGCCGGCCGCATAACGGACGCCGCCGCCTCTACGCGTCGATCATGAGGTTGACGGCGAAGTCGATCTCCCTGAGTGCCGCCAACTTCATGATCGACCCGGGGGAGCGGGGGTGGGGGAGGATGAGGGGGTGGAACTGGTCGTGATGGCTGACACGCATGTGCCCAAGCGGGCGCGGGATCTTCCGGGGGCGCTGTGGGGGGCCGTCGAGGCCGCGGATGTCGTCGTGCACGCCGGGGACTGGGTGGACGTGGCGCTGCTGGACGCGCTGGAGAAGCGGTCGCGCCGGCTGGTCGGCGTGTACGGCAACAACGACGGGCCGGAGTTGCGCGCCCGGCTGCCCGAGGTGGCCCGCGTCGAGCTGAACGGCCTGCGCGTCGCCGTGGTGCACGAGACCGGCCCGAAGACCCGCCGCGAGGAGCGCTGCGCCGCCGCGTACGGCGACTGCGACCTGCTCGTCTTCGGACACTCGCACATCCCCTGGGACAGCGTCGCCCCGGGCGGCCTGCGCCTGCTCAACCCCGGCTCACCCACCGACCGGCGGGCGCAGCCGTACGCCACCTACCTGACCGCGCGGGTGGCGGCGGGGCGGCTCGACCGGGTCGAACTGCACCGCCTGCCCCCGCGCTGACCTCAGCGGCCCCGGCCGGTCTCCGCCTGGAGCTCGTCGATCCGCCGGGACGCCTCGGCCTTGGTCAGGCCCTCCGGCACCGGCTCGCCCGCCTCCTGGGCCAGGGTGTGCAGGTACGACTCCTGGGCGGCGGTGGGCGGCTCGTCGCCGGTGACCCAGTCGTCCGGGTCCTTGACGGCGGCGTCCGGATTCACGTTCCTGCCGCTGGTGTTGGCGCGCTCGGCCATGCTCATCACCTCTCCTCGAACAGGTGTACCACTACCCCCGGCCCGGCGGGTTCATGCCGCCCGCCGCCTACGATCACCTGGTGACGGCGGAGCGGGCGGGCGTGGTGGTGGTCGGCGCGGGCATCGCCGGGGTGGCGTGCGCGACCGAGCTGGCGCGGGCCGGCATCCCGGTGCGGGTACGCGAACGGGCCCGGGTCACCGGCGGTCGGATGGCCAGCAAGCGCTTCGACGGCCGCCCTGCCGATCTGGGCGCCGCGTACTTCACGGTGGACGACCCGGACTTCGTCGCCGTGGTGGACCGGTGGCGGGACGCCGGGCTGGCGCGGGAGTGGACCGACACGCTCGTCGCGTACGGGCCGCGCGGACGCGAGCAGGTCGCAGGCCCGATGCGCTGGGCCGCCCCGCGCGGGCTGCGCTCGCTCGTCGAACACCTCGCCGCCGACCTGCCGGTGACGCACGACCGGCTGGTGATGACGGTCGAGCCCGGCCCCCGGGTGGACGGCACCGCTGCCGAGGCGGTCGTGCTCGCCATGCCCGGCCCGCAGGCGGCGCTGCTGCTGGACCCGGCGCTGGCCGAGGCGACCCGGTCGGTCGCCGCACAGCGCTGGTCGTCGGCGCTGACCGGGGTGCTGCACTTCCCGGCCCGTCGCTGGGCGGACTTCCGTGGCGCGTTCGTCAACGACCACCCCGTGCTCAGCCTGGTCTGCGACGACGGCGACCGGCGTGGCGACGCCGCGCCGGTGCTGGTCGCGCACACCACCGCCGGGTTCGCCGCCGGGCACCTGCTCCAGCCCACCGCCGCCCGCCCGGCTGTCGAGCAGGCGGTCCGCGACCTGCTCGGACTCCCCGAGCCGGCGGTGTCGGTCCACGTGCACCGCTGGACGTACGCGTCCCCGGCCGCGCACGCCGGGAGCGCCACGTACCACCTGGACGACGACGGCATCGGCCTGGCCGGTGACGCGTTCGGCCGCCCGCGCGTACAGACCGCCTGGCGCTCCGGCCGGGACCTGGGCCGCGCGCTCGCCGCCCGGCTGGGCGGATAGCCCGGGCCGGTCAGCCGGTGGCGCCCACCGGTTGGGCCGCCGACCCGGCCCGCGTGTCCTCGCCGGTGCGATCGCCCTCCCGGTCCAGCAACTGCATGACCGGTGTCGCGGCGATCCCGTGCGCCACCACCGACACCACCACCACGAGACCGACGGTGGCCCAGACCAGATCCGCCTGCGGGAAGTCGGTCTTGCTGGTGGCGTACGCCAGGTAGTAGAACGAGCCGACGCCGCGGATGCCGAACAGCGAGATCACCCAGTGCTCGGCCGGTTTGCCGGGCGCACCGCGCAGCGACAGCCACCCGGCCAGCGGCCGGATCACCAGCACCAGGGCCAGCCCGGCCAGCGCCGCCGGCCAGGTCAGCGGCGCGAGCAGCCCGCCGATCACGGCCCCGCCGAACAGCAGCAGCAACAGCACCGTGAGCAGCCGCTCCACCTGCTCGGCGAAGTCGTGCAGCACGGAGTGGAACTCGTGCGTTCGCTCGGCGGCCCGGATCGCGCGAGCGGCCACGAACACGGCCAGGAAGCCGTACCCGCCGATCACCTCGACCAGCCCGTACGCGAGGAACGTCGCGGCCAGCGCGAGGAAACCCTCGGAGTGCTTGGCCAGCCGCAGCTTGCTCGGGGCGCGGAAGAACAACTTGCCGAGCAGCCAGCCGACGAGCAGCCCGCCGCCCACCCCGGCGGCGAGCTTGTAGAGCACGTCCACGGCGAACCACTCGGCGAGCCAGCCGGACGGCGCGAGCCCGGTGGTGGCGATCGCGATGGCCGCGTACACGAACGGGAAGGCGAGCCCGTCGTTCAGGCCCGCCTCGGAGGTGAGCGCGAAGCGCACCTCGTCCTCCGAGTCCTCCACATCTGTCGGTTCACCCACCTGCACGTCCGAGGCGAGCACCGGGTCGGTGGGCGCGAGCGCCGCGCCGAGCAGCAGCGCCGCGGCCGGCACCAGACCGGCCCACCACCAGCCGAGCAGCGCCACCGCGGCGATGCACAACGGCATGGCGATCGCCAGCAGCCGCCACGTCGACGACCAACGGGCCCAGCTCAACGGGCGGTCGATCTTCAGACCGGCGCCCATCAGCGCGACGATCACCCCGACCTCGGTGAGGTGGGTGGTCAGCTCCGGCCAGCGCAGCGGGTCAGGTGTGGGCAGACCGGTGGGCAGTACGAACACGAGCATGCCGAGCCCGAGGAACGCGATCGGCATCGACAGCGGCCGTCGCTCCAGGACCCGGGGCAGTACCCCGGCCAGCAGCGCACCGACGCCCAGCAGAGCGAACGCGACATCGACCGGTTCCACGACACCACCCTTCGGCCGCCCGTGGACCGGGCGGCGGAGTCCAGCAGTGCCCCGAAGCGGGCCCGGTTAAGCGTGTGCGTGCCCGTCGATCGGACGGGCCGTCAGCCGAGCGTGGCGATGGCGCTGTCCGGCAGGGCGTCCAGCAGCGCCGCCGGGTCGTCGTAGACCGCCACCGCGCCCGCGCCGGCCAGCTCCGCCCGGCCGGTGCCGCCGCAGGTCAGCCCGATACAGGGGATGTCCAGCTTGCCGGCGGCGGCCACGTCCCACACCGAGTCCCCGACGAACACCACCCGCTCGGCGGCCAGCCCCGACTGGTCCAGCGCGGCGACCAGAATGTCCGGCGCCGGCTTGCTCTCCTGCGCGTCGGCCGACGAGGTGACCGAGTCGATCACGTCGTCCGCGTCCAGCGCGGCGCGCAGCGCTGTCACCTCGTGCTCGGCGGCCGAGGTCGCCAGCACCACCCGCAGCCCGCGTTCCGCGCAGGCGCGCAGCAGTTCCCGCGCCCCGGGCAGCGGCGCCAGCCGCTCCCAGTACTCCGCGTACAGCGTGTCGTGCGCGTCGCGCAGCCGGCCGTCGGCGTCCCGGTCCCGCTCCGCGCCGAGCAGGTGGTCGAGGATCTTGTCCGAGCCCATGCCGATGGACCTGTGGATCCGCGCCATCGGCACCCGGTGGTCGGCCTGGCGCAGCGCCTCCCACCAGCTCACCGTGTGCAGGTACGTCGTGTCGACCAGGGTGCCGTCAACGTCGAACAGGACACCGCGTCGCTTGTCGTCGGCCATGTCCGGCTCCTACCCGGCCGGGGCGTCGCCGACGCGCGACTCACCCGCCGGAATGAGGATCTCGAACCACACGGTCGATCCGCGTACGGCCGGGTCGGTGCCCCACGCGTCGCTCAGCTCCTCGATCAGGCCGAGCCCGCGGCCCCGGCTGCTGAGCGTGTCGGTCTGCGCCCGGGTGACCTGACCCCGGGTGCCCGAGTCGGCCACCGACACCAGCAGCCGCTCCGCGGACAGGTCGACCTCGACCCGGGCGGCGGTGCCGGCGTGCAGCAGCGCGTTCGTGGTCAGCTCGCTGGTGCACAGCACCGCCGCGCCGATCACCGCCTCCGGCACCCGCCACTCGCCGAGCTGCGCGGTCATCCAGTGCCGGACCCGGCTCGGCGCAGTCGGCTCGGCCGGCACCTCCATGCTCGCCGACCGGCTGGGGCGCACCGCGTACTCGACGGCGAGCACCGCCACGTCGTCCTCGGTGGCGCCCGGCACCGACGCGGTCGCCACCGCGCACAGCGCACGCGGATCGCCGCCGGCCGCCCCGGTCACCGCCGCGCCCAGCCCGGCCATCCCGGCGGCCAGGTCCTGCCAGCGCCGCTCCACCACGCCGTCGCTGTAGAGCAGCAGCGTGTCGCCGGGCCGGAACGGCACGGTGGTGGTACGCGCCCGTCCACCCAGGCCCAGCGGGGGTGCGGGCGGCACGTCGACGAACTCGGCCACCGGCGCGCCGGGGCCGGCGCGCCGGATCAGCGGCGCGGGATGACCGGCGCTGGCCAGCGTGACCAACTCCCGGTCCGCCTCGACCACGCCGAAGACCACTGTCACGAACAGCTCCTGGGTTCCGCCCTCGACGCCGAGGCTGGCGACCAGCCGGTCCAGCCCGTCGAGCACCGCGTCCGGCCGGGAGTCGACCAGGGCGAGCGCGCGCAGCGCGGCGCGTACCTGGCCCATCCGGGCGGCAGCCTGCACGTCGTGCCCGGCCACGTCGCCCAGCACCACACCGAGAGCGCCGGTGGGCAGCAGGAACGCGTCGTAGAAGTCGCCGCCCGCGGCGTTGCCGTCCACGCCCGGGTCGTAACGCGCGGCGATGCGCAGCCGGGGCAGGTCCGGCAGCCGCTCCGGCAGCATGCTGCGCTGCAGCATCTGGGCGGTGCCATGCTGGGTCTCGAAACGGCGGGCCCGCTCGGCGGCCTGGCCGACCAGCTCGGCGGACGCGGCCAGCAGCGCCCGTTCCGCCGGTGACCAGGGCCGCGGCGTCCGGTAGCCCACTGTCAGCGAGCCCCGCACCACAGTCGTCCGCAGCGGCAGCGCCGCCAGCGCCCGGATCTTCTCGTCGTGCCGGTCCGCCGCGACGCCGCGCAGCGGCTGCCCGTCGGCGGTGAACGAGGCGACCCCGCTTCGCGCGGTCACCACCGCGGGCAGCGCCGACTCGGCGGACATCCGCCGCCACAGCGGGGGCAGCCGCTCGTCGGCCTCGTCGAGCAGCTCACCGCGGATGCGGCGGACCAGCCGCCACGCGCTGCCCTCGTCCACCGCGAACGACACCCGGTCGGCGTCGAAGGAGTGCAGGCAGTAGCGCAGCGCCACCCGCGCCACGTCGTCGAGCGTGAGCGTGCCGGCCAGCGCCGCCGCGAAGTCGCTCAGGCTCTGCAACTGCTGGGTCAGCTGGGTGGTCTGCGCCGAGACGGTGAGCACGCCGGCGATGCGGCCGGCCGAGTCGCGGACCGGGCAGTGGCCCCTGGTGAACACGGCCGGTTCGGCCGGGCCCTGCCGGTCGGCCGGCAGCACCGCCTCCCGTTGCAGGAACGGCTCGCCGTGCCGGTAGACCCGCTCCAGCGCCTCGCCTGCGCCCGGGTCGCGCCACACCTCGGCGAACGCCTCGGCCGCGGGCCGGCCCAGCGCCTCCGGGTGCCGGTCGCCGATCAGCTCGGCGTACCCGTCGTTGTAGAAGACCACCAGGTCGTCGCCGAGGAGCAGGGCCATCGGGACCGGGGAGGCGAGCACCACGTCCGCGACGGCGCGGACCGCGGGGTCCCAGGTGTGCGGGGCGCCCAGCGGCGTACCGGCCCACGGGTGGGCGGTCCCGGCCGCCTGCCCGCCGACGACGGGATCGGTGGGCGCTCCCGGTGCGGTAGCGGACGGCGTGGGAATCCGACCGACGGTGCCTGGCATGACCGCAGCCTAACCGGAGCGTGGCCGGGCGGTTCCGATCATGCGTCCGTGGCGGATACGGGTGCCGCCCGGCGCGGATGTTCGGGCAGGTCAGGGCCGGTTCGGCGGGCCATGTCGGGAAATTCCCCCGGTCCGGCCCGGCGTGCTGCCCAGGTCACCGGGTATGCGGGCGGCGCAGTTCACGCGACAGGAGGGACATCATGCCGAAAACCCTCGCGGTCGGGCAGGTCGACATCAGTGCGGCCTGGACCGACTTCTGGAGGTCGGTGCTGCTCTTCGTACCGCGGGCGATCGCGTTCATCGCGATCCTCGTCGTGGGTTGGCTCATCGCCCGAGCCGTCCTCAAAATCGTGGACGCGGCACTGGAACGGGTCGGCTTCGACCGCGCCGTCGAACGCGGCGGCGTCAAACGGGCCCTGGAACGCACCAAGTACGACGCCAGCGACATCCTGGCCAAACTGGCCTACTACGCGGTCCTGCTGTTCACCCTGCAGTTCGCCTTCGGGGTGTGGGGACCGAACGCGATCAGCGACCTGATCCGTGGGGTGGTGTCCTGGCTGCCGCGGGCCTTCGTGGCGATCGTGATCGTGGTGATCGCCGCCGCCATCGCCAACGCCGTCCGGGACCTGGTCTCGGGTGCGCTCGGCGGGCTCTCGTACGGCCGGGTGCTGGCCGACGTGACGGCGATCTTCATCCTGGCGCTCGGCATCATCGCCGCGCTGAACCAGGTGGGCATCGCCACCACGGTGACCACGCCGGTGCTCGTGGCGTTCCTCGCCACCGTGGCCGGCATCCTGATCGTCGGTGTCGGTGGTGGTCTGGTCAAGCCGATGCAGGACCGCTGGGACGGCTGGCTGCACCGGGCCGCCGAGGAGTCCCGGGCGATCCGGCAGCAGCGGCAGGCGCAGCAGGCCGGCCGCGGCGACTACGAGCGGCGGATGGCCGACCGGGGCGGGCAACCAGCACCGGCGGCGCCGCAGTCGTCCATGTCGGGCGCGGGCACGTACCGCTCCGGCGAGATGGGCGACGAGACGCAGCAGTTCCGCCGGCCGAACGGCTGACGGCAACGGGTGACGGGGTGTCCGCGGGGTGATCGCGGGCACCCCGTAGCCGTGTCCGGGTCAGGCGAGGTGGCGCGGGTCCAGTCCACGGGCCAGCAGGCACACCGCGAGCAGGCGGGTGAGCGTCCAGTCGGGCGCGGACCAGTCCGGCACGGTCGGCGGCGTCCAGCCGTACTCGGCCGCCGCGTCGCGCAGACCCTCGGCGTACCCGGCGAGCGCCGCCACGGTGAGCGGGCGGCGGTCGCCGTCGAGGGTGTCGCGTACCCCGGCGGCGTGCTGGTCGACCTCGGCGAGCAGCCCGGGGTTCGCGTGGGCCGCGGCGAGGCCGGCGGTGCCGACGGCGGCGATCAGGGAGGTGAGGGTCGTCCGCGCGGCCACGGCCGCGGAGCGGCGGGTCGCGACCCGGTTGTTCGGCACGCGCATGGTGTCCGAGGCTAACGCCG
The DNA here is from genome assembly GCF_015354395.1 of Micromonospora sp. ANENR4. Lineage (NCBI taxonomy): Bacteria > Bacillati > Actinomycetota > Actinomycetes > Micromonosporales > Micromonosporaceae > Micromonospora > Micromonospora sp. ANENR4. Next base: position 330,325 of record NZ_JADKYQ010000007.1, read on the forward strand.
CCCGCCGGGGGCCGGCCTCGGCCGAGCGGGGGATGCCCGGGTCGTCCGGGGGAGCCGTCGCGCCGTCCGGCGGGATTGAGTCGCCCGTGCGGGGGCAGAAGTCCGGTACGCAGAGCACGCGATCGGGGTCACGGAGGGACACGATGGGACAGCGGGCCGACGGACCGGACCGGGCACACCGGCGCCCGGAGGGAGTGAGTGACGCCACGGTCGAGGCGCTGGGCAAGCTCAGCGAGGCCCTGGAGTGCGTCGAGCGGGCCCGTGGGCACCTCTACGAGCTGCACCAGCTCATCGGCCACGCCGACCTGATGCTCGACGACGCGGTGGAGATGTTCCGCACCGCCGGTCACCCGGCGCTCGCCGAGCGGATCGACAGGGAACTGCTCGGCCGCAACGTCATCGCCGGGCGGTGGACGTTCCAGATCGTCGAGGACTTCGACGACGGCTACTACGCGCTCTTCCGGGAGCTGGACCGGCAGGCCCGCGACGAGCTCGTCGCGGGCCGGCGGCACCTCTACGAGGCGGAGATGAAGGAGCGCCGCCGCAGCCGGGGGATGGCGGGGCACGAGGCGCGCCCCGGCACTCGCTGACTCAGTCGGAGGAGCGTGCTTCGGCCGGGCGACGGCGGGCGCCGTCGTCGGCGATGATCACGGTCGCGACCATCAGCGCCACCACCAGGCTGAACAGCCAGGAGCTGTCCTCGGTGAACCGGGCGGAGACCGGAGCCTGGATCGCGGCGAGCAGGAAGCCCAGCCACGCGAGCTTGCGCTGACGGTTGGAGAGGAAACCGGAGCCCTGTTGCATCCCGAAAGTCTTGCGCGCATCAGGGGGAGTGCCGTCAGCCGTTCGGCCGATTCTGGATGGGCTGTCCGTTTTCCTGGCTGTCCGTACCGCACTTTTTGTCGTGTCGGCCGAGCATGAATCCGGCGGCTGCGGGAATCGGCACCGATGCCCGCAGCCACCCCGCGATCACCCGCCGTCCGGGCCGGTCCGCCCGATCGTCGACGGCCGGTAGGCCCGGTCCGCATCGGTCATCTCACGCCGCTCGGCCTCGGGGCCGGCGCCCCGGTCCACCGCCTCCGGGCCGTGGCCGAACGCGGCCTCCTCGCCGGCGTCGTTGGCGGTGACGTCGTCGCCCTGGCCGTCCGTGGCCGACCGGGCGATGGCCTGGTCCAGCTCGTGCAGGGGAGTGCGGTCCTCGTCGCGCCACTGGCGGTCGTTGTCGGTCATTCCCCTGCGGTACCCGGACCGGATGATCGCAAACGGCCGGACACGGCGATGGCCGCCGGCACCGCCGGCGGCCATCCAGACTCGGGTACGGGGGAGGTGGCTCAGGGGGTGGGGCGGTCGACAGCGCCGCGCCAGGCGCCGGTCTCCTGACCGCGCCGCTCGATGAACTGCTTGAACCGCTCCAGATCGCCCTTGGCGCGCCGGTCGACCACGCCCAGCTTGTCGCCGGCCTGCTCGACCACGCCGTGCGGCTCGAACTCCATCTGCAGCGTGACCCGGGTGTGCCCCTCGTCGAGCCGGTGGAAGGTCACCACGCCCGCCTGCTGGGTGCCCCCGGTGGAGCGCCAGGCCACCCGCTCGTCCGGCAGCTGCTCGGTGATCTCGGCGTCGAACTCGCGCTTCACGCCCGCGATCTCGACGGTCCAGTGGGTCATCGTGTCGGAGAGCTGCCGCACCTCCTGCACGCCGTCCATGAAGTGCGGGAACTCCTCGAACTGGGTCCACTGGTCGTACGCGGTCCGGATCGGGACGTCCACGTCCACGTGCTCGGTAACGCCACTCATGTCGGGGTTCCTCCTGTTCCGCCGGTGTGTGTCTCGTACGGGCCGTGGGCCGGCCCGCTCACCAGCGCGTCGTCTCGTTCCTGTGCCCGAGTGCGGCCCACACCTCGGAGATCGTCTGGTAGTGGGCGCCCGCGGGCAGGGTCTCCAGGGCGGCGACGATGTCCGTCGGCGCCTCGTTCTCCCGTGCGTTCGCCAGCAGCGCCTCCCGGTCACCGGGCAGGGCGGTCATCGTGATGAACCGCCCCAGACGGCTGCGCGCCTCGACGTCCTCGGAGCTCATGCCCTGCGGCGTGCCGCTGCGCAGCTCCCCGGCCGGCGCGGTGGTGGCCTCCGGCTGGTCCTCGCCGGCCGGCTCCGGGATCCGGAACTCCTCGGCCCGCGAACCGCCGGTGCCGGCGCTCTGGACGAGACCGCTGACCTCGCTGCTCATCTGATCGTCGACCCTGGGCGAGTGCTTGCTGCTGCCACGTTCCATGCCTTGGGAGATGCCCCGGGGGACCGCCGGTAAACCGGCGCCGCCCGGGAGAGCCGGTCATCCGGGCGGCAACCGGTCGGCCGTCTTCTCCGCATCTGCCGTCTCGTCGCCGGCCTTCTGCCCGTCCGTCTTCTCGTCGTCGGCCGGGGCACGGGGCGGCAGCACCGGGTCGTCCGGCTCCTCGACCCCGGCCTGCATCGCCCGCCCGCGTTGCAGTTCGGCGTTCACCTGCACGCCGAGCATCAACGCGCAGTTGGACAGGTAGAGCCACACCAGGAACGCGATGACCGCGCCGAGACTGCCGTACGTGACGTCGTACGAGCCGAAGTTCGCCACGTACAGGCCGAAGCCGAAGGACGCGAGCACCCAGGCCACGAGTGCGAGCGCGCCACCCGGGGTGAGCCAGCGGAACCGCGGCTGCCGCACGTTCGGCGCGATCCAGAACAGCAGCGACAGCAGCGTCATCGCGACCACGGCGAGCAGCGGCCACTTCGCCACCGACCACGTCGTGCGGGCCACCGCTCCGGCGTGCAGCAGGTCGCCGACCGCGTCGGTGACCGGGCCGCTGACGATCAGCCCGGTGGCCACCACGGCGAGCAGCACGATCGTCACCGCGGCCATGCCGATCTGCAACGGGCGCAGCCGGTAGAACGGCCGGCCCTCCCGCACCCCGTAGATCGCGTTGGAGGCGCGGGTGAACGCGCCGATGAACCCGGACGCGGACCAGAGCGCGCCGAGCAGACCGAAGCTGAGCAGCACCTTCGCCGAGCCCTGCTGCTCGACCACGTTGCGCACCACGCCCACGAACGCGTCGTTGCCGACCACCGAGCCGGCGCCGATCTCCCGGGCCAGGTCGATCACGGTGTCGACGGTGCGCGGGCCGTCGGAGACCAGGCCGACCAGCGCGACCACCACGATCGTGGACGGGAACAGGGCCAGCACGCCGTAGTAGGTGAGCGCCGCGGCCCAGTCCGCGCAGTTGTCGGTGACGAAACCCTTGCCGCTGCGCACCAGCACACCGCGCCAGGTGCGCCAGTTGAGCTGACGGATCCGGCGGGGGAAACGGGACCGCGTCCGGGTGCCGGCCGTCTGTGGTGTCGTCGCGGTCATGTCCGCCTCCTCCAGGGCCCGCCACGGGCGTGGGCGGGCGGTACCCCCGGGGGGAAATCGACAAACCGGGTGCCGGTTTGCCCGCCGGGCGGGAGGGAACCACACCAGACAGCCGATCCCGACTCCAGGAGGACGAGATGCCCGGGCGCGAGGTACTGCCCAGCACGCTGCGGCGCTCCCCGGCGAAGGCGCAGCGGACCTGGGAGAAGACGCACGACTCGGCGGTCGAGACGTACGGCGAGGGGGAGCGGGCGCACCGCACCGCCTTCGCCGCGGTCAAGCACGAGTTCGAGAAGGTGGGCGACCACTGGGAGCCCAAGGGCCGCAAGGGGCCCAGCGACAAGCAGGCCGCAGGCGGCGGCCCGGCCCGGCGCGCGCCGACCGCCGGTGGGGTGGACGCCAACGCCACCAAGGACCACCTCATGGAGGTGGCGAAGAAGCTGGACGTGCGCGGCCGGTCCCGGATGACCAAGCCGGAGCTGGTCAAGGCCATCGAGAAGGCGAACAACAACGCGACCCGCAAGGCCCGCGGGGGTCGCTGACACCTGGGGGTACGCGTCGAGCCCGGGACCGCCTCGGTCCCGGGCTCGTGTCGTGCCGCCTCACCAGTGGCCGCCGCCCGGCGCCTCCAGGTGCACCGCCTTCATGGTGCTGAACTCGTCCAGCAGTTCCGGGCCGTACCCGAAGCCCTGGCCGCTGCCCCGGCGCGGCTGGGCCGCACCGCCGGGTGCCCCGCCGAACACCGAATTGATCTTCACGGTCCCGACCGGCAGCTCCCGCCAGGCGCGCTGGGCGTGGCTCATCGAGCCGGTCAGCACGGTGGCGGCCAGGCCGTACGGGGAGTCGGCGGCGCAGCGCAGCCCCTCGCTGAACGAGTCGACCACCACCACCGGCGCGACCGGCCCGAACGTCTCCTCGCGGACCAACGTCATGTCGTGGCGGCAGCCCTCGATCACCGTCGCCGGGTAGAACGCGCCCGGCCCGTCCGGCAGTACGCCGCCGGCGCGTACCCGGGCGCCGTCGGCGAGCGCGGCGGTCACCTGACCGTGGACGTGGTCCCGGTGCCGCCGGTCGACCAGCGGCGCGAGCTGCGTGCCCGGGTCACGGCCAGGGCCCACTGTGAGCGCCTCGGCGCGCGCCACCAGCGCGTCCAGGAAGCCCTCGGCGACGTCGCGGTGCACGTAGATCCGCTCGACCGCCACACAGATCTGACCGGCGTTGGCGAAGCACCCGAGCGCCGCCTGTCCGGCCGCCCAGACCGGGTCGACGTCCGCGTCCACCACGAGCGGGTCGCTGCCGCCGTTCTCCAGCAGCACCTTCGCCCCGGTACGCGCGCCCGCGGCGGCGATCGCCCGGCCGGTGGCGGTGGAACCGACGTGCGCGATCACGTCCAGTTCCTGCCCGGCCAGCGCGGCGCCCACCTCGCTACCGCCGGTGAGCAGCGACAGCACCCCGGCCGGCAGCGCCGAGTCCAGCGCGCGGGCCAGCAGCCAGCCGGTGGCGGGGGTCCGCTCGCTCGGCTTGTGGACCACCACGTTGCCGGTGACCAGCGCGGCGCCGAGCAGGCCGCAGGACACCGCAACCGGGTCGTTCCACGGGGTGATCACGGCGACGACGCCGCGCGGCTCGGGGGCCATGAAGTCCAGCGCGTCGTGCGCGCCGTGCAGCGTCCGGCCGCCCCGGACGGGGGCCAGTTCGGCGTACTGTCGCAGTGTGCCGACGCCCGCCGCCACCCCGCCCCGCGCGTCTTCGAGCGGCTTGCCCATCTCCGCCGTGGTCGCCTCGGCCAGCTCGCCTGCCGCCGCCTCGACCGCGTCCGCCGCCCGGTGCAGCGCCGCGGCCCGTTCCGCCGGTGCGGTCGCGGCCCACTCCGCCGCCACCCCCCGGGCCGCCTCCACCGCCTTGGCCACCTCGTCGGCCGTCGCGACGGGCGTCCGCGTCACCGGCGACCCGTCCGCCGGATCGTGGACGACCAGCTCGCCGCCCTCGCCGCCGGCGCCCCACACCCCACCAATGAGCTGCGCAACCGTGTACATGCGGCCGTGCTTGCCCCGGCCTGGGCGGGACAAACGCGTTTCGCCCGGTGACCGGCCGGGTAGCCGGATCCGATGACCTCCACCGCAGACGCCGTCGTCATCGGAGCCGGGCACAACGGGCTGGTGGCCGCGAACCTGCTGGTGGACGCCGGCTGGGACGTCGAGGTCCTGGAGGCCACCGAGGCGCCCGGCGGAGCCGTGCGCTCCGCGTACGTCACGGCGCCCGGTTACCTCAGCGACCTCTACAGCTCCTTCTACCCGCTCGGCTACGCCTCCCCGGTACTCGACGGGCTGGACCTGGAACGGCACGGCCTGTCCTGGACGCACGCGCCGGACGTGCTGGCGCACCTGCTCCCGGACGGGCGCGCCGCAGTGGTAAACCGCGACCTGGACGTCACCGCCGCCTCGCTGGAGGCGTTCGCCCCCGGCGACGGGGAGCGCTGGCGGCACGCGTACGCCGACTGGTGCCAGGTGGCCGAGCCGATGTTGCAGACCATCACCACCCCGTTCCCGCCGGTACGCGGCGGGCTGGGCCTGCTGCGGCAACTCCGGGTCGGCGGCGCGCTGCGCCTGGGCCGCCGCCTCGTGCTGCCGGTCCGCAAGCTCGGCGCGGAACTGTTCGAGGGCGAGGGCGGCACGGTGCTGCTGGCCGGCTGCGCCCTGCACACCGACCTGTCCCCGGAGGACGCCGGTTCCGGGGTGTACGGCTGGCTGCTCGCCATGCTCGGCCAGCAGGTGGGCTGGCCGGTGCCGGTCGGCGGCGCCCAGAAGATCACCGACGCGCTCGTCGCGCGGCTGGTCGAGCGGGGCGGGCGGATCACGTACGGCGCCCGGGTCGAGCGGGTGCTCACCGCCCGGGGCCGGGCGATGGGCGTCCGCACCGCCGGCGGCACCGACTGGCGGGCCCGGCGCGCGGTGCTCGCCGACGTGCCCGCCCCGGCGCTCTTCCTCGACCTGGTCGGCGCGGCGGCGCTGCCATCCCGGATGGTGGAGGACCTGGCGCACTTCAAGTGGGACGGCTCCACACTCAAGGTCGACTGGGCGCTGTCCGCGCCGGTGCCGTGGAAGAACCGCGACCTGGCCGGCGCCGGCACCGTGCACCTGGGCGCCGACCTCGACGGGCTCACCACGTACGCGGCCGAGCTGGCCCGCGGCGAGCTGCCACGGGATCCGTTCCTGCTGGTGGGGCAGATGTCGGTGGCCGACCCGAGCCATTCACCGCCCGGCACCGAGTCGCTCTGGTCCTACACGCACCTGCCGTTCCGCCGGGACTGGCGGGCCGAGGAGGTGGCGGGGCACGTGGCGCGGATGGAGGAGGTGCTGGAGGCGGCGGCACCCGGGTTCCGGGCGTCGATCGTCGGGCGGCACGTGGCCGGCCCGGCCGATCTGGAGGCCGCCGAGCCGAGCCTGGTCGGGGGAGCGCTCGGCGGGGGCACCGCCGCGGCGTACCAGCAGTTGTTCCTGCGGCCGATCCCCGGCCTGGGCCGCGCCGACACCCCGGTCGACCGGCTTTACCTGGCCAGCGCCTCCGCCCACCCGGGCGGTGGCGTGCACGGTGCGCCGGGGGCGAACGCGGCACGCGCCGCGCTCGCACGCGACCGGGCGGTCACCGGCGAGGTGTACGCCCGCACGATCGCCGCCGCGCACCGCACCGTCTACCGCTGACCCGCCCGCGCCCCCACCGGCTGCCCCGACGACGGGCGGAGCGATCCCGGAAAACGAGATCGGCAGCCCGCATCCTGGGAGTCGCCGTAGATCTTGGTACGAAAGTGCCCCTATGGGGGCCGTTTCCTACCAAGATCTGCTGGCTGCCCGGGACGAGGCGCGACCGCACCGCCGCCTTTGCTCTGCACCCGCATACGCATCGGTCACGCACCGTGTCCGCGGCGGGCGGCCGGCGAGACGGTGTCCCGGACAGCGCCCCTGCTCAGAGCGCTGCTGCGCCGATGGCTGCAGAGCAAAGGGCCGACGAGGGAATGTGGCGGGACGACCGCGCCCTCACGCGCGGTGACGATGACGCGGCGTGAGGGCGCGGGGAGGCGCGGGAGAGCGGGTCAGGAGTCCAGGTTGCGGTGCCGGCTGCGCAGCTTGAACGGCATCAGCGCACTCTCGATCTTCGTGGCCGTGGTCATCTTCGAGTCGCCGTCGCGGCGTTCCTCGAAACGGATCGGCACCTCGAGGATCGTGTGACCGAGCTTGGTGGCGAGGTAGTGCATCTCCACCTGGAAGCTGTAGCCGTTCGACTGGACCCGGTCCAGCCCGATCGCGCGCAGCGCGTCCGCCCGCCAGATCTTGAAGCCGGCGGTCAGGTCGCGGATGCGGACCCGCAGCAGCGTGTGCACGTACAGGTTCGCCCAGCCGCTGAGCGCGCGCCGGTACAGCGGCCAGTTCTCGTCCAGCTCACCGCCGGGCACGTAACGCGAGCCGATGACCACCGAAGCCTGGGTGGACAGCAGCGCGCCGAGCATGCCGGGCAGCGCCTCCGGCGGGTGCGACAGGTCGGCGTCCATCTGCGCGACGAAGTCCGCACCGTCGTCGAGCGCCCGGCCGATGCCGTCCACGTACGCCCGGCCGAGGCCCTCCTTGCCCGGGCGGTGCACCACCATCACCCGGTCCGGGTGCTCGATGGCCAGCTTGTCGGCGACCTCGCCGGTTCCGTCCGGGGAGTTGTCGTCGGCGACCAGCACCTTCAGCCCCGGCAGCGGCAGCGCGAGCAGGCGCTCGACCAGCACCGGGAGGTTGCCCGCCTCGTTGTAGGTCGGAACGACGACGGTCAGGCGCGCATCCCCCCACGGGGAGGGTAACTGCACGGGTTCGATCATCACGGACATCCTCGGTCAGCCGACAGGTTCACCTGAGAGGGTAGCCAGTCCCTCGCGCGGCGGCCGCACAGACGCCCCGCCGGCGATCGATCACCGCTCCGGCTTCTGCCGCGTCGCGATGTCGGACAGCCGGGCCAGCGTCTCCCGGTTACGAAGATGCAGCACCAGGTCGTTGAGCTTGGTCCGGATCCACCGCAACGGCCCGGCGGCGAAGTCCTCGCCGAGCGTCACCCGGGTCCTGCCGTCGTCGAGCGGCTCGAGCACGAACGCCACGACCGCCTCCCCGGCCGGCCACAGCCCGGCGCGCAGCACCAGCCGGTGCGGCGCCTGGCACTCCAGCACCGTCGACTTGTCCTGGAGCGAGAACGGCCACGGCCCGGCCCGGTGGTGCAGGCGGCTGCCGACGCGCGGCCACGTGTCGTCCACGTCCCGCACGTGCGCGGTGCCCACCACCCAGTCGCTGTACGTCCACCCGTCCGCGAGCACCTCGAAGACCTGCTCCGGGGGCGCGTCGATCACCTTCTCCACAACCGCCATCACCGAGCGGTACCCCCGCGCGGGCGGTCGCTAACGGCGATCCGGGTTAGCTTCTCCGGGGCGGCGGGTATCGCCGGACCGGGCCGGTCGTGGCAGGTGCGCACCCGGCAGTGCGGCACCGGCGGGGCGGCCTGGCGCCGACGCCGACGTTTACTCCTCGGGGCCTCGGGAACCCGCCGCCCGTGCGACGGGACCAGGAGCGGGATCAGTGCAGGTCAGCCCGGTTTGACCCGGGTACTGACCGCTTCCCGTCCGGCCTGTACGACGCGGTCCTGCTGGACCGGGACGGCACGCTGGTGGAGGACGTGCCGTACAACGGCGACCCGGAGAAGGTACGGCCGGTGCCCGGCGCCCGGGAGGCGCTGGACCGGTTGCGGGCGGCCGGGCTGCGGCTGGCGGTGGTCACCAACCAGTCCGGCCTGGCCCGGGGGTACTTCACCGCGCACGACCTGCGCCTGGTCAACGCCAGGGTGGAGGAGCTGCTCGGGCCCTTCGACCACTGGGTGATCTGCCCGCACGCGGAGGCCGACGGGTGCGCCTGCCGCAAGCCCGCGCCCGGCCTCGTCCACGAGGCGGCCCGAGCGCTCGGCACCACCCCTACCCGGTGCGTGCTGATCGGGGACATCGGCGCGGACACGGCAGCCGCCGCGGCTGCGGGCGCCGCCGCGATCATGGTGCCCACGCCGGCGACCCGGGCCGCCGAGGTCGCCGCCGCGCCCACAGTCGCCGCGGACCTGCCGGACGCGGTGGGCATCGTGCTGGCCCGGATGCGCCTGACGGCCGCGCCGCACCCCGCGCGCCGGTCGCGTCGCGGGACGGTGCTGGTGGTCCGCAGCGACGCGGCGGGCGATGTGCTGGTGACCGGGCCGGGCATCCGGGCGGTAGCGGCCGGAGCGCAGCGGGTGGTGCTGCTGTGCGGGCCACGTGGCCGGGCCGCCGCCGACCTGCTTCCCGGCGTGGACGAGATCATCGAGGCGCCGCTGCCGTGGATCGACGCGCCCGCCCCGCCCGTCGACCCCGGCGCCGTGCGCGCGCTCACCGACCGGTTGTCGGAGGTACGCGCCGACGAGGCCGTCGTGTTCACCTCCTTCCACCAGTCCGCCCTGCCCCTCGCGCTGCTGCTGCGCCTGGCCGGGATACCGCGGATCAGCGCGATCAGCGACGACTACCCGGGCAGCCTGCTCGACGTCCGCCACCGCGTTCCGGCAGGCGTACCCGAACCGGAACGTGCCCTGTCACTCGCGGCCGCCGCCGGCTTCGCGCTGCCCGGCCACGACGAACCGGCGCTGCGCATCCGCACCGACCGGCTTCCGCCGCCCGCGGCGGACGCCGGCGAACCCGGCTACGTGGTCCTGCACCCCGGCTCGTCGGTGGAGACCCGCGCCTGCCCGGAGGAGCTGGCCACCCGCGTGGTCCGCGTGCTAGGCGCGGCCGGCTACCGGGTCGTGGTCACCGGCGGACCCGACGAGCGGGAGCTGACCGCGCGCGTGGCCGCCGCGGGCGGCGTGGACCTGGGCGGGCGGACCGGGCTGGACGACCTGGCGGCGGTGATCGCCGGCGCCGGGGCGCTGGTGGTGGGCAACACCGGTCCGGCGCACCTGGCCGCCGCGCTCGGCGTGCCGGTGGTGAGCCTGTTCGCCCCGACGGTGCCGTTCGGGCAGTGGGGGCCGTACCGGGTGCCGACGGTGCGCCTCGGCGACGCGGGGGCGGCGTGCCGGGACACCCGCGCGACCGTCTGCCCGGTGCCCGGTCACCCGTGCCTGTCGGCTGTCGAGCCGGGACGGGTGCTGGAGGCATTGCGGCTGCTGCGCGTGCCGGCGCCGGTGGCGGGCGGGGTGGCCGGATGAACATCCTGCTGTGGCACGTCCACGGGTCGTGGACGACCTCCTTCGTGCACGGCAAGCACCGCTACCTGGTGCCGGTCACCCCTGATCGGGGGCCGTACGGGCTGGGCCGGGCGCGCACCTACCCGTGGCCGGACAGCGCCGTCGAGGTCACCCCCGACCAGCTGCGCGACACCGACGTCGACCTGGTGATCCTGCAACGCCCCGAGGAACTCGACCTGGCCGCCGAGTGGCTCGGCCGCCGGCCGGGCCGGGACGTGCCGGCCATCTACGTCGAGCACAACACGCCGAAAGGCGACGTGCCGAACACGCGGCACCCGATGGCCGACCGCGACGACCTGCTGCTCACCCACGTCACCGCGTTCAACGAGCTGTTCTGGGACAACGGCGGCACCCGCACCACTGTCGTCGACCACGGCGTCGTACCACCGAACGTCGAGTGGACCGGGGAACTCGACCGCCTCGCCGTGGTCATCAACGAGCCGGTACGCCGCTGGCGGGTCACCGGCACCGACCTGCTCGCCCGGTTCGCCGCGCTGGCGCCGCTGGACGTCTACGGAATGAAGGTGGACGGTCTGGCCGCCCACCTCGGCCTGCCCGAGGACCGGCTGACCAGCCACGACGACGTACCCCAGCACGCCATGCACGCCGAACTCGCCAAACGGCGCGCGTACCTGCACCTGTGCCGCTGGACCTCACTCGGCCTCAGCCTCATCGAGGCCATGACCCTGGGCATGCCCGTGGTGGCACTCGCCACCACCGAGGCGGTGGAGGCGGTGCCACCGGCCGCGGGCGCGCTGTCCACCCGCGTCGACACGCTCGTCGACGCCGCCCGTGGCCTGCTGGACGACCGGGAGTCCGCCCGCCGGGCGGGCGCCGTGGCCCGGGCCGCCGCCCGGGACCGCTACGGCCTGGAGCGATTCCTCGCCGACTGGGACCGGCTGCTGGAGGAGGAAGTATGCGCATCGCGATGATCTCGGAGCATGCCAGCCCGCTCGCCGTCCTCGGCGGGGAGGACGCCGGTGGCCAGAACACGCATGTCGCGGAGCTCTCCGCCGCGCTCGCGGCCGCCGGTCACGACGTGCGCGTCTACACCAGGCTCGACGCGGTGGACCTGCCGGTGAGCGTCCGCACCCCGGACGGGTACGAGGTGGTGCACGTACCGGCCGGGCCGGCCGAACCGGTGGCCAAGGACGACCTGCTGCCGTACATGCCGTCGTTCGGGCAGTGGCTGGCCGACCGGTGGCGCACCGCCGACTGGCAGCCCGAGGTGGTGCACGCGCACTTCTGGATGAGCGGGCTCGCGGGTCTCGCCGCGGCCCGCCGCGCCGGGGTGCCGGTGGTGCAGACGTACCACGCGCTCGGCACCGTCAAGCGCCGCCACCAGGGCGTGCAGGACACCAGCCCGCCGGGGCGGGTCGAGCACGAGCGGAAGCTGGGCCGCTCGGTGGACCGGGTGGTCGCCCAGTGCCAGGACGAGGTCGCCGAACTGGTCCGGATGGGCGTGCCCCGGTCCCGGATGACAGTGGTGCCGTCGGGGGTGAACCTCACGACGTTCTCCCCGCTCGGCCCGGTCGCCGACCGCGACGGCGGCCGGGCCCGCATCCTCACCGTCGGCCGGCTGGTCGAACGCAAGGGTTTCCAGGACGTCATCCGGGCCGTGGCCGAGGTGCCGGACGCCGAGTGCGTCGTCGTGGGCGGGCCGCCGGCCGGACTGCTGGAGACCGACCCGTACGCGTTGCGGCTGCGCGCGCTGGCCCACTCGCTCGGCGTCGCCGACCGGGTACGGCTGGTCGGCGCCGTCCCCCGGGAGGAGATGGGTCGCTGGTACCGGTCGGCCGACGTGCTCGTGGCCGCACCCTGGTACGAGCCGTTCGGACTCACCCCGCTGGAGGCGATGGCCTGCGGCGTACCGGTGGTCGCGACCGCCGTCGGCGGGCTGATCGACACGGTGGTGGCCGGACGTACCGGCGACCTGGTGCCGCCCCGGGAGCCGGCCGCCCTCGGCGCGGCGCTCCGGGGCCTGCTCGGCGACCGGATCCGCCGCTTCGCCTACGCCACCGCCGCGTTGGATCGGGCCCGCACCCGCTACTCCTGGGCCACCACCGCGGACCGGCTCACCGAGCTGTACGGCGAGGTGGCCACCGTGCGCCGCCCGACCCGGGTGGTCGCCTGATGAGGGCCGGGACGCCGGCCGCCGGCGCGACCGTGCTGGAGGATCACCTGAGCCTGCTGGCCGCCGCGCTGCTGCCGCTGCGGGAGGCGGAACAGATGCTGGCCCGCTGGGGTGAGGAACTGGCGCAGCGGCTCGCCGCCGGTGGCCGCCTGCTGGTGGCCGGTAACGGCGGCAGCGCCGCCGAAGCCCAGCACCTCACCGCCGAACTCGTCGGCAAACTCCGCCACGACCGCCAACCCCTGTCCGCGATCGCCCTGCACGCCGAGACCAGCGCCGTCACCGCGATCGCCAACGACTACGGATACGACGAGACCTTCGCCCGGCAGGTCCGTGCCCACGGCCGACCTCACGACATCCTCCTGCTCCTCACCACCAGCGGCACCAGCACCAACCTCCTCACCGCCGCCCACGCCGCCCACCACACCGGCATGCGCTGCTGGGCCTTCACCGGACCCGCACCCAACCCCCTCGCCGACCTCTGCCACGAGCACCTGGCGATCGACTCGCCGGACGGGCAGGTCGTGCAGGAACTGCACCTGGTGGCCTCGCACGTGCTCTGCGAGTACGTCGAACTGGCGCTGCCCGCCGCGCTCGCCGCCCAGCCCGCGGCCGGGCCGGTACGCGCCGGCGTCGAGGTCGTCGTCGGCGAGCCGGACCCGGCGGCGCCGGCCGGGCGGGGAGGACCGGCATGAGGGGCCCGGTGGTGGTGCTCGGTGACACGCTGCTGGACCGCGACGTCGAAGGTCTGGTGAACCGGCTCTGCCCGGACTCCCCGGTGCCGGTGCTCGACGAGACCGTCTCCGCCGACCGGCCCGGCGGCGCCGGGCTGGCCGCCGTCTTCGCCGCCGCGCAGGGCGCCGAGGTCGCGCTGGTCACCGCCGTCGCCGACGACGCGGGCGGGGCCCGGCTGGGCACGCTGCTCGCCGCCGCCGGGGTCCGGCTGTACGCGCTTCCGCTGGCCGGCGCCACCCCGGAGAAGATCCGGCTGCGGGCGCGCGGCCGGGTGCTGCTGCGCCACGACCGGGGCGGGAGCGCCGGTACCCCGGGTCAGCCCAGCGATGCCGTGCTGCGGCTGATCGCCGACGCGTCCGCCGTGCTGGTCAGCGACTACGGCCGGGGCGTGGCGGCTCATCCGGCGCTGCGCGCCGCGCTCACCGCCACCCGGGCACCGGTGGTCTGGGATCCGCATCCGCGCGGACCGGCCGCCGTACCCGGTGTGCACCTGGCGACCCCGAACGAGCCGGAGGCCCGCGAGCTGGCGAAGACGCCGCCGGGCGGCTCCCGCCTGGCCGTCGCGTCCCGCAGCGCGCACGCGTTGCGCCGCCGCTGGCAGGCGCGCGCGGTCGCGGTGACGCTCGGCGGGGACGGCGCGCTGCTCAGCCACGCCGGGTCCACGCCCCTTGTGGTGCCGGCGCCGCCCGCCGAGGGGGACACCTGCGGGGCGGGCGACCGGTTCGCGTCCACCGCGACCCTCGCCCTGGCCCGTGGGGCGCTGGTGTCCGAGGCGGTGCAGGAGGCGGTCACCGAGGCGTCCGCGTACGTGGCCGGCGGCGGTGTCGCGGCCGCGCTGCCCGCGCCGGTGCGCGCGGTGGCCCCGGAAGTGGTCACCGGAGGCGGGGACCGGATCGGCGCCGGGGCGGCCGGCGAGGTGGTGGCCCGGGTCCGCGCGGCCGGCGGCACCGTGGTCGCCACCGGCGGCTGCTTCGACCTGCTGCACGCCGGGCACGTGGCGACGCTCCAGGCGGCCCGGCAACTCGGCGACTGCCTGGTGGTCTGCCTCAACTCCGACGCCAGCGTCGCCGGGCTCAAGGGCCCGGAACGCCCGGTCGTGCCGCAGGGCGACCGGGGACGGCTGCTCGCCGCGCTCGGCTGCGTCGACGCGGTGCTGATCTTCGACGAGCCGACCCCGGAGGCGGCGCTGTCCTGGCTGCGCCCGGACATCTGGGTCAAGGGTGGCGACTACGCCAGCGGTGGCGGCCCGGAGACGCTGCCCGAGACGGAGATCCTGGCCCGCTGGGGCGGCCACACGGTGGTCGTGCCGTACCTCGACGGGCGCTCGACCACCGACATGATCGCGGCGGCGCGGGCCGGGCGGGGCAGCGGCGGCTGGCCGGCCCCGTCGGTCGACCCGGCCGAGGCCGTCGCGCAGGTCCGGTCCACGGCGAAGGGAGCACGATGAACGAGCGACGCATCCGACCCGGCGCGCCCGGAGCCGGGCCGACCGTCCTGGTCACCGGCGGCTCCAGCGGGCTCGGCGCGGCGGTGGTCGCCGCGGTGGCCCGCGCCGGTGGACGCCCGCTGGTGCTGGACCGGCAGCGCCCCGCCGACGGGGTGCCGTGGGTCGAGTGCGACCTGGCCGACACCCGCGCCGCCGAGGCCGGCACCCGCGATCTCGCGGAACGCTCCGGCGGGCTGGACGCCGTGGTCACCGCCGCCGGGATGGACGTGCCCGGGAAGCTCGCCGACATCCCGGCGGAGACCTGGGAGCGGATCGTCACCGTCGACCTGCTCGCCACGGCCGCGGTGATCCGGGCCGCGCTGCCGTGGCTGGAGGCGTCCCGGGGCAGCATCGTCACAGTCGCCTCCACGCTCGGCGTGAAGGCGGTCAGTGACGCGACGGCGTACTGCGCGGCGAAGTTCGGGGTGGTCGGGTTCACCCGGGCGCTCGCCGCCGAACTCGCCGGAGCGGTCGGCGTGACGCTGCTGATCCCGGGCGGGATGCGGACCGCGTTCTTCGACGAGCGGGACGCGCAGTACCGCCCCGGCCCGGACGCGGTGCTCAACGAGCCCGCCGACACCGCCGCCGCGGTCATGTTCGCGCTGTCCCAGCCGGCCGGCTGCGCGGTACGCGAGATGGTGGTCTGTGCCGCGCAGGAGTCCTCGTACCCGTGATCCTGGTGCTGCGCGCGCTCGGGGTCGGTGACCTGGCGACCGCCGTGCCGGCGCTGCGCGGCCTGCGCGCCGGCCTGCCGGGCCGGGAGCTGGTGCTCGCCGCGCCGGCCTGGCTGGCGCCGCTGGCGGAGCTGACCGGGGCGGTCGACCGGGTGCTGCCCACCACCGGGCCGGACCGGATCGGGTGGACGGGGCCGCCGCCGGAGGTGGCGGTCAACCTGCACGGCCGGGGACCGCAGTCGCACCGGGCGCTGGCCGCCGTCCGCCCCGGGCGCGTGCTGGCCTACCGCAACCCGGGCGCCGGGCACCCGGACGGCCCGGCCTGGGACGACGACGAGCACGAGGTCCGCCGCTGGTGCCGGCTGCTGCACGCGTACGGGCTGCCGGCCGACCCGGGGGACCTGGCGCTGCGGCGTCCGGCGGCGGCCGGCGTACCGGCCGGGGTGACGCTGCTGCACCCGGGCGGCAAGATCCCGGCGAAGCGCTGGCCGGCGCACCGGTTCGCCGGGCTGGCCCGGGAGCTGGCCGCGCGCGGGCACCGGGTGGCGGTGACCGGTTCGCCGGACGAGCGGGCGCTGGCCGAGCGGGTCGCCCGCGACGCCGGGCTGCCGCCGCGGGCGGTGCTGGCCGGCCGGACCGGGCTGGCCGAGATGGCCGCGCTCGTCGCGGGCGCGCGGCTGGTGGTCAGCGGGGACACCGGCGTGGCGCACCTCGCCACCGGCTACGGCACCGCCTCGGTGGTGCTGTTCGGTCCGGTGCCGGCGGCACACTGGGGCCCACCGCCGGACCGGCCCCGGCACCGGGCGCTGGGTGCGATCGAGCCCACGCCCGTCAACTCGGATTCGACCGGGTCGGGCGGGGTAGGAACCCATCCGACATTGGATGCCATCGGGATCGACGAGGTGGTGGCTGCGGTGGCCGACGTGGAACGGGTCTCCGGTGCGGTTGCGGCGTAGCGATCCGGGCCGGCCGGGGTACGCGCGCCGGCGCCGCGGCAAGGGCTGGCTGTTCCTCGACCCGGCCGGCGAGCCGGTACGCGACGCCGGGGAGCTGACCCGGCTGCGTGAGCTGGTCATCCCGCCCGCATGGCAGGACGTGTGGATCTCGCCGTACCCGAACGGCCACATCCAGGCCACCGGCATCGACGCGGCGGGCCGTAAGCAGTACCTCTACCACCCGGGCTGGCGGCGCAAGCGCGACGAGGCCAAGTTCGACCACGTGCTGGAGGTGGCGCACCGGCTGCCCGCACTGCGCGACCGGGTCACGCACGACCTGGCGCTGCGCGGCCTGCGCCGGGAACGGGTGCTCGCCACCGTCGCCCGGCTGCTCGACATGGGCGCGTTCCGGGTCGGCAGCGACCAGTACGCCACCGGCGACGACCCGACGTTCGGGGTGGCCACCCTGCGCCCCGAGCACGCCCGTTCCCGGGGCGGCTGCGTGGTCTTCGAGTTCCCGGCCAAGGGCGGCATCGACCAGGTCCGCCGGATCGAGGACGCCGAGCTGTGCCGGGTGCTGTTCGACCTGCGCCGTCGCCGGCGTGCCCAGGAGCGGCTGTTCGGCTACTGGGACGGCCGCTCCTGGCGTGACGTGCGCAGCGACGAGGTCAACGACTACCTGCGCGACGCCAGCGGCGGCGAGATGACCGCGAAGGATTTCCGTACCTGGCACGCGACGGTGCTGGCCGCCGCCGAACTGGCCACAGTGGGCCCGCAGCGGTCCGCCACCGCCCGCAAACGTGCGGTGGCGGGGGTGATGCGTTCGGTGGCCGAACTGCTCGGCAACACCCCGACGGTGGCCCGCACCTCGTATGTGGACCCGCGCGTGGTCGATCTCTACCACGACGGGGTGCTGGCGCCGGTGCAGCCGGAGATGCCGCGCGAGGCGGTGGAGAAGTCGGTGCTGGCGCTGCTGGAGGAGGAGGCCGGCTGACCGCCGACCGGCCCCGCCGGTCCTGGGGGGAAGCGCGACGGGGCCGGAAATCTCGGCCGCCGGTGCGGTCCCGGGGAGCCATCACCGGGCGGGGCCGCCCGCGGCCGGGACCGCCGCGGGCGCCACGCCCGGCCCCCCGATATCCGTGGGCTCACCGCGAGCGGTAGCCCGAGTTTCAGTATGTACGGGACAGGTTGACGGCGGATGCCTCGCTGTTGACGATCCGTGCCGGTTCCAGGTGACGAGCCCGGTACGCCTGGGGTGTCTCACCCTGCGCGGCCCGGAAGACCCGGCTGAAGTGCGCCTTGTCGCGGAAGCCCCAGCGGGCGGCGATGACCTGGATCGAGCGGTCGCTCAGCGCCGGGTCGGCGAGGTCGCGGCGGCACCGGGCCAGTCGCTCGTCCCTGATGTACGCGGCCACAGTGGTCTCCTCGTCCTCGAAGAGCCGGTGCAGCGAGCGCACCGAGATGTGGTGCGCGTCGGCGATCGCGCCCGGGTCCAGCGAGGCGTCACCGAGATGCTGGCGCACGTATGCGCGCACCTGGGCCCGGAGGGCGCGACGCCGGACCTCGGTGGGCACCTCGTCCTCGGAGACCAGGTTGCGGCCGAGCAGCGTGGCGATCAGGTCGAGCCCGACGGCGCCGAGCCGCTCCGCGTCGGCCGCGTGGTACTGCTCGGGCTGGGCGGTGATCCGGATGAGGAAGTCGGCGACCAGCCCGCCGACGCCCTCGGAGCCGGACATCCGGCCGGCGAACAGGGGAGCGAGCCGGCGTGGCGGCAACGGCAGCGCGTCGTACGGCATCAGGGCCACGATCGAGCGCGCGTAGTCGAGCCCGGCGGGGTCGGCGTGGTGACTGAGTTCGTGCGGCCGGGAGCAGTCGTAGAAGGTGAGGTCGCCGGGGCGGCACCGGGCGCGCCGCCCCTCCTGGTCGGCCTGGCTGGCGCCGCTGACGGTCAGCGCGAGCATGTAGTAGTCGGGGTCGGAGCGCTGGATCAGTTTCGCGGTGCGCACGCAGTCCACCGACGGGTAGCGGTGGCGGATGAGCTGCATCGGGCCCAGGTCGATGAACTCCGCGCGCGCGACGAAGTCGTCGGCGTGCGCGCTGCGCACGCGCAGCGGCGTCGGGGTCCTCGCCATCGTGTCCAGCCACATGCCGAAGCGCTCCGGCGGCGGCAGCGCCGCCGTGTCGAGGACCTGACGTTGCAGCTTCCCGTCCATCAACGACCCCCCGTGGCTCGTCACTCCTCCTCTAAGCAGGACGCCCCACGGGGTCGAAAAGCGACACCCGTGGGGCGTGACGTCCGTCATTGACGGATTTGGAAACCTTCTGTTAGGAGTCCGTTCAGTCGTTCAGCACCTGGGACAGCCGGTCCCGGAAACGACGCTCGGAATCGGTCACCGCGTCGCCGCCCAGACCCAGGATGCCGCCGGTGGAGGCCGCGCCCACCACCTGCTCGGCGATCTCCACCAGCCAGTGCCGGTACGCCCCGGCCTGCCCCTCGTCCACCCGCGCGGTGAGCAGCGCGGACGCCTGCCCGGCCCGGGCCAGCACGTCCTCGATCATCGCCTTCGGGTCCTGCGGCGTGATCACCGGCAGTTCCGCGCCGGTCTCCGGGTCGCCCACCCGGTCGACGACCTCACCGGCCACCGCGGCGACCAGCGGACTGGCCGACTCGCGGCCGGCCGCGATGGTCTCCAGCCCGGCGGCGTTCTCCGCCATGGTGCGGCGGGTGCCGTCGGACTCGGCGGCGGCCGCCGCGGTGAGGACCGACTGCGGCAGCCCCACCAGCAGCCCCCACTCCTCGTCGGAGACGCCGAACCGGGTGTACGCCGGCTGCTCGATCACGATCAGGCCCCTTTCGCCGTGGTCGTCGTTGTCGACGGGCGCCCCCGTGGCGCCCGGGTCAGGCTAGTCCAGCTCCAGCAGGCCCTGTTCGGACACCACGCGCACGGACAGCGTCTTGTAGCCCACCTCGTCGAAGAGCACCGTCATCCGGTCCTCCTCGTAGCTGAGCACCAGGCCGGCGCCCCACTCCGGGTGGCGTACCTGGCTGTGTACCGGGAACGGCCCGACCGCGCCGTCACCGGCGACGCTGGTGCCCGCGTGGCAGTTGTCGCAGTGCCCGCAGACCTCGGTCATCTGCTCACCGAAGTACGCCAGCAGGGCCTGGCCCCGGCAGCCGGTGGTCTCGGCGAACGCGCGCATCATGTCGGTGCGCGACCGGGTCACCGTCTGCTGCCGTTCCGCCTCGGCCAGCGCGGCCCGGCCGGACTCGGCGGCCGCCGGGGCGTACCGGGGTGCGCCGATGCGCTGCCCGGCGCGTGGCTCGGCGGCGCCGACCTGCTCCAGCAGGGAGAGGTACTGCCCCATCTTGCGCGGACCGAGGCCGGTCAGCTCGCGCAGCTCCTTGCGGTTACGGGCCTTGCCGCGCAGCAGCGCGGCGAGTTCGGTCAGTTCCTTTTCGTCCGGCAGGCCGCCGCTGAAGTAGCGCTGGAGGCCGACGTCCTCGGAGCGCCACAGCAGCAGTACCCGGGCCGGCGAGCCGTCGCGACCGGCCCGGCCGATCTCCTGGAAGTAGCTGTCCGGCGAGTCGGGCAGCGCCATGTGCACCACCCAGGCGATGTTCGGCTTGTCGATGCCCATGCCGAACGCCGACGTGGCCACCATGATCGGCACCCGGTCGGCGAGGAACGCCTCGTGCAGCTCGTGCCGGGCCGCGGTGGGCATGCCACCGTGGTAGAACTCGGCCGGGAAACCGGCGCCGGTGAGCCGCTCGGCCAGCTCCTCGGCCGCCCGCCGGGTCGGCACGTAGATGATGCCGGGCCGCTCGTCGTCGCGCAGCAGCGCGACCAGTCGCCGCCACCGGTAGTCGTCGGTCGGGCAGTGGGCCACCTCCAGGAAGAGGTTGGGCCGGTCCAGCCCGGAGACCACCACCTCCGGCTCGCGCAGTCGCAGCCGGGCGATGATGTCGTCGCGTACCGGCGGGGAGGCGGTAGCGGTGAGCGCCACCACCGGCGGTCGGCCCAGGCCGTCGATCAGGTGACCGAGCGCCAGGTAGTCCGGCCGGAAGTCGTGGCCCCACGCGGAGATGCAGTGCGCCTCGTCGATCGCCACCAGCGCCGGCTTCAGCTCGCGGACCTCGGCGAGCCGGTCCGGGTTGCTCAGCGCCTCCGGCGTGATGAACAGGAACTCCGCGCGCCCGGCCCGGATGTCCTCGATCGCCTCGGCCTGCTGGGCGGCGCTCTCGTCCGAGCTTATCCGTACCGCGCGCAGCTCCGGGCGCTGCCGTTCGTTGAGCGCGGCGATCTGGTCCTGCTGCAACGCCAGCAGCGGGGAGATCACCACCGTCGGGCCGGGGATCAGGCTCGCCGGGATCTGGTAGATCGCCGACTTGCCGGCGCCGGTGGGCAGCACCACGAGGGCGTCGCGGCGCTTCATCACGGCGCGCATGGCGGCGAGCTGGTTGGGCCGCAGCGCGGTCCAGCCGAACAGGTTCCGCGCCGCCCGGCGCAGGCTGGAGGAGTGCGTGGTCAGTTTCATCAAGCGCCTCAGCTACCCCCGGCGATCCCGCGCGAAACCGGCACCGCCGCTCACCGCCGGGGCGCGGATCAGCGGCGGAACATGGCCCGGATCGCGATCAGCAGGAAGAGGCCGCCGACCACCAGGCCGAGCAGGCGTACGCCGGGGATGTCGGCGGCGCTGGTGGCGTCGGCGAGCGGCTGAACGGACATGTGGGAACTCTCCCACGCGAGGTCCGGGGGCGCCAGCGGCTAACAGTAAGGATTGTTGACTATTTAGCGGTGCGGTGTGACCATGTCAGCACCCGCCGGCCCCGGCGGGTCCGTGGGGGAGACGGGGGTACGACAGCACATGAGCGAGCGGACCGAGGGATCGACCGGAGACCTGGCGGCGCTCGCCGCCGCCGTCCTGCAACCGGGGTTCGTCGGCACCACACCGCCGTCGTGGGTGTGCCGCTGGCTCGGCGAGGGCCTCGGCTCGGTGGTCCTGTTCGCCCGCAACGTCGTCGACCACGAGCAGGTCGCCACGCTCACCGCGAACCTGCGCGCCGAGCGGCCGGACGTCATCGTGGCGATCGACGAGGAGGCCGGCGACGTCACCCGGATCGAGTCCGCCCGGGGCAGTTCCCGTCCCGGCAACTACGCGCTCGGCGCTGTCGACGACCCGGCGCTGACCGAGGAGGTCGCCCGCGACCTCGGCGCCGAACTCGCGGCCGTCGGCGTCACGCTGGACTACGCCCCGGACGCCGACGTCAACTCCAACCCGGCCAACCCGGTCATCGGGGTGCGCTCCTTCGGCGCCGACCCGGACCTGGTCGCCCGGCACACCGCCGCCTGGGCACGCGGCCTCCAGGCCGGCGGCGTCGCCGCCTGCGCCAAGCACTTCCCCGGGCACGGCGACACCCGGGTCGACTCGCACCACGACCTGCCACGCATCGGCGGCGACCGGGCCCGGCTCGACGCGGTCGAGCTGGCCCCGTTCCGCGCCGCCGTGGCCGCCGGGGTGCAGGCGGTGATGACCGGCCACCTGCTGGTGCCGGCGCTGGACCCGGAACTGCCCGCCACGCTCAGCCCGCGCGTGCTCGGCGGCCTGCTGCGCGAGGAGATGGGCTTCGGCGGCGTGGTGGTCACCGACGCGGTCGAGATGCGCGCGGTGGCCGACCGGTACGGCTTCACCGGCGCCGCGGTGCGCGCGCTCGTGGCCGGCGCGGACGCGATCTGTGTGGGCGGGGAACGGGCCACCGAGGCCGACGCCCGCGAGCTGCGCGACGCGATCGTGGCGGCGGTGATCAGCGGGGAACTGCCCGAGGAGCGGCTCGCCGAGGCGGCCAAGCGCGTCGGTCAGCTCGCCGCCTGGAGCGTCGCCGCCCGCGGCCGCCGGGTCGCCGGCCCGCCGTCCGCCGACGGCTCACCGATCGGGCTCGCCGCCGCCCGCCGTGCGGTACGGGTCACCGGCGACGCCGCGCTGCTGCCGCTGACCGGTCCGGCGCACGTGGTGGAGTTCGCGCCGCCGCGCAACATCGCCATCGGCGAGGAGACGCCGTGGGGCATCGCCGCGCCGCTGGCCCACCTGGCGCCCGGCACCACCACCGTCCGCTACGCCGCCGACGCCGTACCGGCCGACGCGGGCGCGACACCCGCCGGCCGGCCGCTGGTGCTCGTGGTACGCGACCTGCACCGCCACGACTGGATGCGGGACGCGGTACGCCGGGCGCTCGCCGCCCGCCCCGACGCGGTGGTGGTCGAGCTGGGCGTGCCCGAGCTGGTCACCGGCGCGGTGCATCTGGCCACCCACGGCGCCACCGCCGCAGCGGCCCGGGCCGCCGCCGAGGTGCTGACCGGGGCGCGCTGACTCCCGGTCCGGCCGGGTGGGGAGGTCCCCCGGCCGGGCCGGGCCTCACGGCTTGTCGGCCACCAGGTCGGCGTACTCCGGGTGGCGCTCGATGAACGAGGCCACGAACGGGCACTGCGGCACGATCCGGCCGCCCCGGGTGCGGACCTGGTCCAGCGCGCCCCGGACCAGCGCGGCCCCGACGCCCTGACCCTGGAACCGGTCGTCGACCTCGGTGTGCGTGAACACCAGCGTCTCTCCGCGCGGCGTGTACGCGGTGAACCCGGCCAGCGCGTCGTCCACCAGGATCTCGAAACGGCGCTCGGCGGTGTTCTCCTCGACCAGAAAGCTCACCGGATCATTCTCCCTCCGGGCCCGGCCAGCCGGTCCAGTTCGACCAGCAGCCGGTCCACCTCGTCGACGGTGTTGTAGTGGTAGACGCTCGCCCGCACGGCCCCGCCGCTGCTCCGCAGGCCCATGCCCTCGAAGTACTCGTAGGCGTAGTAGTCGCCGTGCGACAGGCACAGGCCTGCCTCACCCAGCGCCGCCGCGGTCTGCGCCGGGGTCAGGCCGGCGACCCGGAACGACACCGTCGGGCAGCGCCGGGCCGGTGCGCCGTACACGGTCACGAACGGGCGGTCGGCGAGCCCGGCGAGCAGCCGGTCGAAGACCGCCTCCTCGTGCGCCTGCGCGGCGGCCAGCCCGGCGCGTACCCGCTCCCGCCGGTCGCCGGTCGCGGCCGGATCCAGGCCGGCCAGGTGGTCCACCGCGGCGGTCACCCCGGCCAGCAGCGGGAAGCTCGGCGTGCCGTACTCGAACCGGTCCGGCACCGCGTCGGCGGAGGGCACGAGCTTCGCCGGGCGTAGCGCCTGCCACCGCGCCGGGTCGGCGACCATCGCCGCCAGGTGCGGCCCGGACCACTTGTACGCGCTGGTCACCAGGAAGTCCGCGCCGAGCGAGGCCGCATCGGTCGGGCCGTGCGGCACCGAGTGCACGCCGTCCACGCACACCAGTGCGCCGGCGGCGTGCGCGGTCTTGGCGATCGCCGCCACGTCCGGCACGGTGCCGATCGCGTTGCTGCCCGCGGTCACCGCGACCAGCCGGGTCCGCTCGGTGACCAGGTCGGCGTACTGGCCGGCGGGCAGCTCACCGGTCGTCGGGTCGAACTCTGCCCAGCGCACCGTGGCGCCGGACGCCTGCGCGGCCTGCACCCACGGGCGGACGTTCGCGTCGTGGTCCAGCCGGGAGACGACCACCTCGTCGCCCGGACGCCAGCCGGCGCCGAGCGTCCGGGCCAGCGTGTACGTCAGCGCTGTCGCGCTCGGCCCGAGCACCACGCCCGACGGCTGCGCGCCGAGCAGGTCGGCGACCGCCGCCCGCGCCCCGGCGACCAGGTCCAGCGCCCGGCGGCCGGGCAGGAAGGCGGTGCTGCGGTTGCCCGTCGCGGCGCGCATCGCCCCGGCCACCGCCTCGACGACGGCGGCGGCGGTCTGGGTGCCCCCGGCGCCGTCGAAGTGGGCGAATCCCTCGCTCAGGGCAGGGTAGGCGGCCCGGACCCGGGCGACGTCGAAAGCCATTCCGGCACCCTAGCGCGCACCCCGGACGCCCCGCCCGGCGTGGCCGTCCCGCGCCCGCCCGCGAGGGCGCCGTGGCGTTCGCCGCCTATCCTTGGACGGGTGACGATCCGACGCGCCACCTCCGCCCCCGCCCGTCGCGCCGCCGGTCTGCTCGCCGGTCTCGCCCTCGGCGCCGCACTGCTCGCCGGATGCAGCTCCGAGGGCGCCGAGACCGACTGCGGCCTCGACGCCTGCACGATCACCTTCGACCGTGGCGTGGAGGCCAGCGCCCGGATCCTCGGCGTCGAGGCGAAGCTGATCGGCGCCCAGGACGACCAGGTGACCGTCGAGGTCGCCGGGGAACAGCTCTCGCTCACCGTGGGTCAGCAGGCCACCGAGGTGGCCGGCTTCCAGGTCAGCCTGGACAGCGTCACCGACCAGCAGGTGGTGCTGCGGGTCGCCCGCGACCTCGCCGGCTGATCCGTTTCGGCCGTCCCGGCGGGCGGCGACGTTTGGAAAATCGCCCGCCGGGAGATTGAGGGCTCATGTCTCTCACCCGGAATGCCGGAGCCACCGCCGCACAGGCTCGAAACAGCCGGTGGCTCGAACTGTTGACCCGTGCCGGATTCATCGGATACGGGGTGGTGCACCTCCTCTTCGCCTGGCTGGCGCTGCAGATCGCCTTCGGGAACTCGGGCGAGGAGGGAAACCAGAACGGCGCGCTGCGCACCCTCGGTGAACAGCCGCTCGGGAAGTTCCTCCTGATCGCGGTCGCGGTCGGCCTGTTCGCCATGGCGATCTGGCAGGCGTTCGAGGCGATCTCCGGCCACGTCTCCAGGACCGGCAAGGAACGACTGTTCGAACGGATCGCCTCGGCGGTCCGGGTCGTCGTCTTCGTCTGGCTGGGCTGGACCGCGATCAAGGTCTTCCAGGACGCCAGCTCCAACGCCTCGGACCAGCAGCAGCAGCTCTCCGAGAAGCTGATGGCCTCCGACGGCGGCCGGTGGCTGGTCGGGCTGGCCGGGCTCGCGCTCGCCGCGCTCGGCGTCGGCATGGTGATCTACGGCCTGAAGAAGAAGTTCGAGCGCAACCTCAAGACCGGCGAGATGAGCCCGAAGACCCGCCAGCTCACCCGTCGTCTCGGCATGGCCGGCTACGCCTCCCGGGGCGCCGTCTTCGCCATCGCCGGCGTGCTTGTCGTCGTCGCCGCGGTGAACTACGACCCGGAGAAGGCGCGTGGCCTGGACGCCGCCCTGCGGACGCTGCGCGACCAGTCGTACGGGCCGTGGCTGCTGGCGCTCATGGCGCTCGGCATCGCCGCGTTCGGTGTCTACTGCTTCTTCCAGTCCCGGTACCGCAAGGTCTGATCCTGGTCGATACCCGGGCCGCCGGGCACCATTGGGCCTTTGCCCGATTCCCGCCCGGTCGGAGGGAGAGAGAGTTCGTGCAGAGTTACGTCGTGACAGTCGCCGCCGCGCTCGCCGCGGCGGCGATCGCGTTGGTGCTGGCCCAGGTGGTGCACCGCGTCATCCGCCGCCTCGGCCGCCGCTCGCTGCTGATGACCGAGCTGACCGAGCACGCGCACCGCGCGTTCCAGCTCGCCCTCACCGTGGCCGCGGTGCAGTTCGCGGTCCGGTTCACCACCGCGTACGCGGTCGGCAGCCCGTGGCGGCAGTTCGTCCTGCACACGCTGGTGCTCGCGACGATCGCCGCCACCGCCTGGCTGGTGGCCTCGCTGCTGGTCGTGGCGGAGGACACCGCGCTGGCCCGGTTCCGGGTCGACGTGCCGAACAACAGGCACGCCCGCCGGGTGCGCACGCAGGTGGTGCTGCTGCGCCGGCTCACCATCGCGGTGATCGTGATCCTCACGGTCGGCGTGATGCTGATGACGTTCCCGGCCGTACGCGGCGTCGGCGCCGGTGTGCTGACCTCCGCCGGTGTGATCGCCGCGGTCGCCGCGCTGGCCGCGCAGAGCCTGCTCGCCAACGTCTTCGCCGGTCTCCAGCTCGCGTTCAGCGACGCGGTACGCCTGGACGACGTGGTGGTGGTCGAGGGGGAGTGGGGCCGGATCGAGGAGCTGACGCTCAGCTACGTGGTGGTGCAGATCTGGGACGACCGCCGGCTGATCCTGCCCACCTCGTACTTCACCAGCCGGCCGTTCCAGAACTGGACCCGGACCGAGGCGGCGGTGCTCGGCACGGCCGAGTTCGAGCTGGACTGGGCCGTCCCGGTGCAGGCGATGCGGGAGGAACTGCGCCGCCTGTGTGAGGGCACCGAGCTGTGGGACGGCCGGGTCTGCGTGCTCCAGGTGACCGACGCGACCGGCGGCATGGTCAAGGTCCGCGCGCTGGTCAGCGCCGCCGACGCGGGCAGCCTGTGGGACCTGCGGTGCCTGGTCCGCGAGCACCTGGTGACCTGGGTACGCGACCAGCGCCCGACCGCCCTGCCCCGGCTGCGCGCCGAGGTCGGCGAGGTCAACGGCCTGCTGCCCTGGCAGGCGGTGCAGCCGCGCCGCCCGGTACGCCGCCCGACCGGCACCGAGGCGCCCGACGACGCGCGTGTCTTCGGCGGCAGCGACGACGGCGAGGCGCGCAGCGAGGTGTTCGTGGGCCGGGAGGAGCACGCCGAGGCGCGTCGCTGACCCGTACCCCGATCGGAGCCCCCGGCCGCCCACGGCGCCGGGGGTTCGGCGCGTACGGGCGGCTTTCCGGCCGGACGGGTTTGGCCGGGCGGTTGCGGGGGACGTGGTGCGCACGCCCCGGATCCGGTGCCCGGCACCGGATTCCGGCGGCGCGCGGCCGGGCGGACCGGCTGCTCCGCGCAGGATTGACGGGCGGCGACTCCGGGCATACAGCGCGGTGATGACGAAAGGAGGACAGCATGGCTGACGTCGCGAGTCGCAGCACGTCGCGGACCGGGAGCGAGCCGTCCACCGCCGAACTGGTACAGCGCGCCACCGAGCAGGTCACCCGCCTGGTGCGGGACGAGCTGGCCCTGGCCCGCGCGGAGCTGACCCAGAAGGGCAAGCACGCCGGAATCGGGATCGGTCTGTTCGGCGGCGGCGGGGTGATGGCGCTCTACGGAGCCGGCGCCCTGGTCGCCACCGTGATCCTGCTGCTGGCGCTTGTCATGCCGGCGTGGCTGGCCGCCCTGATCGTGGCGGTGGCGCTGTTCCTGCTCGCCGGGATCCTGGCTCTGGTGGGCAAGAAGCAGGTCAGCCGTGCCGTCCCGCCGGTGCCTGAGGCGGCGGTCCGCAGCGTGCGGGCTGACGTCGACACGGTCACCGCCGCGGTGAAGGACGGGAGGCGGGCATGACCGGTAACGGGACCGGGGACGTGGCGGCGCTCCGGGAGGAGATCCGCCGGACCCGGGTGGAGCTCGGTGAGACGATGGAGCTGCTCGCGGCCAGGGCCGATCCGAAGGCGCTGGTGCGGCACTCGGCTGAGCAGGCGAAGGCGCGGATGCGCGAGCAGGCGTCGCTGACCGCGGCCCGGGTGCGCGGGCGGGCGGCCCAGCGCGCCCGGCTGGTCCGGGCGCAGGCGTACGAGAAGGGTGAGGCGGTCGGGCGCAACCCGTTGCCGTGGGCGGCCATCGCGGCCGGCGCGCTGGTGACCGCGGTGGTGCTGGTGATCGTCCGAGGGAGGCGCAGGTGAGCGGCAGGATCGGCAAGGCGGCGTACAAGCCGGTGGGGGTGCTGCTCGGCCTGGCCGCCGGTGCCGTCGCCGGGGCGATCTTCCGCCAGGTCTGGAAGGTGACGGCGGGCGACGGCGAGGCGCCGAGCGCCACCGACGAGGACCGCCGCTGGGGCGAGGTGCTCGCCGCCGCGGCCCTGCAGGGGGCCATCTTCTCGGTGGTGCGGGCCGCCGTCGACAGGGGCGGAGCGGTGGGCGTACGCCGGCTGACAGGTCGCTGGCCGGACTGACGAAAAGGCCGGAAAGGCCCCTTTCCCGAGCGCGGGGAGGGGGCCTTTCGCATGGCTCCGGCGGGGCCGCGCAGCGCCGTCCGCGCGACCTTCAGGTCACATGTCGGAGAATTTCGTCCGCTAGGCTGTGCGAAGTTTTTGCGTACGTGGTTTGCTTTCTCACGCTGTTGAGAGACGCGTGGGTTGAGAGAAGTCTCCTGCATTGGGGGCCGCCTCAGGCACCGCTGCTCGAAAACGGCCAATCGGCCGCACGGCGTGCTCGGCCGCCAGTTTTAGAAGGAGATACACATGGCGCAGGGAACCGTGAAGTGGTTCAACGCTGACAAGGGCTTCGGCTTCATCACCGTCGACGGCGGGGGTGCTGACGTGTTCGTCCACTTCTCGGCCATCCAGACCAGCGGCTACCGCACGCTGGAGGAGAACCAGCGGGTGGAGTTCGAGATCGCCCAGGGTCAGAAGGGTCCGCAGGCCGAGCAGGTCCGCCCCATCTGAGCTGACCGCACCGGCCGCGCCGGCCGGTGCCGGAAGCCCCGCATCCCGTACGGGAGGCGGGGCTTCGCCTTGCCGCGCCTCAGCGGCGCCGCGCCCGCATGCCCCACCAGAGCCCGGCCAGTCCGAACAGGACCAGCACCGGGCCGACCATCGCCCAGATCCGCTTGTCGCTCATGACGCTGCCCTCGACGTAGCCGAGGCCGAGCACCGTCCACAACGCGCCGATCACCACGGCGAGCAGCCCCACTGTGAGCCGGAACCAACCCCTCATCGTTCCCCCTCCGACGACAGTCCCGCTCCAGCATGCCCGCCGCCGGCGCCCGGCGACGCCGCGCCGCGCGGCCGGTTCACCACCGGTCGTGCACCTGCGGGCGGATCAGCTCGTCGTAGGTGGCCCGCACCGCGGCCAGCTCCACCTCGGTCAATGCCGGCTGCCCGGCCGCCTCGGCGTTGCGCCGTGCCTGCTCGGGGGAGCGGGCGCCGGGGATCACCACAGTCACGCCGGGCTGGTCGAGGATCCAGCGCAGCGCGAACTGCGCCATCGTGCGGTCGTCGCCGACCAGCGGCGCGAGCCGGCGTACCGCCTCCAGGCCGCTGTCGTAGTCCACACCGGAGAACGTCTCGCCGACGTCGAACGACTCGCCGTGCCGGTTGAACGTGCGGTGGTCGTTCGCCGGGAAGGTGGTGTTCTCGTCGTACCGCCCGGAGAGCAGGCCGCTGGCCAGCGGCACCCGGGCGATGATCCCGACCCCGGCGGCAGCGGCGGCGGGCAGCACCCGCTCCAGCGGCTTGTGCCGGACCGCGTTGAGGATGATCTGCACGCTCGCCACACCGGGCCGGGCGATGGCGGTGAGCGCCTGGTCGCAGGTCTCCACGCTGACGCCGTACCCGGCCACGCGGCCCTCGGCGACGAGCGTGTCGAGGGCGTCGAAGACCCGGTCGTCGGCGAAGACGGCGGTGGGCGGGCAGTGCAGCTGCACCAGGTCGAGCGTGTCGACGCCGAGGTTGGCCCGGGACCTGTCGGTCCAGGCCCGGAAGTTGTCCAGGGTGTACGCCTCCGGCGTCTGCTCCACCCGGCGGCCCATCTTGGTGGCGACGGTGAGCCCGTGCCCGGGGCGGGAGCGCAGGAACCGGCCGATCAGGGCCTCGCTGCGGCCGTCGCCGTACACGTCGGCGGTGTCCAGGAAGGTGACGCCGGCGTCGACGGCGGCGGCCAGGACGGCGAGCGCCGCGTCCTCGCTGACCTCGCCCCAGTCCGCGCCGAGCTGCCACGCGCCGAGTCCGATGATGCCGACGTGCCGGCCGAGCCGGTCGAAGCTGCGCTGTTCCATCCGGTCGAGCCTAGTGAGCGGCTTGCCGTGGCGCGCGCCGGGCCGTACCGTCTAACAAGACGTACGTACGGTTTGGAGGCTGCCATGTGGGACCCGCGCACCTACCTGCGCTACGGCGACGAGCGCTCCCGGCCGTTCCACGACCTGCTGGCCCGCGTCGGCGCCGAGCACCCGCGCGCCGTGGTCGACCTCGGCTGCGGCCCCGGCACCCTCACCGCCACGCTCGCCGCCCGCTGGCCCGGCAGCCGGATCACCGGCCTGGACTCCTCCCCGGAGATGATCGCCCGGGCGGCCGCCGAGGGCGGACCGGTCGGCTACGCGGTCGCCGACGTCCGCGACTGGCGGCCGGAGCCCGAGGTGGACGTGCTGGTCGGCAACGCCGTGCTCCAGTGGGTGCCGGAACACCGCGACCTGCTCCGCCGCTGGGCGGCGGCGCTGCCCACCGGCGCCTGGATGGCGTTCCAGGTACCCGGCAACTTCGACGCGCCGTCACACCGGCTGCTGCGCTCCGTCGCCGCGCAGGACCGGTGGCGCGACGCGCTCGCCGGCAAGCTGCGCGAGGCCCCCGTCGACGAGCCGGTCGGGTACGCCACGCTGCTGACCGACGCGGGTTGCGCGGTCGACGCCTGGGAGACTACGTACGTGCATCTGCTGCCCGCCACCGGCGCCGACCACCCGGTGCTGGCCTGGATGGAGGGCACCGCGCTGCGCCCGGTCCGCGCCGCGCTGGACGCCGCCGGCTGGGCCGCCTTCCGCGCCGAGCTGGGGGTACGGCTCGCGCAGGCGTACCCGGTGCGGCAGGGTCAGGTGTACTTCCCGTTCCGCCGGATCTTCATGGTGGCCCGCACCGGCACCCGCGCAGAGGAGAACTCGTGACCGACCTGCCCACCTTCATCGCCGGACTGCCAAAGGTGGAGCTGCACGTGCACCACGTCGGCTCGGCCTCGCCCCGGATCGTCGCCGAGCTGGCCGCCCGGCACGAGGGGCGCAGCCCCGTCCCGGCCGACCCGGAGGCGCTCGCCGACTACTTCGCGTTCCGCGACTTCGCCCACTTCATCGAGGTCTACCTCAGCGTGGTGGACCTCATCCGCGACGCCGACGACGTCTGGCTGCTCACCCACGAGGTCGCCCGGGAACTGGCCCGCCAGCAGGTCCGCTACGCCGAGCTGACCGTCACGCCGTACTCGCACGTCAACCGCGGCATCCCGGCGCCGGCGTTCTGCGAGGCGATCGAGGACGCCCGTAAGCGCGCCGAGGCCGACTTCGGCATCGCGTTGCGCTGGTGCTTCGACATCCCCGGCGAGGCCGGCCTGCCCGCCGCCGAGCAGACGCTGCGGATCGCGCTCGACGAACGACCCGACGGGCTGGTCAGCTTCGGCCTCGGTGGCCCCGAGATCGGGGTGCCCCGGCCGCAGTTCAAGCCCTGGTTCGACCAGGCGCGGGCCGCCGGGCTGCGCTCGGTGCCGCACGCCGGCGAGACCACCGGCCCGGAGACGATCTGGGACGCGCTGCGCGAGCTGGGCGCCGAGCGGATCGGCCACGGCATCTCCGCCGCGCAGGACCCGGCGCTGCTGACCTACCTCGCCGAGCGGCGGATCCCGCTGGAGATCTCCCCGACGTCGAACGTGCGCACCCGGGCCGTGCCCAGCCTGGACGCGCACCCGCTGCCCCGGATCGTCGAGGCCGGCGTGCCGGTCAGCATCAACTCCGACGACCCGCCGATGTTCGGCACCACGCTCAACGACGAGTACGCGGTGGCCGCCCGGCTGCTGCGGCTCGGCCCCGACGGGGTCGCCGCGCTGGCCCGCGACGCCGTGGCCGCCGCGTTCCTGACGCCGGCCGAGCAGGCCCGGATCACCGCCGAGATCGACGCGTACCTGGGGAGCGCGGCACGCTGAGCGGCCGTACCGGTGCCGGCCGCCGGGATCCCCGGGGCGGCCGGCGCCGCGCGGTCAGCAGCATCGCGGACAGCGCGAGCACGGTGAGCGCGACGGTGGGACCGGGAGCGGCGGGCGCGGGCCGGACGGGCCCGTGCGCGAGCACCGGGTCCTGCCAGACCGCGAGTGTGAGCGCGATGCCCAGGCCGATGACGGCGGCCCAGCGGAGCAGACGACTGACGGCCGGTGGCATGACGGTCACCTCGCGCCCGGGATCGACGGGAGAGCGCGCGCGACGGGAGCGAGGTGTGGGGGGACCGGACTCCCGCCGCGCGCATGATCCGTCGGCCGGAAGGTCTTACGGGGCGTCCCGGCCGACGGAACTGATGGGTTCTGTCAGCGATCCTGGCAGTTCACGCCGGTTTTCCGGCCGTCGTTAAACCACCTTTAAGGAGAACTTGCGCCCGTACACAGCCACGGGTCAGCGCGGGCGCGGCCAGCGCCGCCCGGCACGCGGCTCACGGGCCTCCCGGGCCATCCGCCCGACCAGCCCGAACCGGTTCACCTGCCGGGGTGCCGCGTCCGGGTCGGCCAGCAGCATCACCACGCTCGCCCCGCCGAGCCGGGCCCGGTCGATGCTCACCGAACCGTTCGCCTGCAACGCGACCCGCTTGGCGATGTCCAGCCCGAGCCCGGTCGAGCCCTTGTCGCTCTCACCCCGGCGCAGCGCCCGGTCCGGGTCGGCGATGCCCGGCCCGGCGTCGTCGATGCGGATCGCCACCCAGCCGTCCCGGCGGCTCACCGCCACCTCGAACGCGGTGCCCTGCGGCGTGTACCGGAACACGTTGCCGATCACCGCGTCCAGCGCGGCGGCCAGTTCGGCGCGGGGCACCGGCGCCGGGATGCGGAACTGCGCCCCGACCACCCGGTGCGGCCGGTTCTGGTCCCCGGCCAGCGCCGACCAGAAGACCATCCGGTCCCGGACCACCTCGCTCACGTCGCACGACGCCGGCGCCGACTCCTGGGCGACCGCCTTGCGGGTCGTCTTGATGAGCTGGTCGACCTCGCCCTCCAGCGTGACGATCGCCTGCCGGATCCGCCGGATGCCGCGTCGCCGGTCCAGCTCCGCCTCGCTGAACGTGCCGATGCTCGTGTCGTCGGACTCCAGCGCCTCGGCGTCCAGCCGCAGCGCGGTCAGCGGCGTACGCAGCCGGTGCGACAGGTCGGCGACCAGCTCGTGCTCGTCGGCACGCAGCGCCACCAGCCGTTCCGTCATCCGGTTGAACGCGTGCCCGGCCTCGGCCAGCTCACGCGGGCCGGTCGGCTCGACCCGTACCCCCAGCTCGCCGTCGCCCACCGCGAGCGCCGCCTTGACCAGATCGCCGGTGGCGTCCACGGCCCGTGCCGCCACCCGGTCGACCACGGCGACCGCCGCGCCGACAAGCGCCAGGCCGATCGCGAACAGCAGCAGCCACCGCCCGCCGCCCCCGGAGTCGAGCACTTCGTCGGGGACGAACACCTCCACCACGGCGACCCGGTCACCGAGCACCACCGGGTCCAGCCGCAGCACCCCGCCGTCCACCTCGGTCACCACCGACTGCCGCCGCGCGGCCGCCTCGGCGAGCACCCGCGGGTCGGCGCGACCGGCGGACTCGTCCGCGCCGATGCCGTGCACGACCGGGCGCATGGCCGGATCGTCACCGGCCGCGGCGGCCACCGCCCGTTCGATCGTCGCGGTGTCGGTGCTGACCGCGAGCGCGCCGGTCACCAGCGCGGCCCGGCGGGCGGCGTCGGCCAGCTCCGCCTCCCGGGTCCGGTCGGCGAGGGTCAGCCCGAGCGGGATGAGGAAGGCGAGCGCGATCAGGCCGCACAGCCCCGCGGTGAGCCCGGCGAGGCTGAACCTCAGTCCGGCGCCACCAGCCGGAAGCCGACCCCCCGCACGGTGCGCAGGTAACGCGGCTTCGCCGCGGACTCGCCCATTTTGCGGCGGAGCCAGTACAGGTGAACGTCGATGGTCTGGTCCTCGCCGACCGATGGCTGCCGCCATACCTCCTCCAAGAGTTCCCGCCGGGACACTACCCGGCCGGGACGCGCGGCGAGATACGCCAGCAGGTCGAATTCCTTACGGGTCAGCGCCAGCGCCTCCCCGTCCAGCACCGCGCTGCGCTCGCCCACGTCGACGCGCAGGCCGCCGACCGTGTGCACGGCCGGCGCGACGGTACGGCTGGCCCGGCCGGCCCGGCGCAGCACAGTGGTGATCCGGGCGTCCAGGTGCGCCCCGGTGAACGGCTTGACCATGTAGTCGTCCGCGCCGGCGCGCAGCAGCCGCACCACCGACTGCTCGTCGTCCCGGGCGGTGGCGATGATGATCGGCACGTCGGTGATGCCGCGCAGCATGCGCAGCGCGTCCGAGCCGTCCAGGTCGGGCAGACCGAGGTCGAGCACCACCAGGTCCGGTGTCTCCGCGGCGACCCGGCGCAGCGCGTCCAGCGCGGTGCCGACGGCGTGCACCGCGTGCCCCCGGTCGGTCAGCGACCGCAGCATGGCGCCGCGCACGACGTGGTCGTCTTCGACCAGCAGGACGGTTGCCACGTCAGCACCGTACTCGGCGTGGCAAGCCGGTCGCGTTGCGGCGGTCCGGGGAAGCGGGCAAGCTGGGACGGCGATGACGTTCACGCTCTTCCCCGACACCCGCCTCACGCTCGCCCGCGACGCGCTGGCCGGCCTGTCGGTGGGCGACGCCCTCGGCTCCCAGTTCTTCGTCCCCGGCCGGCACCCGGACGACCTCGCCGCCGGGCGGCTGCCCGAACCACCCTGGGAGTGGACCGACGACACCGAGATGGCGTGCTCGGTGGTGGCCGAGCTGGCCGCCGGCGGCCGCATCGACCGGGACCGGCTGGCGCTGGCGTTCGCGCAGCGCTGCGAGCCGTACCGGGGGTACGGGCCGGGCGCGGTGACGGTGCTGCGGCTGATCCGCACCGGCACGCCCTGGCCGGTGGCCGCCGCGTCCGCGTTCGACGGGCAGGGCTCCTGCGGCAACGGCGCCGCGATGCGCGTCGCGCCGCTCGGCGCCTGGCACGCCGACTCCACCCGCCGCGCCGCCGGGCAGGCCCGCGCCTCCGCCGAGGTGACACACGCCCACCCGGAGGGCGTCGCCGGTGCGGTGGCAGTCGCGGTGGCCGCCTCGCTCGCCGCCCGCGCCTGCCTCGACGGCGGGCGGCCCGACCCGGCCCGGCTGCTCACCGCCGTCGCCGGGACGCTCGACCCGGCCGGTGAGGTGCACCGCGGGGTACGCCGGGCCGCCGCGCTGCTCGGTCACTCCGCCGCCGCGGCGGTCGACGCGCTCGGCAACGGCTCCCGGGTCACCGCGCAGGACACCGTGCCGTTCACGCTCTGGGTCGCCGCCACGCTGCTGCACGACTACCCCGCCGCGATCCGCGTCTGCGTCGAGGCGGGCGGCGACGTGGACACCACCGCCGCGATCGTGGGCGGGATCGTGGCCGCGTACACCGGGGTGGGCGCGCCGGGCGGCGTGCCGGAGAGCTGGCTGACCGCCCGCGAGCCGCTCCCCGGCTGGCTGACCGCCCCCGCCTGACCGCCCGTACTTCCGTTCGTTTCGACCGGCACGCGCCAGCTCGGGGAGGTGGCGGGGTCGGCGGGGGTGGGATGCAGCCACCTCGGCGAAGTGGAGTCGATCATGCGCTCCGGCGTGCACCACCAGCGGGGACGGGCTCGCCGAGGGGGTCCGCGGCGCTCCTCGAATCCGGGGAATCCGGTGCCGGGTCTCCGCTGGACGAATGCGGTTCCGAGCCGCCGTGGGGCGAATCGGGTGCGGGCCTGCTGCGGGACGAGTCGGGTGCCGGGGTGTCGGCGGCGGGAGCGGGGGCACGCTCGGGGGAGTCGGAGCGGTTGTCCGCGTCCGGACGCTCGGTGGCGGCGGGCGCGTCGGGGGAAAGGCTGTCGTCCGGGGTAGGGCTGCCGTCGGGCGGCAGGGTCATGGTGTCGCGCCGGCGGCGACTGAGCAGCCAGCCGATCGCCGCGCCACCGGCCAGCCCGGCGAGCAGGCCGCCGCCGAGCAGCAGGTCCGCGCTCGGCCCGTCGTCGGCAGCCCCGGCCGCCGGTGCCGTGCCGCCCTGCGCGCCGCCCTGCGCCCCGCCGGGTGCGCCCGGCGCGCCGTGCCCGCCGTGCCCGGCGCCGCCCGCTCCGGAAGCGCCGTCGTGCGTCACGGTGCCCGGCAGCGGCGGCAGCAGGTCGACCGTCGGCGCGGGGTGCGGGCCACCCGCCGGGTCCGCCCACCGGACCACAGTGCCGTCGTCGTACGTCTGCGTCACGGTGAACGTGAGCCGGTCGGTGGCGGGCATCGGTCCCATGCCCAGCGGCAGCCGGGCCGCCCCGGTGCCGGTGCCGGGCATCCGCAGCCAGCTCACCGCGTGGGTCACCTGGTTCAGTTCGGCCGCGTGCATGCCGGGGACCGGCTGGTCGAGCGTGCGGGTGGTGATGGTGGGCGCCCAGTCCGGCACCGACAGCGGGTACACCTCGCCGATCGGGGCGTCCGCGGGCATGGTCAGCTCGATCCG
This sequence comes from Micromonospora sp. ANENR4, assembly GCF_015354395.1. NCBI lineage: Bacteria > Bacillati > Actinomycetota > Actinomycetes > Micromonosporales > Micromonosporaceae > Micromonospora > Micromonospora sp. ANENR4. The sequence goes on from NZ_JADKYQ010000007.1 coordinate 367,045, forward strand.
GGTGGTCCGGGTGCCGGGCCTGTCCGCCGGCACCAGCACGGACAGTTCGATCGCGTCGCCCTGGCGTACCTGGGCGGGCGAGGTCGTGACGGTCACCCCGGCCGCGTTCGCCGCGGCGGGCCAGCCCACCGCCCCGGCGAGTACCGCCGCCAGCAGCGCCGCCGCCCACCGGCCCTGACGGGTCATCCTCATGGTCGTCCCCATCCTTCTCGGCTGGGGCCGGTACCGGCTCCGGCCCCACCTGGTAGTTCGGGCGGCGGGGCGAAAAGGTTCAACCCGGCAGGGAACTCGCCGGAGGCGGGCACCGGCGTCGGCGGCGGTCCGGGTCCGGGCGACCGATAGCATCGCAGGGGCCGGTCACCGGCCCTTCCGTACCGTCGACGACAGGAGTCACCGTGTCCGCACCCCGTACCCCCGTCGTGGCCGACCCCGTCGTCGTCGCCGCCGGGACCACGGCGGCCGACGCGGTGGCCGCGGCCGGCCTGCCGATGAGCGGGCCGAAGGCGATCGTGGTGGTCCGCGATCCGCAGGGCCAGCTGCGCGACCTGGACTGGCGCCCGGCCGAGGAGGTCGCGGTCGAGCCGGTCACGCTGGACAGCCCGGACGGGCTGAACGTGCTGCGCCACTCCACCGCCCACGTGCTGGCCCAGGCCGTGCAGGACGTCTTCCCGGACGCCAAGCTCGGCATCGGCCCGCCGATCGAGAACGGCTTCTACTACGACTTCGGCGTGGACAAGCCGTTCCAGCCGGACGACCTGACCAAGCTCGAGAAGCGCATGCAGGAGATCGTCAAGTCCGGCCAGCGGTTCCGCCGCCGCCGGTTCGCCGACCTGGACGAGGCGCGGTCCGAACTGGCCGCCGAGCCGTACAAGCTGGAGCTGATCGAGGTCAAGGGGGAAGGGCTGGACTCCTCCGAGGTGATGGAGGTGGGCGGCGGCGAGCTGACCATCTACGACAACCTCGCCGCGAACGAGGACAAGGTCTGCTGGTCGGACCTGTGCCGGGGCCCGCACCTGCCGAACACCCGGCTGATCGGCGCGTTCAAGCTGATGCGCTCGGCCGCCGCGTACTGGCGCGGGTCGGAGAAGAACCCGCAGCTGCAGCGCGTGTACGGCACCGCGTGGCCGACCCGGGACGAGCTCAAGGCGTACCTGAAGCTGTTGGAGGAGGCCGCCCGCCGCGACCACCGCAAACTCGGCGCGGACCTCGACCTGTTCAGCTTCCCCGACGAGATCGGGTCCGGCCTGCCGGTCTTCCACCCCAAGGGCGGCGTGCTCAAGCGGGTGATGGAGGACTACGTCCGGGCGCGCCACATCGAGGAGGGCTTCGACTACGTCGGCACGCCGCACATCTCCAAGGAAGGTCTCTTCCACACCTCGGGACACCTGCCCTACTACAAGGACACGATGTTCCCGCCGATGGAGATGGAGGGCAGCGACTACTACCTCAAGGCCATGAACTGCCCGATGCACAACCTGATCTACCGGTCGCGCGGGCGGTCCTACCGGCAGTTGCCGCTGCGGCTGTTCGAGTTCGGGTCGGTCTACCGGTACGAGAAGTCGGGCGTGATCCACGGCCTGACCCGGGTGCGCGGCTTCACCCAGGACGACTCGCACTCCTACTGCACGAAGGAGCAGGCGCCGGCCGAGATCAAGCACCTGCTCGGCTTCGTGCTCAGCCTGCTGCGCGACTTCGGCATCGACGACTTCTACCTGGAGCTGTCGACCCGCGACGAGTCGAAGCCGGACAAGTTCGTCGGCTCCGACTCCGACTGGGCGACCGCCACCGCCGTGCTGGAGCAGTGCGCGCTGGAGACCGGCCTTGAGCTGGTGCCGGACCCGGGCGGCGCGGCGTTCTACGGCCCGAAGATCTCCGTGCAGGCCAAGGACGCGATCGGCCGCACCTGGCAGATGTCGACCATCCAGTACGACTTCAACCAGCCGAAGGGCTTCGGGCTGGAGTACCAGGCCGCCGACGGCACCCGGCAGCAGCCGGTGATGATCCACTGCGCCAAGTTCGGGTCGATCGAGCGGTTCATCGGCGTGCTCACCGAGCACTACGCGGGCGCGTTCCCGGCCTGGCTGGCGCCGGTGCAGGTGGTCGGCATCCCGATCCGCGAGGAGCACGGCGACTACCTGGTCGACTTCGCCGCGACGCTGCGCCGGCACGGCGTCCGGGCCGAGGTGGACCTGGGCGACGACCGGATGCAGAAGAAGATCCGCAACGCGCAGCAGCAGAAGATCCCGTTCATGGTGATCGCCGGGGACGACGACGTGGCCGCCGGCACCGTCTCGTTCCGCTACCGGGACGGCTCGCAGCGCAACGGCGTGCCGATCGACGAGGCGGTCGCGCACGTCCGCGAGGTGGTGGAGTCGCGTACCAACGCCGGTCCTGCCGCCGAGCGGGCCGGATCGTAGGATCGCCTGTGTGACAGGGGCGGAGCGGGACACCGGGTACGGCGGCGACAACGGTCTGGCGGACGGGCTGGACCGGCTCTGGACGCCGCACCGGATGACCTACATCTCCGGCGAGGACCGGCCCGAGGGCGGATACGAGAAGCCGGCCGGCTGCCCGTTCTGCCTCGCGCCCGGCCTGCCGCCGGAGGAGTCCCTGGTGGTGGCCCGGGGCGAGCACGTGTTCGCGGTGCTCAACCTCTACCCGTACAACCCCGGGCACCTGCTCGTCTGCCCCTACCGGCACGTGGCCGACTACACCGAGCTGGACGAGCCGGAGACGGTCGAGCTGGCCGCGTTCACCAAGGCCGCCATGCGGGTGGTCCGGCACGTCTCCAGCGCGCACGGCTTCAACCTGGGCATGAACCAGGGCGGCGTGGCCGGCGCGGGCATCGCCGCGCACCTGCACCAGCACGTGGTGCCGCGCTGGGGCGGCGACGCCAACTTCATGCCGGTGATCGGCCGGACCAAGGTGCTGCCACAACTGCTCGCCGACACCCGGGAACTGCTCGCCAAGGCGTGGTCGGCGGCCTGACGGGGGCCCGCCCCGACAGTACGATCTTGCGCATGGCTCTCCTGCACCGCGCGGAACTGCGCCCCTCGAAACTGGAGTTGCTCGTACCCTGGCTGCCCGGCCGGTCCTGGTTCGCCGGCGAGGCGGGCGCGGAGGTCAGCCGGGTCGCGGCGTACCGGTTCGACGACCCGGCCGGCGAGGTGGGCGTCGAGACGCTGCTCGTGCGCGCCGGTGACGGCCCGGTGCTCCAGGTGCCGCTGACCTACCGGGGCGCGCCGCTGGCCGGGGCGGACGACTTCTTCGTGGGCCTCGTCGAGCACTCGGTGCTCGGCCGCCGCTGGGTGTACGACGCCTGCGGCGACCCGGTGTACCCACCGCTGCTGGCCGCCGCCGTGCTCGCCGACGCCGGGCAGGCCGAGGAGTACTTCGAGGTCGACGGGAAGCGCGAGGTGCGCCCGGCGAGCATGAGGCTGACCGGCAGCCGTACCGGCCGCCCGGTGCCGACCGGTCCGGTTTCGACCGGCTCGGGTGACGGCGGCGTGACGGTGGTCCGGGTCGGGGACGTCGAGCTGGCGGTGGTCCGGCGGCCCGTGCCGGCCGAGGTGCCGGGCTCCGGCGGGCTCACCGGCACCTGGTCGGGCCAGGACGAGCCGGTGCTGCTGGCCTACGCCCGCTGACGGCTCGCCGGGCGGCCTTCTGCGTCGGAGGCCGGATCGAAGGGACGCCTCGCACCGATATGCCTCAGAGGCATATTCGTGACTCTCAGGCATATCGCGTTCACCGCGACTGTTCGCCGCCTGGCGTCACGCGGCGTGATCGCGGCCGGACTCTTCGGCCACGAACCGGCCCGCGGTCGCCGGGGAGATGACAGGATGCGGCGGTGGCAGTCGACAAGCGACAGTTGGGGCGCAGCGGCATCGAGGTGAGCGCCCTCGGCATGGGGTGCTGGGCGATCGGCGGCCCGTGGGCCGAGGGCGCCCGCCCGCTGGGCTGGGGCCGGGTCGACGACCACGAGTCGGTACGCGCGATCCGCCGCGCGCTCGACCTGGGCGTCACGTTGTTCGACACCGCCGACACGTACGGCGCCGGGCACGGCGAGCGGGTGCTGGGGCGGGCGCTGGCCGGCCGGCGCGACGAGGCGGTGATCGCGACGAAGTTCGGCTACACGTTCGACGAACGCACCCGGCAGGCCACCGGCGAGAACGCCTCACCGCACTACCTACGCCGGGCGGTGACCGACTCGCTGCGCCGGCTGGGCACCGACCGCATCGACCTCTATCAGCTGCACCTGGGCGACCTGCCGCTGCCCCGGGCCGAGGCACTCATCGGCACGCTCGACGACCTGGTCGGCGCCGGCCTGATCCGGTCGTACGGGTGGAGCACCGACCGGGCCGACCGGGCCGCCGCGTTCGCGCAGGTCGCCCGCGGTGCCGCCGCCGTGCAGCACGCGCTGTCGGTGCTGCGGGACGCCCCGGCCATGCTCGACGCCTGCGACAAGCACGACCTCGCCGGCCTGGCCCGAGGGCCGCTCGGGATGGGACTGCTCACCGGCAAGTACACGCCGGAGTCCACGCTGCCCCGCGACGACGTACGCGGACTCGGGCCGACCTGGCTGGAGTGGTTCCGCAGCGGCCGGCCCGCCCCGGAGTGGCTGCGCCGGGTCGCCGCCGTCCGCGACGCGCTGACCGCCGACGGGCGCACCCTCGCGCAGGGGGCGATCGGGTGGATCTGGGCGCGCAGCGACCGGGCCGTGCCGATCCCCGGTGCCCGTACCGTCGCCCAGGTCGAGGAGAACGCGGCCGCGCTGGCTCGGGGCCCGCTCGCGCCGGACCAGTTCGCCGAGGTGGAGCGGCAGTTGGCGGCGGTACGCTCGGCCGCCCTCCGCGACGCCGACCGCCCCCACTGGCCGATGCCCCCGGTCCCCGCCGTCCGCCCCTGACCCACTTCCTACCAGGATCTGCGCAGTCCTGACCCGACCCCGCCCTCGTCGGC